>NZ_RAWE01000009.1 GCF_003611695.1 Corallococcus carmarthensis | reverse complement strand
ACAGCCGCACGTCCAGGCTCGCGCCCGCGGTCGAGGGCACGACGGGCCGGGGACGATCGGTAGGGAGCTCCAGCGCCGCGGGGGCTCCCGCCAACCGCTGCTTCCACCACCCCAACTGCTCCTCCAGCGCCCCGCCCTCCAGCCACTCCCGCTGCCACGCCGCCCAGTCCGCGTACTGCACCTCCAGCGCTTCTTCCCGCGCATGGGGGCCCTTCACCTTCGCCTCGTACGCCTTCCCCACCTCCCTCACCATCACGCCCATCGACCAGCCGTCCGACACGATGTGGTGCATCACCACCACCAGCACGTGCTCCCCCTCCCCCTCCTTCACCACCAAGGCCCGCATCAGCGGCCCGGCCTCCAGGTCGAACGGCCGTTGCGCTTCTTCCGCCGCGACCCGCGCGGTCTCCTGCGCACGGTCCTCCCGCCCGCTCACGTCCACATGCCGCAGCGCGAAGGACGCGCCGGAGGCGATGCGCTGGAACGGACGCCCTTCCACCGAGCCGAACGTGGTGCGCAGCGCTTCGTGCCGCTGGACGACCTGCGTGAACGCCTGCTCCAGCGCGGCCAGGTCCAGGGGCCCCTTCAGCCGCAGCGCCGCCTGGATGTTGTATGCGGCGCTTCCAGGCGTGAGCAGGTCGAGGAACCACAGCCGCTGCTGCGCGAACGACAGCGGGAGCTGTTCTCCCTCGCCACGGACCCGCGACGGAATGCGCGCGAAGGCCTCGGCTCCGGTCCTCGCACCGAGCGCAGCATCCAGCCACTGCCCCAGCGCTGCCACCGTGGGGTGCTCGAAGAGTTCCCGCAGCGGCACCTTCACGGGGAACACCGCGTGCAACCGCGACACCACTTGCGTCGCCAGCAGGGAGTGGCCCCCCAGCTCGAAGAAGTCGTCGTCGCGGCCGACCCGCGCCACGCCGAGCACCGACGCCCAGATGTCCGCCAGCAGCTCCTCGGTGGGCGTCCGCGGCGCCACGTCGGCGGACGCGGACTCCTCGGTGTCCACCGTCTCCGGCAGCGGGAGGGCCTCACGCGCCAGCTTGCCGTGGGACGTGAGCGGGAACGCCTCCAGGGGCACCAGCGCCTGCGGCACCATGTAGTCGGGCAGCCGTTCGCGCAGTACGCGCCGCAGCTCCCAGGGCTCCACGTGCGCGCCTTCCCGAGCCGTCACATAGGCCACGAGCCGCGCGTCGCCAGCCACCGTCCGCACCAGCACCACCGCGTCGCGCACGGCCGGATGGGTGCGCAGCACGGCTTCGATCTCACCCAGTTCGATGCGGAAGCCACGCACCTTCACCTGGTGGTCGATGCGGCCCAGGTGGTCCAGCTCCCCCGTCGAGCGCCAGCGCCCCAGGTCTCCCGTGCGGTACAGCCTCGCGCCCGGACGTCCGGAGAACGGATCCGGCACGAAGCGCTCCGCCGTCAGCGCCGGGCGCTTCAGGTAGCCACGGCCGGGCCCTTCACCGCCCACGAACAGCTCGCCCGGGACGCCCACGGGCGCCAGCTCGCCGCGCGCGTCCAGCACGTACACCTGGAGGTCCGGGATGGGCACGCCCACGCTGCTCGGCTGCGCGCCGGCCGCGTCGTGGGCCGTCAACGGACGGAACGTCACGTGGACCGTCGTCTCCGTGATGCCGTACATGTTCACGAGCTTCGGCCGCGCGTCGCCATGCCGGTCGAACCAGGCCCGGAGGCTGGAGAACTCCAGCGTCTCGCCGCCGAAGATGATCCACCGCAGGCTCGACGCGCCGCCCGTGCTCCGGGCCGCGTCCGCCTGCACGAACTGGAGGAACGCGGACGGCGTCTGGTTGAGCACCGTCACGCCTTCGTCGTGAACCAACGTCCGGAAGGCCTCCGGCGAACGGCTCACCAGATACGGGACGATGACCAGCCGCGCCCCGTGGATGAGCGCGCCCCAGATCTCCCAGACGGAGAAGTCGAACGCGTACGAGTGGAAGAGCGTCCACACCTCGCCGGAGCCGAAGGAGAACCAGGGCGCCGTCGCCGTGAAGAGGCGCGTCACCCGGGCATGTTCAATCTGCATGCCCTTGGGTTTGCCCGTCGAACCCGAGGTGTAGATGACGTAGCAGCCGTGCTCGGGCCCGGCCGTCGGAGCCAGGTCGTGCGTGGGCTCACCGGCGACCCGCGGCCAGTCCGCATCCAGCCGGAACACCGGGCGGTCCGCCGGCAGCGTCGCCACCAGCCGCTCCTGCGTGAGCAGCAGCGGCACGTCCGCGTCCTCCAGCAGGAAGGCCAGCCGCTCCGCGGGGTACGACGGATCCAACGGGACGTACGCGCCGCCCGCCTTGAGGATGGCGAGCAGGCCCACCAGCATCTCCAGCGAGCGCTCCACGCACAGGCCCACGCGCACCTCGGGCCCCACGCCCTGCTTGCGCAGGTGGTGCGCGAGCTGGTTGGCCCGCCGGTTCAGCTCGCCATACGTCAGCGACGCCTGCTCGTACGTCACCGCCACGGCGTCCGGCGTCTTCGCGGCCCAGGCCTCGAAGCGCTGGTGCACGTTGGGCACGGGGTCGGACACCGGTGCCCGGGGCTGGCCCCAGGCGAGCACCTGCTGGCGCTCCTGGGCGGACAGCATGGGCAGCGCGTCCAGCCGCGCCTCCGCGTGCGACACGAAGGACTCCAGCAGCGCGCCCAGGTGGCGCAGCATCGAGTCGGCGGACTCCGGAGCGAAGCGCCCCGCGTCGTGCAGCAGCTTCAACTCCAGCTCACGGCCCGGGACGACGACGCACGTGAGCGGGTAGTTGGTCCACTCGCTCACCACGAAGCCGCGGACCTCCAGGTCTCGCGCCCACTCCCACACCGCCGAGTCGAGCGGGTAGTTCTCGAACACGAGCAGCGCCTCGAAGAGCGAAGCCCCGCGCGACAGCCCGCTCCAGCCCTGCACCTCCACCAGCGGGCTGAACTCGTACTGCCGCTGCTCCGCCTGCCGCTGCTGGAACGCCTGGAGCCAGGGCCCCAGCACCGCGTCCCCCGGCAGCCGGACACGGACCGGCAGCGAGTTGATCAGCAGGCCCACCGTGGACTCGACGCCTTCGATCTCCGGCGGACGTCCGGACACCGTCGCTCCGAAGACGACGTCCTCCAGGCCCGCGCAGCGCCCGAGCATCAAGCCCCACGCCGCCTGCACCAGCGTGTTGAGGGTGACCTGCTGCTGGCGGGCGAACTCCTGCAGGGCCGACGTCACGGAGTTCGAAAGGGACAGCCGGCGCAACGTCCGCGAGTCGCTCGCGCGCGCGACACCCCGGTCCTCCGGCAGCGGCGTGGGCTGGGTGAAGCCCGCCAGCGCCTCGCGCCAGTAGCGCTCCGCGCGGCCCAGGTCCTGCTGCTGCAACCACGCGATGTAGTCGCGGAAGGTCGCGCCCCCGCTCCGGGGCAGCGCGCGGCCCTGACCAAAGGCCTCGTAGAGGGAGAAGATCCGCCGCAGGAGCAGGCCCACGCTCCAGCCATCCATCAGCAGGTGGTGGAAGCTCCACACCAGGTGATGGACGCGCGCGTCCACGCGGATGAGCGACATGCGCATCAGCGGCGCGTGCGTGAGCTCCAGGCCCCGGGCACGGTCCTCCGCGCGAAGGGCCACGAGCCGCGCCTCCTGCTCCTCGGGAGACAGGCCGCGCCAGTCCAGCTCGCGCCAGGGCAGCTCGGCCCGGGCGAACACCACCTGCCGGGGACGCTCCAGCCCTTCCCACCGGAACGCGGTGCGCAGCACCGGCTCCGTCGCCACCGCCTCCTGCCACGCGCGATGGAAGGCCTGCACGTTGAGGGGCGCGTGGAACGAACAGCTCACCTGTTCGAAGTACGCCCCCGACTCCGGGGACAGGATGCCGTGGAAGAGCAGGCCCTCCTGCAGCGGGGACAGCGGATACACGTCCTCCACCGCCTCGCCGGGAGGCAGGATGCGCTCCAGGACGTCCGCGGACAGGGTCGCCAGCGGGAAGTCCACCGGCGTGTAGCGCAGGGCATCCGGCGTGGCGCGCAGGGCCACCAGGGCCCGCACCGACTCCAGGCTCGCGCCGGCCAACGCTTCGACCGTGGCGCGCGAGTGCAGGTGCTCGCTGTAGGTCCACTCCAGGCGCAGGCGCTCCTTCAACACGCGCGCCCCCACGGACAGCACCTCCGTGCGGAGGGCGCCGGGTGCCTTCGACAGGCCCGTGCGCTCGTTCGCGGGCTCCAGGAGCGTCAGCCCCGCGGCCAGGCCGTCGAACTGGCCCAGGTAGTTGAAGGCCACCGGGGGGGCGGGCTGCGCGCCCAGGTCCCGTGAGACGTCGTCCGCGCGCAGGTGGCGCAGCAAGCCGTAGGACGCGCCACGGCCGGACACCGTCCGCACCGCGTCACGCACGGTGCGCACCAGGTCTCCCTCCGAGCCCCGGCCCGCGACGTCCAGCACCACCGGATACGCCGCGGTGAACCAGCCCACGGTGCGCGACACGTCCACGCCAGGAAGCGCCACGTCGCGGCCATGGCCCTCCAGGGTGACGCGCACGCGGCCCACGCGCAGCACCTGGCCCAGGGACCGCGCGACCGCGGACAGCAGCAGCTCGTCCACGCGCGCGCGCCACGCCGTGGGCGCTTCGCGCAGCAGCAGCCGCGTCGTCTCCGCGTCCAGCTCCACCGCCACCGTCCGCGCGGAGGCCACGGTGTTCTCGCCGCCAGGACCCTCCAGCGGGAAGGGCTCCACGGGCACCCGCGACTGCGCGATCCAGGCGTTCGCTTCCGCGGCGACCGCGTCCGTCGCGGCGTAGGCCTCCAGCCGCTCCGCCCACGTCTTGAAGGACGTGGTGCGCGGAGGAAGCGCGGGCGCGAGTCCGTCGCGCAGCGCCAGGTAGGCGGACTCGAAGTCCTCCAGCAGCGTGCGCCAGGACACGCCGTCCACGACGAGATGGTGGATGACCCAGAGCAACCGCGCCGGCTGTCCCGCGCCCATCGTGAAGAGCACCGCCCGCATGAGCGGCCCCGAACCCAGGTCCAGGCTGCCCTGGACGCGGGTGGCCACCTGCTCCAGCCGTGCTTCGCGCGCGTCGTCGGGCACGCCGGACAGGTCCTCGCGGACGAGGAAGGTCACCGCTTCATCGGGCGGACCGTACTGCTGCGACCACCCGTCGCACGCGCGGGTGAAGCGCAGCCGGAGCGCGTCGTGGTGCCGCCAGAGCGCCCGCAGCGTGGCCTCGACGAGCCCCGCGTCCAACGGCTCGCGGGCCGCCAGGAGCACCGCCTGGTTGTAGTGCTCCGGCGCGGGCGAGCCCTGCTCCAGGAACCAGCGCTGGATGGGCGTGAGCGGCATCGTCCCGCTCACCGGCCCGGCATCCGCGACCGCCGGCGCGGCCTCCAACGTGGCCGCGGCCGCCAGGTCCCGCAGCTTCTGGTGTTCGAAGAGCTGCTTGGGCGTGAGCGCCAGTCCGGCCCGCCGCGCCTGCGCGACGACCTGGAGGCTGATGATGGAGTCGCCGCCCAGCTCGAAGAAGTTGTCGTCCGCCCCCACCCGCTCCACGCGGAGGATCTGCGACCAGAGCGACGCGAGCAGCCGCTCCGCGGGCGTGGAGGGCTCCACGAAGGAGGTCTCCTCGCGTGCGATGCGGCCACCGAGCGCCGGCAGCGCGCCCCGGTCCACCTTGCCGTTGGTGGTCAGCGGCAGCGCGTCCAGCACCACGAACGCCGACGGCACCATGTGCTCCGGCAACCGCCGCCGCAGTCCCTCGCGCAGCGCGGCCTCGTCGGGCGTCGCGCCCTCGAAGGGCACCACGTAGCCCACCAGCCGGCGCACGCCGGACGCCTCTTCACGCACCGCGACCGCCGCGGCCTGGACGCCGGCCTGGGCGCCCAGCACGGCCTCCACTTCTTCCAATTCGATGCGGAAGCCGCGCACCTTCACCTGCGCGTCCGAGCGGCCCAGGAACTCCAGGGCTCCGCCCTCCAGCCACCGCGCCCGGTCGCCCGTGCGGTACATCCGCGCGCCGGGCTCCGTGGCGAAGGGGTCTGGCATGAAGCGCTCGGCGGTGAGCGACGGGTGGCCCAGGTAGCCACGTCCCACGCCCGCGCCGCCCACGTACAGCTCGCCGGGGACACCCGCGGGCATCGGCTCGAGCGCCGGGGACAGCACGTACACGCGCACATTGGCCAACGGTCCGCCGATGGTCACCCGGTCCGCCGACAGCGGCTGATCCGTCAGCGTGGCGCACACGGTGATCTCCGTGGGCCCATACGCGTTGATGAACCGGCGGCCCGGCGACCAGCGCCGCACCACCTCCGGGGGGCAGGCCTCGCCCGCGGAGATGACGGTCTCCAGGGCGGTGAGTCCCTCCGGCGGCTGCTGCGCGAGCACCGACGGCGTCAGCGTCACGGTGGTGATGGCCTGCTCCGTCAGCGTCCGCTCCAGCGCGGGTCCCGGCAGCAGGGCGTCCTTTGGCGCGAGCACCAGGCACGCACCGGACAGGAGCGTCGAGAAGACCTCGCACACGCCGGCGTCGAAGCTGCTGGAGGCGAATTGCAGCACGCGGCTGTCCGGGTGGACGCCGTGCGCGCGCCCCACCGCCACCGCCGTGTTGCAGAGGCCTCCGTGCGTCAGCAACGTGCCCTTGGGCTTGCCCGTGGAGCCCGACGTGTAGATGACGTACGCCAGGTGTCCGGGCGCGCCCGCGTCCTCCAGCGGCGCTCCAGGCAGACGCTCCAGCCGTGCGGCGTCCTCATCCAGGCACACGAGGTGGGCTCCCGTCTCCGGCAGCTCGTCCGCGAGCTCCGAACGGGTCACCACGACGGGCACCGCGGAGTCCTGCAGCATGAAGGTCAGCCGGGCGCTGGGGTACGCCGGATCCAACGGCACGAAGGCGCCGCCGGCCTTGAGTGTCGCCAGCATCGCGACCACCAGCTCCGGCGAACGCTCCAGGCAGATGCCCACGCGCGTCTCCAGCCCCACGCCCTGCGCGCGCAGGTGGCGCGCGAGCGCGTTGGACCGCGCCTCCAACTCCCGGTAGCTGACGTCATGCCCTCCGAAGCGGAGGGCGGGCCTGTCGGCGAAGGTCGCGGCCGCGGCCTCGAAGCGGCGGTGGACCCGCAGTGGCTCCCCGATGGGAAGCGTGGCGGCGTTCCAGGTCCCCAGGACGTCGGTGCGCTCCGCTTCCGTCAGGAGCGGCAGCGTTTCCAGCGCGACGTCGGGCCGCGCCAGGGCGCCTTCCAGCAGCGTGCGCAGGTGCTCCTGCATGCGCGCCACCGTCGCCGCGTCGAAGAGGTCGGTGCTGTACTCCCAGAGTCCGGACAGGCCCTCCGCGGTGTCACTGAAGGCCACGGTCAGGTCGAACTTCGACGCGCCCGGATCGATGGACTCCACCCGCAGGGACACGCCGGGCAGCGCCAGCTCCGCGTCGCGCGCGTTCTGGAAGATGAGCTTGACCTGGAACAGGGGCGAAGCGCCCAGGCTGCGCTCCGGGTTCAGGTCCCGCACCAGCTCTTCGAAGGGGAGGTCCTGGTGGGCGTACGCGCCCAGCGCGGCCTCGCGCACCTGGCCCAGCAGCGCGCGGAACGGCAACACGGGCGTGGGGCGCGTGCGCAGCACCACCTGGTTGACGAAGAAGCCCACCAGGGCCTCGGTCTCCGCGTGGTGCCGGTTGGCGATGTCCGTGCCCACCAGCAGATCGGTGCGGCCGGTGTAACGGTGCAGCAGCGCCTGGAAGGCGGCCATCAGCACCATGAACGGTGTGGCACCCTCGCGCAGCGCGAGCTGCCGCACGGCCTCCGCCGTCGCGCGAGGCAGCACGTGGGTGGCCTGGGCGCCCTGCGACGTGCGCACCTTCGGGCGGTGGCGGGCCACGGGCAGGTCCAGCACCCGGGGCGCATCCTGGAGCTGTCCGCGCCACCAGGAGAGCTGCGCCTCCCGCACCTCTCCCTGGAGCCAGCCGCGCTGCCAGACGGCATGGTCGGCGTACTGCACGGCGAGCTCCGGCAGGCCGGAGGCGGTGCCGCGCGCGAACGCGCCATACAGCGCGCCCAGCTCCCGGACGAGCACGCCCAGCGACCAGCCGTCCGCGACGATGTGGTGCAGCACCAGCACCAGCAGGTGCCGGTCGTCCCGCAGCGCCAGCAACGACATGCGCACGGGCGGGCCCTGAACGAGATCGAAGGGCCGCGACGCTTCCTCGCGCGCCCATCCGCGCGCCCGCGCTTCCAGCGCATCCGGAGGAACGTCGCGCAGGTCGACGTGCGTCAGCGCGCGTGCGGGTGCCGGCGAGACACGCTGGAGCGCGCCGTCCGGCGTCTCATGGAAGGTCGTGCGCAGCACCTCATGGCGCCGGAGGATCTCCGCCAGGGAGCGCTCCAGGGCCACCGTGTCGAGCGCCCCGTCCAGCCACAGCATCGCGGGCACGTTGTAGAGCGCGTTGCCCGGCTCCAGCCGGTCGAGGAACCACAGGCGCTGCTGCGCGAACGACAGCGGCAGCGGCGAGTCCCGAGGCACCGGGACGACAGGAGGCCGCACGGCATCCGCGCCCGTGCGCGACAGCGCCTCCAGCCGCCGCGCGAGCGCCCCCAGCTTCGGCGTCTCGAACAGCGCGCGCAGGGGCAGATCCACCTGGAAGACAGAACGGATGCGGGACACCGCCCGCGTGGCCAGCAGCGAGTGGCCGCCGCGCTCGAAGAAGTCGTCGCCAGGGCCCACGTCGCTCACGCCCAGCACCTGCGCCCACACGGAGGCGAGCAGCGCTTCGTAGGGAGTGCCCGGCGCGGAGGGCTCCGCGCGCGCGAAGTCGATGGGCTCCGGCAGCGCGCGGCGGTCCACCTTGCCGTTGGCGGTGAGCGGGAGTGCGTCCAGCACGACCACCGCGGAGGGCACCAGGTACGACGGCAGCCGATCCTCCAGGAAGGTCTTGAGGAGGCCTTCCCCCAACCGGCTTCCCGGCGCGAGCACCCCATAGGCCACGAGCCGCCGCTCTCCCCCACCGGCATCGCGGGCGACCACCACCGCCTCGGCGATGGCCGGGTGCTGCTTGAGCACCGCCTCCACCTCGCCGGGCTCCACGCGGAAGCCGCGCACCTTGAGCTGGTCGTCCTCGCGCCCCAGGAACACGATGGCGCCGTCGGGCCCCAGCCGCGCACGGTCACCCGTGCGGTACATGCGTTCGCCGGGAGTCTTCGCGAACGGTGACGGGATGAAGCGGTCCGCGGTGAGCTCCGGGCGGCCCAGGTAGCCCCGGCCCACCGTGCCCCCCGCGATGTAGAGCCCGCCCGCGACGCCGGGAGGCACCGGGCGCAGGCCCGCGTCCAGGACGTAGGCGCGCACCTCCGGCAGGGGCCGGCCCAGCGGCACGACGACCGGACGGTCCTCACGCGCCATCGCGGAGGCCGGCAGCGTGAGCACGCCCACGGTCGTCTCCGTGGGGCCGTAGTGGTTGAACACCGCGCAGCCCGGCACGAGCGAGCGCACCTGATCCACGAGCGCCCAGTCGGATGACTCGCCGCCCAGCACCAGCCAGCGGCGCGGCAACAGGCGCTCCGGGAACTCCGACGCCAGCAGGGCCCGCAGGTGCGACGGGACGATCTTCAGTCCCTCCACGCCATGCCGGGCGAAGTACGCGCCAAGCGCCGCCGGGTCGGACGCCGTCTCGGTGTCCACCAGGTGCACGGTGCCGCCCCGGGCCAGCGTCGGGAAGAGCGCGGTGTGTCCCAGGTCCGCCGCCAGCGTGGAGACGGACGCGAAGGACGCCCCCTGCGCCAGGTCCAGGCGCCGCACGAGCCCGCGCACATAGCGCACGATCTGCCGGTGCTCGATGCCCACGCTCCGGGGCCGGCCGGTGGAGCCCGACGTGAAGATGACGTAGGCCAGGTTCGACGGCACGGCGCCACGAACGGGCGGCGCCTCCGCCGGGAACGAAGCGAACGGCGCGTCCCCTTCGTCCAGCAGCACGAGCCGGCCGGGGTGGCCATCGAAGCGCGAGGCCAGCTCACGGAGGGTCACCACGACGTCCACGCGCGCCTCGTCGAGCATCAGGCGCAACCGCTCCCCGGGGTTCGCGGGATCCAACGGCACGTAGGCGCCACCCGCCTTGAGGATGCCCAGCAGGCCGCGCATCGCGTCGGCACGCCGGTCCACGCACAGGCCCACGCGAGCGTCGGGGCCCACGCCCATCGCGCGCAGCGCACCGGCGAGCTGGTTCGCGCCCGCGTCCAGCGCGCGGTACGTCAGGGACTGGCCACCGCCCACGACCGCCACGGCGTCCGGCACGCGGGCCGCCTGCGCCTCGAAGAGCGCATGCAGGCACGTGTCGTCGCCCGCCTCCAGCCGCTCCTCCGGCCACGCCTCGAGCACCGCGCGCCGCGCCTCTTCATCCAGCAGCGGCAGCGCCTCCACCCGCAGCCCGGGCTGAAGCGTGGCGGCCCCGAGCAGCGTGTGCCAGTGCCGCACCATCCGCTCGGTGCTCGCGCGGTGGAAGAGATCCGCGGCGCTGATCAGCGTGCCGGTGAAGCCCTCCGCGGTCTCGGACAGGTTCAGCGACAGGTCGAACTTCACCGCGCCGGAGTCCAGCGGCACGGCCCTCAAGGCCAGTCCCGGCAGCTTCAGCTCGGGCAGCGAGTCCTGCTGGAACGCGAGCATCACCTGGAACAGCGGGTGCCGGGCGAGATCCCGCGCGGGCTGTAGCGCCTCCACCAGCTTCTCGAACGGCACGTCCTGGTGCGCGTACGCACCCAGCGTCGTCTCCCGCACCTGCGCCAACAGCTCCCGGAAGCTCGCCCCGCCCTCCACCTTCGTGCGCAGCACCAGCGTGTTCACGAAGAAGCCGATGAGGCCCTCCGTCTCCGCTCTCTGCCGCCCCGCGATGGGCGTCCCCACGCTGACGTCGTCCTGCCCCGCATGCCTCGCCAGCACCACCTGCCACGCCGCCAGCAGCACCATGAACGGCGTCACGCCCTCCTGCTTCGCCAGCGCCTTCACTGCCTCCGACAGCGGCAGGGACAGGCTGGCGTCGACGGTGTGGGCACGGAAGGTGGGATTCACCGGCCGGGGCTTGTCGCCAGGCAACTCCAGCGCCGCGGGGGCTCCCGCCAACCGCTGCTTCCACCACCCCAGCTGCTCCTCCAGCGCCCCGCCCTCCAGCCACTCCCGCTGCCACGCCGCCCAGTCCGCGTACTGCACCTCCAGCGCCTCTTCCCGCGCCGGGAGGCCCTTCACCTTCGCCTCGTACGCCCTCCCCACCTCCCTCACCATCACGCCCATCGACCAGCCGTCCGACACGATGTGGTGCATCACCACCACCAGCACGTGCTCCCCTTCCCCCTCCTTCACCAGCAGGGTCCGCATCAGCGGGCCCGCCTCCAGGTCGAAGGAGCGCGCCGCCTCCGCCTTCGCCAGCCGCGCTGTCTCCCGCGCACGGTCCTCCCGCCCGCTCACGTCCACCTGCTCCAGCGTCACGCGGAGGTCCGGCAGGATGCGCTGCGAGGGAACGCCGTCCCGGGAGACGAAGGTGGTGCGCAGGGTTTCATGGCGCCGCACCAGCACATCCAACGCATGCTGGAGCGCCGGCACGTCGAGCGGCCCCACCAGCCGGACCGCGACGGGGATGTGGTACGCGGGACTGCCCCGGACGAGCGCATCCAGGAACCACAGCCGCTGCTGCGCGAAGGACAGCGCGGGCAGCGCCTCGCGGTTCCCGGGCTTCAACGGCGACGGCATCCGGGCGGTGGAACCCGCGCGGTGCGCGAGCACACGACCGGCCAGCTCCGCCACGCTGGGTCCTTGCAGCAGCGCCTCCATGGGGAGGAGCACGCCCAGGCTCTTTTCAATCTCGTGGCTCAGCTCCACGGCCGCGAGCGAATCCAGGCCCAGCCGGGTGATGGGCTCGGACGAGGACACTTCTTCGGGCCGGACGCGCAGCCGCGCGGCCACGCGGCCCCGCAGCCAGGCGCCGAGCGACTCAGCGGTGTTCCCCGGCGCGGCGTCCTCGTGAGCGTCCGCCTGCGCTTCGAGCGCACCGCCCTCCATCCACTGGGCGACGGCACGCAGCGAACCGTCGAGGAAGCTCTCGCGGCACGCGCGCCGCTGGATCTTCCCGCTGGACGTCTTCGGGACGCTTCCCGGCTCCACCAGGATCAGCGCGTGGGGCTGGAGCTCATGCTCCTCGCTGAGCGCCTGACGCACCGCCGCCAGCACCGGGGCCAGGTCCACGCCGTCGCGCAGGCTGACCTCGTGGACCTGGACCAGCCGCTCCTCGCCCGCGACGTCCACGCTGAACGCCGCGCCAGAGCCCGGACGGATCGCCGGGTGCGCGCGCTCCGCCGTCAGCTCCAGGTCCTGCGGGTAGTGGTTGCGCCCGCGCAGGATGATGAGGTCCTTGCGCCGGCCGGTGACGTACAGCTCCCCGTCCACGACGAAGCCCAGGTCGCCCGTGCGCAGGAAGGGGCCCTCGCCCGTGGCCGCGAGGCGCGCCTGGAAGGTCTCCTCGGTCTGCTCCGGCCGCTGCCAGTAGCCTTGCGCGATGCTGGGGCCCCGCAGCCAGATCTCCCCCACCTCGCCATCCGCGCGCGGCGTGCGAGCCTCCGGCTCGACGATGATCAGCGACTGGTCCGGCACCGGACGGCCACACCCCACCAGCTCCCGCGCGCCCGGAGTGCCCGGCTCCACGCGCACCGCCCGGGACCGGGCCAGTGCCTCCCCCTCCACGGTGAGCGCCGTCGCGCCCGCGCCCTGCGCCACGCCCGTGGCGATGAGGGTGCCTTCCGCCAGGCCGTAGCAGGGGTACAGCGACGGAGCCCGGAAGCCCTGGGGCCCGAACGTCCGGGTGAAGCGCTCCAGCGTCTCCGTCCGGATGGGCTCCGCGCCGCAGAACGACACCTCCCACGAGGACAGATCCAACCGGGCCCGGTCCTCCTCGGAGATGCGCCGCGCGCAGAGGTCGAACGCGAAGTTGGGGCCGCCGCTGATGGTGCCCCGGTACTGGGAGATGGCCTCCAGCCAGACGAGCGGACGGCGCAGGAACGTGAGCGGCGACATCAGCGCCACCGGGAACCCGCCACGCAGCGGCTCCAGGATGCCGCCGATGAGCCCCATGTCGTGATACGGCGGCAGCCAGATGACGCCCACGCTGTCGGCGCTGGCCCGGAAGCTGTGGTGGATGGCGTCCAGGTTGTGCAGCAGGTTCCCGTGCGTGAGCATCACGCCCTTGGGCACGCCCGTGGAGCCCGACGTGTACTGGAGGAAGGCCAGCGTGTCCGGGCGCGCCACCGGCGGACGCCATCCGTCCTCGGCCCCGGGCTCCAGCGCATCCGTGGCGGCCCAGTGCAGCCCGTTCAGCTCGGGCGCCTGATCCGTGAGGAACTCCTTCATCGACAGGATGAAGGACGTGGTCAGCACCACCGTCGCGCGCGAGTCCTCGATGATGGCGCGCAGCCGGGGCAGCGTGCGCTCCAGCCGTGAGGGATCCGGCGGATATGCCGGCACCGCCACCAGCCCCGCGTAGAGGCAGCCGAAGAAACCCGCGATGTAGTCGAGCCCCGGCGGATACAGCAGCACCGCCCGCGCGCCAGGCTCCACGCCCGCCAGCGCCACCGCGATGCGCCGCGCGTACAGGTCCAGCTCCGCGTGAGACCAGGACGCCTCGACCTCTCCCGTCTCCCCCAGGAACGTGTATCGGGCCGCGCGTGCCGCCGCCTCAGCGCTCCGCTGCCGGAGCAGGCCCACCAGGGATTCGAACGGGGGGCGCTGAGTGAAATCTGGAAGGGAGGACGGTCGCGAGAAGGCCGGGCTCATTCAACTGCAAGAAATAACTGTATTTCTGAGTTTCTAATAGAGCTTTTGATTCATCGCCAACCCGCTCAAGCCGGTTCTCCGTGTCCGCAGCGACTCGGCTGGAGAAATGAAGCGCGGACGGGCCGGGCCTCACACGCAATGCGTCAGCCACGCGGTTGTCACACGACCGGGAAACGGCTCAGGAGACGGCGCGCGGGGGCTCGGCGAGAGGGGGCGAGAGGGGCTCGGAGACAAGCCGGCCGGACTCGACGCGCAGCAGCCGGTCGGCCACGTCGAAGTACCGGTCGTCGTGGGAGATGACCACCACGGCCTTGCCACGCCGTTTCAGCTCCGGCAGCAGTTCCCGGTAGAAGACGGTCTTGAAGGCCGGGTCCTGGTCCGCCGCCCACTCGTCGAAGAGGTAGATGGAGCGGTCCTCCAGCAGCGTCGTCACCAGCGCCAGCCGCTTGCGCTGCCCCTGGGAGAGCGCCGTGGTGGAGAACGCCTTCCCGTCCAGGCGCACCTTGTGCTCCAGCTTCAGGCGCTCCAGGAAGCCCTGCACCTGGGACAGCTCTCCGTCCATGCCCATCAGGCGGTCGAAGAGGTGGAAGTCGGAGAACACCGCGGAGAAGTGCTGCCGGTAGTGCTCCTGGGACTGGGCCGTCACGGGCTGCCCGTCCAGGAGGATCTGCCCCTCCTGGGGGGAGTACAGGCCGGTGATGAGCTTGGCGAGCGTGGTCTTCCCGCTGCCGTTGCCGCCCACGATGAACAGCAGCTCGCCCGGGCGCAGCTCCAGGTCGATGGGCCCCAGGGTGAAGGTCTGATCGTCGTGCTCGCGCTGGTAGCGGTGGGTGGCGCCCCGCAGCTCCAGCGTCTGGAAGGACGGCCGGGTGTCCAGCGTCGCCGCCGTCCCGCGCGCCATCTCCGTGGACGACGCGAGCGACAGGCCCAGGGCCTCCAGCTTCACGCGGGAAACCTCCCCGCGGGAGAGCAACGGCATGCCCTCCATGAGGGACATGAGGGGCGTCTGCAAGTAGAGCACCGCGAGCGTGTACCCCACCAGGGCCGCCGCGCTCACCTCGGTGAGGCGCGGCAGCAGGAAGAGCAGCACCCCGATGACGACGAAGAAGAGGAACATCCCCCAACTGGAGCCCACCGCGAACGCCGTCGCGGCCCGCCGCTGGAGGTCCTTCACCCGGCCGGCGGCATCCGCGACCACGCGCGACAGGAAGTCGTCACGCCGCCGGGCGTGGAGCTTGATCTCCTTGATGCCGTCGGTCAGCCCGCGGAAGTGCAGCATGAGCTCGTCCTGCACCTCGCGAGCCCTGCGCATGTCGCGCACCGCCCGCGCGGTGGACAGCCGGTAGGTCGCGATGCCGAGGACCAGGCAGATGACCAGCGCGAGCAGCAGCGTCCGCGACAGCATCACCATGTAGACGAGGCAGCCGAACACCGTGGAGGCGTTGATGACCAGCCGGGGCAGCATCGCCATGGCGTTGGTGAGGTGGAACAGGTCCTCGGTCAGGGCGGACAGGAGCCGGTGGGAGCCCTGCTCCTCCAACTGACGCAGCGGCGCATGGGCGATCTGCGCGCTCGTCTTCAACCGCAGGTCGAAGAGCGCGTCCTGGTTGATCTGGCTGATCAACACCTGGGCGGCGATGCGCGACACCAGCGCCACGGCGACCAGCCCCACGAAGGCGGCGACCTCGAAGGTCCCGTGCGTCTGGTTGCCGGACAGGGTCCGGTTGATCATCGCGATCAACCCGGCCCCACAGGCGCCGGACACGAGGCCGGACAGCACGGAGGCCAGGAAGCGGCCCTTCGAGGCCTGGAACAGGAGCGACAGCAGGTTCATGCGCCCTGCCTCGCGCGCCACGCATCCAGGCCCTGCCGTGAACCGCCCGTGGCATCGAGCGTCAGCGCGTACACGTCCAGCGCCTCCGTCAGCAGGTGCGAGCCGAGCAGCTCCGGCGCGCCCGCGCTGTCGGGGCCCTGTCTCAACACCCGTTGCGCCGCCAGCACCGTGAGGCCGTCCTCCACCAGGGGAGGCCGCTCCGCGCCGTCTTCCGCCGGCACGAGCTCCGCCAGGGGTACGGGCGCGTCACCGCCCGAGACCGCCTGGGGGTCCGCGAGGGGAAGCAGGAGGGCCGCGAGCCGCGCCGGATGGCCGAGCACGCGCCCCTGGGCATGACCCCGGTCCATGGCGTCCCCGAGCGAGAACAGCGCCTCCCACGCGGAAGGCCCCAGTCGTCCCAGGGACGGGAGCGTCCGCGCCAGGACGTCGAGCTCGCGCATGCGGCGCAGACAGGCCCCGGCCACGCCCAGGCTCAGGCACTCCAACAGCTCGTGGAGGCGCAAGGCGAACGGACTTGTCGGCAGCGCGGCGACACCCTCGCGCAGGGCCTCCAACGTCCGGGGTTCCATCGTCAGGCCGCGCCGGGCGGAGATGCGCAGGGCCCGGTAGACGAGCGACGGATCATCCCGGAAACGCGCGGAGGGCTCGCCCAGCGAGCGCAGCACGCGGCCGCGGACATCATCCACCCCGCCCACGAAGTCGAGCGTCTGGCCCGTGGCCGGATCATGAAAGAGCGCGTTGATGGAGAAGTCGCGCGAGGCAGCGTCCTCGGCCACGGTGCCCACCGGGAGCTCGCGGGCCACGGCGAGCAGGTCGGCGTCCAGGGGCACCCTTGGCGTGGACGCGGGAGTCCGCAGTGGACGAAGCGTGGCCACGTCGAAGGGCTTCCCGCCCTGGAACACCAGCGTCATCACCGAGCCCCGGCCGCCCAGCATCAGGCAGTCCTCGAAGAGGCCGTGCGTCTGGTCCGCCCGGGCGTCCGTGGCGATGTCGAAGTCCTTCGGCGTCTGCCCGAGCAGCAGGTCCCTCACGCATCCGCCCACGAGCAGCGCCTGGAACCCCGCGCCGCGAAGGCGCTCGAGGATGGCCAGGGCATTGGGGTCGATGCGCGAGGCATCAAGGGTCATGGGAGTGGCGGAGGCCTGGGGCATGCGAAAGGTCTCACTTCCGCGCGGCCCCCGGGGGAAGGGCTCGGCGCGGGCTGAACAACACACGCGGATACCCTTGAAGTCCACGATAATTTTCCATCTGAGACAGGTGCGTCAGGACAGCATTCCCCCTCAAAGTGAAATACGGGCTTAAAGCGAATAACCTTGTCAGCCCTGTTTGCGAGGCTGACGACCCATGCGTACCTCCCGCTTCTCCCTCCCCCTGTTGCTGACCGTCACGGCGTTCAGCGGTTGCCGGAACGAGGATCCACCGGCGCCCTCCCGGCTCAAGGCCACCCTCCACCGCACGGCCTACGGCGTCCCCCACATCCAGGCCGACGGGTACCGGAGCCTGGGGGCCGGCATCGGCTACGCGCAGGCGCAGGACGCGGTCTGCATCCTCGCGGATCAGTTCCTCAAGGTCCGGGGTGAGCGCGCGCGCTATCTGGGCCGAGGCCCCCAGGACGCCTTCCTCGAAAGCGACTTCACCTACCGTGGCCTCGCACTGCGGACGCGCGCCCAGGCCGCCTTCGAGGAACAGTCCCAGGAGATGCGGGACCTCGTGCAGGGCTACGCCGCGGGCTACAACCAGTACCTCGCGGACGTGCCGGCGGATCAGCGTCCCGCACCGTGCCGTGGCGCGGCCTGGGTGAAGCCCATCAGCGCGTACGACCTGCTGGCGTACCACTTCGACCTCTCGCTGTTCGACACGCTGGTGCCGCTGCTGGGCTACGTGGGCAACGCGCAGCCTCCGAGCCCGGAGGCGGGGGGCCAGCGTCTCCAGTCGAGGCCGCTCGCGCTGTCGCCGCGCAAGGATGAACTGGGCAGCAACGGCTGGGCGCTGGGCCGGGAGAAGACCGCGAGCGGCCGGGGCATGCTCGTCGCGAATCCGCACTTCCCCTGGGAGGGCAGCCTCCGGTTCCACGAGAGCCAGCAGACGATCCCCGGCAAGCTCGACGTGTACGGCGTGTCCCTGCTGGGCGTGCCGGCGATCAACATCGGCTTCAACCGGGACATCGCGTGGACGCACACCGTGACGGCGTCGAGCCACCTCACGCTGTACCGGCTCAAGCTCGTGCCGGGCGACCCCACGGCGTATGTCTATGACGGCGCGGTCCGCCGCATGACCTCGCAAACGGTCACCGTCGACGTGAAGGGGGACGGCGGCGGCCTGACGAAGGAGACGCGCACGTTCTGGCGCAGCCACTACGGACCCATCCTGGCGGGCCCTGGCGCGGACTGGACGGGCGAGACCGCGTACACGACGCGCGATGCGACGGAGGACAACCCCCGGTTCGCGGAGCACTGGCTGCGCCTGAACACGGCGCACAGCATCGACGAAGCGGCGGATGTGGAGCGCACGGTGCGCGGCGCGCCCTGGGTCAACACGCTCCTGGCGAGCGCGGACGGGGATACGCGCTATGTGGACGCGTCCCGGGTCCCCTCCCTGAGCCCGGCCACCGTCGCGGCCTATCGCGACTCTCTCGAATCCTCTCCGGACGCGCCGGTGTTCGCGTCGCTGGGGCTCGTCCTCCTGGATGGCAGCACGTCCCGCGATGAATGGGTCGGCCTGGAGGGTGAGTCGCACGGTCTGGTGCCGACGACGGTCATGCCGCAGCTGCGCCGGACGGACTTCGTGATGAACGCGAATGATCCGGCGACCTTCACGAACCCCGCCGAGCCCCTGCTCAACCTGCCCTTCCTCTACGAAATCTTCGGGACGCGCGGGCGCATGAGCACGCGCTCGCACATGAACCTCACCCTGATCACAGAGGAGGGAGCCACCGCCGCGGCCGGGAGCGACGGCCGCTTCACGCGCGAAGAGGCCGAGCAGGCCATCCTGAGCAACCGGACCTGGGTGGCGGAGCAGCTGCGCACGGCCGTGGTGCAGCGCTGCCAGGGCGCGGCGCCCGTCATCGTCGAGGGCGCGCCGGTGGACATCTCGCAGGCGTGCCAGCTGATCGCGGCGTGGGATGGCCGCCTGGAGCTGGATCGCACGGGCGCCATTGTCTGGCGCGAGTTCCTGAACGGCTTCAGCCGCTCCTCCCTCGTGGACCAGGGCGCCCTCTTCGCACAGCCCTTCGATCCTGCACGCGCGGCGGTGACGCCGGCCGGCCTGGTGCCCGCTCCGGCGACCGGTGTGGACCCGGTGAACCAGAAGCTGGGTGAGGCCGTGGCGCTCCTGGGCAAGGCGGGCATCGCGGTGGGGACGAAGCTGGGGGACGTGCAATTCGCCTGGAAGGGAGACCGCAAGGTGCCGCTGCACGGTGGCGCGGCCTTCGAGGGCGTCACCAACGTCGTCGGCTATTCCGGCGCGAACGCGACGCTGCTGCCGCAGTCCCAGCCGCAGGGCCCGCTGCTCTCTCCTGGCACGGGGCTCACGCCGGAAGGCTACCTGGTCGACTTCGGGACCAGCTTCCTGATGGTGATGGAGTTCACGCCGGAAGGGCCCAAGGCGAACGCGGTCCTCTCCTACGCGGAGTCCACCGACCCGGCGTCCCCGCACTTCGCGGACCAGACGGACCTCTTCTCCGGCAAGCACTTCCGGCCCGTGCTGTTCAACGCAGCGGACATCCTCGCGGATCCGGCGCTCACGACGACGGAGCTGACCATCGACGCCACGTCGAAGCTCGAATAGCGGAGGGTGCACAGGTTGCGGGGTGAGCCCTTCGCACAAGGGGGAGCCCCCACCATGGAACCCGAGACCCGAGCCATCGTCCTCCTGCCCGGTCAGGTCGTCGTCTCGCTGAACTTCGACGACTGCCTGGCGTCACAACTCATCGGGGCCTCCGCCATGGAGGCCCGCGGAATGAGAGGGACGTTCTTCATCAACAGCAGCAGGCTTGGACAGTCGGGCCGCCTCACGCTCGCCCAGGTGCGTGCACTCCGGGACAAGGGCCATGAGATTGGAGGTCACACGCTGACCCATCCGCATCTCACCGAGCTGTCGGCGGATGCGCAGCGCAAGGAGATCTGCAACGACCGGGTCGCCCTGCTGAACGCGGGCTTCCGGGTCACGTCGTTCGCCTATCCCTTCGGCGACAAGGATGCGACCACGCGGCAGATCGTCATCGACTGCAACTACAACTCCGCGAGGGAGAGCGGCGGGCTGCGGACGTCCACCGGCGGCTCCAGCAGTCCCTACGCGGAGCCCGTGCCTCCCGCGGATCCGTACGCCATCCGGACCCACGGTTCGGTGCAGGACACCACGACGCTCACGGACCTGAAGAACTACGTGCTGCGCGCCGAGGAGTCCGGAGGCGGCTGGGTGCCCATCGTCTTCCACCACATCTGCGGGCCCTGCAATCCGCCGCAGACCTACTCCGTCTCGCCCGCCAACCTGACGGCGTTCATCGACTGGCTGGCCACCCGCGCATCGCGAGGCACCACCGTGGCCACGATGGACGCGATCATCGGCGGAGTGCTCAAGCCCCCCGTGAGCTGGCCCCCCGCGCAGCTGCTGAAGAATCCGTCGCTCGAAGCGGACAGCAACGGAGATGGGACACCGGACTGCTGGCAGCGAGGCGGCTTCGGCAACAACACCTTCACGTGGACGCGGACGTCGGATGCGCACGGAGGCAGCTGGGCCCAGCAGGTGCGCATCACGCAGATCACCGACGGAGACCGCAAGCTCATCACCCGGCAGGACGACAGCAGCTGCACGCCCACGCCGGCGACGGGGCATCACTACCGGATCACCGCCTGGTACAAGGCGACGACGCAGGTGCGGTTCAAGGCGTACTACCGCGACAGCGCGGGCGCCTGGACCTACTGGTCCCAGGGCCCGCTGCTGCCCGCGCGAAGCAGCTACACCTTCGCCGAGTGGACCACGCCCGCGGCGCCCTCCGCGGCGAAGGCCCTCAGCGTGGGGCTGTCCATCGACCAGGTCGGCACGCTGACGATGGATGACTTCGCGCTCTCCGACATGGAGGCGAGCCCTTGAGCGGAAACAGTCGCGGATGACTGACGACCGGGGGGGCCGCCATGGGGCGGCCGTCCCGGGGGAGGCAGTGCATGAAGCCGGGGCAACACACACCAGAGGTCGAGTCCTTCTTCCACCTCGGGCAAGGCCCGCTCGGGACGCATGCCTGTCAGGGCACCGCCTGCTTCGTGGCGCGCCACCTCGATGGCGCGCGCTGGCGGCAGGCCACTTCGGACGAAACCCGCGTCTACTGCCTGGGCCAGTGCTACCGGGCCCCCGCCGTCACCGGCGAGGACACCCGCCCCGAGGTGCACGTGCGGGCCCCTCACGCCATCACGCTGGGGCGCGTCGCCAGCGGTGGAGCCCGCGCCCTGACAGAGGCCACCCGCCAGGGTGCCTACGCCACCCTGGAGCAGGCGCTGTCCCTCCCGCCTGAAGCCTTCATCGCCCAGGTGGAGCGGTCCGGGCTGCGCGGCCGTGGCGGCGCGGGCTTCCCCACCGGCCGCAAGCTGCGCGCGGTGGCCGCCGCTCCCGGCGCGGAGAAGTACGTCGTGGCCAACGCGGACGAGGGCGACGCCGGGGCCTATATCGACCGCTTCCTGATGGAGGAGGATCCCCACGCGGTGCTGGAGGGGCTGCTGCTGGCGGCGTACGCGGTGGGCGCCCGCCGGGGCGTCATCTACGTGCGCAAGGAGTATCCGCTCGCCGCCTGCGGCCTGCACGTGGCCCTGCACGAGGCCCACCGGGAGGGCCTGCTGGGCCCGCGCATCCTGGGCAGCGGCTTCTCCTGTGAGCTCTCCATCGAGGTGGGCCGTGGCAGCTACCTGTGTGGCGAGGAGACGGCGCTGCTCAACGCCCTGGAGGGACGCCGGCCGTTCGTGCGCGCCCGGCCGCCCTATCCCGCGCAGGCGGGCCTGTTCGGCCAACCCACCCTGGTGCAGAACGTGGAGACGCTCGTCAACCTCCCGTGGATCTCACGGCATGGCGGCGACGCCTACGCGGCGCTGGGAGTCCCGGGCAGCCGGGGCACGAAGGTGCTGTCGCTCAACTCCCTCTTCCACCATCCGGGGCTCTACGAAGTGGAGCTGGGCACGCCGGTGCGCACCGTGGTGGAGGAGCTGGGGGGCGGGCTGCGCACCGGACCGCTGAAGGGCGTGCTCATTGGGGGGCCGCTGGCGGGCATCCTTCCTCCGCACCTGCTGGACACCCCGTTGGGCTTCGACGAGCTCCAGTCCGTGGGCGCCTCCGTGGGGCACGGCGGCGTGGTGGCCTTCGACTCGCACACGTCCATCGCCGCGCTGGTGCACCACGTCTTCTCCTTCGGCGCGTACGAGTCGTGCGGAAGATGCACCCCGTGCCGCATGGGGGCACGGCACGTCGAGCGGCTCTTCGCGCGCGTGCTGGACGCCGGCGCCGCGCCCCGCTCCAGCGCGGCGGACTGGGAGGAGATCGCCCAGGCGCTGCGCATCACCAGCCTGTGTGGCCATGGCACGGGGCTCGGGGAGTTCGCCCGGAGCGTGCTGCGCTACTACCGGGAGGAGGTGGAGTCATGCTTCGGGTGACCATCGACGGACAGCCGCGCGAGTGCGCGCCGGGCACCGTCCTGCAAGCGCTGGAGGCCCTGGGGTTGTCCGTCCCCGCGCTGTGCAACGACCCGCGCCTGGCGCCCGTGGGCGCGTGCCGCACGTGCATCGTGGAGGTGGAGGGCTGCGAGCGCCCGGTGGCCTCCTGCACCACCCCGCTGGCCGAAGGGATGGTGGTGCGTACGCGCAGCCCCCAGTTGGAGGCGCAGCGGCGGGTGCTGCTGCGGCTGCTGGCCTCGGAGTACCCGGCTGAAGCGGTGGCGCGCCATCCGGACAAGCCCTTCCACCGCGCGCTGCGCGAGTACGGCCTGGAGGGCGAGGTGCGCGGCGAGCCGCGGCCAGAGCTCCGGGACGACTCGCACCCGTACCTCCACGTGGACATGTCCCAGTGCATCCACTGCTACCGCTGCGTGCGCATCTGCGATGACGTGCAGGGACAGTTCGTCTGGCGGGTGTGGGACCGGGGCGCGGACACGCGCATCCTCCCGGACGGGCCCGACCTGAAACAGAGCTCCTGTGTCTCCTGCGGGGCGTGCGTGGACAGCTGCCCCACCGGCGCGCTGGAGGACCGGACGCTGCTGGACCGGGGCTGGCCCGAGGCCTGGACGCGGACCACCTGCTCCTACTGCGGCGTGGGCTGCGAGATGGACGTGGGCACGCGCGCGGGGCGCATCGTCACCGTGCGCGCCTCGCGAGAGGGCCCGTCCAACCAGGGCCACCTGTGCTCCAAGGGCCGCTACGCCTTCGACTTCGTGACGGCGCCGGACCGCGTCACCGTGCCGCTGCTGCGCGAGGCGGGCGGCTGGCGGCGCGCCTCCTGGGACGAGGCGCTGGGCTTCATCGCGGAGCGCCTGCACCGGCTGCGGGACGCACACGGCCCGGACGCGGTGGGGATGCTGGGCTCCGCGCGGGCCACCAACGAGGAGAACTACCTGGCGCAGAAGCTGGCCCGCGTGGTGCTGGGGACGAACAACGTGGACTGCTGCGCCCGCGTGTGCCACGCCCCCAGCGCCGCCGGGCTGAAGCGGATGCTGGGCACGGGCGCCGCCACCAACTCCTTCGAGGACGTGGACCACGCGCGCACGCTGCTGGTCGCCGGCAGCAACACCACCGAATGCCACCCCGTCGTGGGCGCCCGCATCAAGCAGGCGGTGCTCCGGGGAGCGAAGCTCATCGTCATCGACTCGCGGCGCACGGAGCTGGCGCGCTACGCGGACGTGCACCTGCGTCCCCGGGCCGGCACGGACGTGCCGCTGCTCAACGCGCTGGCGCACGTGGTGGTCACCGAGCGGCTCTGGAACCCGGGCTTCCTGGACGCGCGCGTGGACGACGTGGAGTCCTTCCAGGCCTTCATCCGCGACTGGCCCCCCGAGCGCGCCGCGGCGCTCTGCGGCGTGGACGCGGAGGACCTCCGCGCGGCGGCGCGCCTGTACGCCACGCACGGCCCGTCCATGATGGTGCACGGGCTGGGCATGACGGAGCACGTCCAAGGCACCGAGACGGTCATGGCGCTGGTGAACCTGGCGCTGCTGACGGGCAACCTGGGCGGGCCCGGCATGGGCGTCAACCCGCTGCGCGGGCAGAACAACGTGCAGGGCTCCGCGCACATGGGCTGTGAGCCGGGCCAGCTCACCGGCTACGTCCCCCTGGAGGAGCACCGGGCCCGCTTCGAGGACGCCTGGGGCGCCCCCCTGCCCCCCACGCCGGGGCTGGACCTGATGCGGATGATGGAGGCGGCGCGCGGCGGGCAGCTCAAGGCGCTGTGGGCCTTTGGCTATGACGTGCTGCTCACCAACCCGGGCGCGAACACCACGCGCCAGGCGCTGGAGCGGCTGGAGCTGCTGGTGGTGCAGGACCTGTTCCTCACCGAGACGGCACGGGCCTGTGGCCACGTCTTCCTGCCCGCCTGCACCGCCTTCGAGAAGGACGGCACCTTCATGAACGGCGAGCGGCGCGTGCAACGGGTGCGCGCGTCGCTGCCGCCCGCGGGGGACTCGCTTCCGGACTGGGAGATCCTCTGCCGCGCGGCGCGGGCCCTGGGACACCCCGAGGGCTTCGCCTTCGCGTCACCGGAGGAGGTCTGGGAGGAGGTGCGGCGCGTGTGGCCCGCGGGCGCCGGGCTGTCGTACGCGCGCCTGGAGCACGGCGGCCTCCAGTGGCCCTGTCCCGACGAGCAACACCCGGGCACCCGGGTACTGCACACCCACGGCTTCGCGCTGGGGCCCCGGGCGGCGCTGCGCCGCATCAGCTACGCGCCCTCGCCGGAAGCACGCACGGAGGACTTCCCCTTCGTGTTGATGACGGGCCGGCGGCTGTATCAGTTCAACGCGGGCACCATGACGTCGCGCACGCCGAACGCCTGGCTCCAGCCCGGCGACTGGCTGGACATGGCCGCGGTGGACGCCGAGCGGCTGGGCCTGGAGGACGGCGCGCGCGTGCGGGTGCGCAGCCGGTACGGAGAAGCCGTGCTGCCCATGCACCACGCCGAGGGCCTGCGTCCCGGTGAGCTCTTCACCACCTTCCACACCGCCGAGACCTTCATCAACGCCGTCATCGGCCCGCATCAGGACGCGTACACCCACACGCCCGACTACAAGGTCACGGCCGTCCAGGTGGAGCGCGCGGAGTAGCGCCCGGCGCGCCCATCCCCGCCCATGGCACCCGGCCTCCCGCCTCCCTACCCTCATCTTCGAGGAGCCTGGATCCGTCCGGGGAAGCGCCGTGACCGACTCACAGGCACAGACCGCGCTGAGCGCGCTGCGCATCGACCGCTCCGCCGCCCCCATGCGCCGCCGCCGCAAGCGGCGCTGGCTCATCCCCGCGGCGCTCCTGCTCGTGGTGCTCGGCCTGATCGGCGTCTCGCTCGCGCGCCGCCCCCCCACCGTGCGCGTGGCGGAGGTGCGCGAGCCTCTTCCGGGTGAGCAGCAGACCGAGCTGTCCGCGTCCGGCTACGTCGACTCGCGGCGCCGCTCGGTCATCGCGCCGCTCATCGCGGGCCGGCTCGTGGAGGTCGCCGTGGAGGAGGGAGAGCCCGTGCGGCGGGACCAGGTGATTGCCCGCCTGGATGACCGGGACGCCCGCGTGGTGCTGGAGCGCGCCAACGCGGAGGTGCAGGCCGCCGGGGCCCGGCTCGCCGCCTCCGAGGCCCAGGCCCTCAACGCCGATCGCACCACGGAGCGAACGCGCAACCTCGCAAGACAGGGCGCCGTCCCCCGGGCGCAGCTGCTCGACGTGGAGACCGCGGGCCGCGCCACGCGCGAATCCCTCAACCTGGCCCGGGCGCAGCTCGCCGTCGCCCGGCGGGCCCGCGAGGCGGCCCGCCTCCAGCTCACCCACACCGTGGTGCGCGCGCCGTTCGACGGCACCGTG
Source organism: Corallococcus carmarthensis (assembly GCF_003611695.1). Lineage (GTDB taxonomy): Bacteria > Myxococcota > Myxococcia > Myxococcales > Myxococcaceae > Corallococcus > Corallococcus carmarthensis. The sequence goes on along the minus strand of NZ_RAWE01000009.1, from coordinate 83,008 downwards.
TCCCGCAAGCTCGCGGACGAGGGCGCGGTGCTCGCGCCGGCCGCGCTCTCTGGCACCAACCTGGGCGGCATCGTCGAGTTGGTGGACCTCCACGCCCTGGAGATCGAAGCCGAGGTCAGCGAGGAGCAGCTCACGCGCATCCGCACCGGCCAGCCCGCCCTCATCTTCCTGGACGCCCTGCCGGAGCGTGCCTTTCCCGGCCAGGTGGCCACGGTGCGCCCCGCCATCGACCGCTCCAAGGCCACCGCCACGGTGCGGGTGCGCTTCCAGGCCGTCCCCCAGGGCGCGCTGCCGGACATGGGCGCCAAGGTGTCCTTCCTCCGCCAGCCGCTGCCCCCGGAGGAGCTGAACGCCCGGGCCCAGCCCAAGCGCGTGCCCGCCAGCGCCGTGGTGCGCGACGCGCAGGGCAGCGCCGTGTGGGTGGTGAAGGACGGGCGGCTCGCGCGCCAGCCGGTGCGCGTAGGCGAGCGCGTGGGCGACGAGGTCTCCCTGGTGCAGGGGCCGGGCGCGGGGACGCAGGTGGTGGTGGCGCCGGAGCCGCGGCGCCTGCGTGACGGGCGGCGCGTGAAGGTGGAGGCGGGGGGCGGATGAGAGAGGAGCCCCTGCCAGCCCCGCCCCCCATGGTGCGCCTCCGGGGCGTGTCCAAGACGTACCGGCGCGGCACGGTGGAGGTGCCGGTGCTGGCCGCGGTGGACCTGACCATCGACGCGGGCGCCTTCGAGGCCTTCATGGGCCCGTCCGGCTCCGGCAAGTCCACGCTGCTCAACCTCATCTCCGGGCTGGACCAGCCCACCACCGGCATCGCGGAGGTGGCCGGCCGCGACCTGGCGCAGATGGACGACCGCGAGCTGAGCGACTGGCGCGCCGCCCACGTGGGCTTCGTCTTCCAGCTCTACAACCTCATCCCCGTGCTCACCGCGGCGGAGAACGTGGAGCTGCCGCTGTTGCTCACGCCGCTGACGCGCGGGGAGCGGCGCCGGCACGTCGCCGCCGCGTTGGAGCTGGTGGGCCTGACCCACCGCGTGGGCCACCGCCCGCCGCAGCTGTCCGGCGGCGAGCAGCAGCGCGTGGCCATTGCCCGCGCCATCGTCTCCGACCCGGACCTCATCATCGCGGACGAGCCCACGGGGGACCTGGACCGCAAGGCGGCGGAGGCCGTGCTGGACCTCTTCGGCGTGCTCCACCGGGACCTGAAGAAGACGCTCGTCATGGTGACGCACGACCCGCACGCCGCGGAGCGCGCCGGGCGCGTGCACCAGCTGGACAAGGGGGTGCTCCAGTGAACTACCTGGGACTCGCGGGACGGGACCTGCTGCGCAACCCGCTGCGCCTGACGCTGACCATCCTCGCGGGCGCGGTGGGCGTGACGGCGTTCGTCTTCCTGAGCACCGTCATCGACATCTTCTATTACAACGCGCGGGCCGCGCAGGTGGACCGGCTCATCGTCCGCAACAAGGTGTCCTTCACCCAGCCCCTGCCCCTGTCCTACTACGCGCGCATCGCCGCGCTGCCGGGCGTCACCGCCGTCACGCACCAGGAGTGGTTCGGCGGCACGCTCGGCGACACGCAGAAGGACTTCTTCCCCAACTTCGCCATCGACCCCCGCACCTTCCTGGAGGTCTTCCCCGAGTTCGCCGTCCCGCCCCAGCAGCTCACCGCCTTCCGCGGCGACCCGTGCGGCGCGCTCGTGGGAGAGCAGCTGGCGCGGCGCTTCGGCTGGAAGCCCGGGGACCGGGTGACGCTCAAGGGGCAGATCTACCCGGGCGACTGGACCTTCAACGTGCACGGCATCTACACCGGCACACGCGCCGGAGTGGACACCACCGCGATGGTGTTCGGCTACCGCTGCATCAACGAGAGCGAAGCGCTGACCGACGCGCGCAAGGACCAGGTCGGCATCTACGCGGTGCGCGTGGATGATCCGGCGCGCTCGGCCCAGGTGGCGGCGGCCATCGACCACATGTTCGACAACAGCCCCTACCCGACGAAGACGGAGAGCGAGAAGGCCTTCCAGCTGGGCTTCGTGGCCATGTCGTCGGCCATCGTCACCGCGGTGAAGGTGGTGTCCAGCGTCATCCTGCTCATCATCCTGCTGGTCATCGGCAACACGCTGGCCATGGGCGTGCGCGAGCGCACCCGCGACATCGCCACCCTGCGCGCCATGGGCTTCCGCCCGCGCACCGTGGTGGCGCTGGTGCTGGCCGAGTCCTCCGTCATCGGCCTGTGCTCCGCGGCGCTGGGCGTGACGGCCGCGCCGCTGCTGGTGGGCCTGTTCGCGAAGCTCATCGCCTCGCGCTTCGGCCCGCTCCCGGATCACCTCACGCGCGGACACACGCTGCTCGTCTCCGCGCTCGCGGCGGTGGCGGTGTCGCTGCTGGCGGGCGTGGGGCCGGCCCTGCGCGCGGTGCGGCTGCCGGTGGCGGAAGGCCTGCGGAAGGTGGCCTGAGCCATGGTGCCGCTCTTCTACAACGCACGCAGCCTGTGGGCGCGCCGGCTGTCCACCGGCGTCACGGTGGTGGGCCTGGGGCTCGTCGTCTTCGTCTTCTCCGCGGTGCTGATGCTGGCCAACGGCATCGAGTCCGCGCTGGCCTCCGGCGGGGACGCGTCCAACGTCGTCGTGCTGCGCAAGGGGGCCACCAGCGAGCTGGTCAGCGGCGTGGAGCGGGACGCGGTGCGCATCCTCACCACGGACCCAGAGGTGGCGTCCGGGCCGGACGGCCTGCCGCTGGTGGCCGGGGAGCGGGTGGTGCTGCTGACGCTGCCGAGCGGCGGCACGCAGGCGATGAACACCACCGCGCGCGGCATCAGCGCGGAGAGCTTCGCGGCGCGGCCGGAGGTCCAGCTCGTCTCCGGGAGGAGGCCCCGGCCGGGCACCAACGAGGTGGCGCTGGGGCGCTCGCTCGTGGGCACCTCACCGGAGGCCACGCTGGGAGGAGAGCTGAGATTCGCCCAGCAGCGCTGGCCGGTGGTGGGCGTGTTCGCCGCCCGGGGCGGGGCCTTCGAGTCCGAGGTGTGGGCGGACGGCATGCGCCTGGGCTCGGCCTTCGGACGCGAGGACTTCAGCTCCGCGCTGGTGCGGCTGCGCTCGCCCGCGCAGGTGGACGCCTTCGTGAAGCGCGTGAACGCCAACCCGCGCTTCACGCTGGAGGGCAAGCCGGAGCCGGCGTACTGGGCGGATCAGGCCAGCAGCCTTGCCACCTTCATCCGCGTGCTGGGCCTCTTCGTGTCCTTCGTCTTCAGCCTGGGCGCGGTGCTGGGGGCGATGATCACCATGTACGCCCAGGTGGCAACGCGCGTCGCGGAGCTGGGCATGCTGCGCGCGGTGGGCTTCCGGCGGCGCAGCGTGCTGGCCAGCGTGGTGGTGGAGTCCGCGATGCTGGGCGCCGCGGGCGGGGTGCTGGGCGCCCTGGGCGCGTTGGCCACGCGGTTCATCCACATCCGCACGCTCAACTTCCAGACCTTCGCGGCGGTGAGCTTCGGCTTCTCCCCCACCCCGGCCATCCTGCTGGGCGCGCTGCTGTTCGGCACGGGGATGGGGCTGCTCGGTGGGCTGTTGCCCGCGCTGCGCGCCTCGCGCCTGTCCATCCTGGACGCGCTGCGCGCCTGAGCGCCGTGCCCGAAAGACTCAGCCTTCCAGCTGCTCCGCCGTGAGGCAGGCCGCCGCGAGGTCCAGGTCCTCCAGCGGGATGCGCTGGATGTGCTCCCGGGGCTCGTCCACGTTGTCGCGGTACTTGTGCGAGCCGCTCTCGTAGGTGACCCACAGCTCGCCGTCGATGATGTTGATGCCCTGGGCATAGGGGTCGATGAGCCCGTTGCCGATGTCCGCCCGCTTGCGGATGTCCGCGGAGAAGGTGTCCTCGGTGGACTCGAACGGCTGGTAGATGAGCTTCTTGTCGCCCGTGGTGAAGAGGATGCCTCCGTCCACGATGGTCATCCCCTGCGCGCGGTCTGGCGCGCGGATGGGGCCCTCGCGCGAGTCCTCGATGAGGGCGCCGGTCTGCTCATCGACCTTGTACCGCCAGACGGCGCCCGCCTTGCCGTCGCCATCCGGGCTGTAGCCGCCGACGTACGCGTAGCCGTCCTTGACGGTCATGTAGCTGCCGGAGGACACGAGCCCGATGCCGGTGGCCGGATCCGTCAAGCCCTCGGGCTTCGGCACATCCATGACCTGGGAGGGCATGGCCTCGCGGCACTCGTTCTGGGCCGCTTCGATCTCCTCGCGCGTGTAGACGTAGACGTGGTCCGTGTCGGAGACATAGACGTGGTCGCCGTCCGTGGAGACGCCGCCGCCATGGCTGGGGGGGCCCGCGGGCGGCGGTCCTCCGAGCACGGCCTGGTGCGTCTCCTTCCCCGAGTCCTTGTCCTGCACGGACAGGAGCACGCGGTGGTCGTCGTTGTAATACGTCGTGAGCACCTCGCCGCGCCTGGCGTCGTAGCCCTGTCCCTGCGGCGTCCACCCGGCGTCCAGGTGGATGAACTCCGGGCCGACCTTCTCCCCGCTGCTCGCCTTCGTCAGGGGGGAATCCACGCTCGCGGGAGCCGCCGCGGACGGCGCGTTACCGTAGCCGCTGAGCTCCACCGGGCTGGACTTCGCCGCGTCCAGGCCGTCCTTGAAATAGGGCGCGGCGGTGGCGGGCGGGGGAGCGGGCGGAGGCGGTGCCACCGGCGGTTTGGCGATCGCCGTCTGGACCGTGGTGACGACCTGGCGGATGAGGGAGCTGATCAAGGGCCTGTCTCCGGCGGGATGCGCTGGGGTGCGCATCATACCGGAAGCTTGAGCTGCGCTCGCCAGGCTGCCTGCTTGCGCTGTCCGCCAGCCGAAGCTCTCCCCAATCCCTGGCACCGCTTGTGGCTCCGAGCCCTGTCCCCAGATTCCTGCCCCAGTCTTCAAGGAATGCGTCGAGGCCCTCTGGGCGTGCATCTTCTGAAGGGCCGGCGCCATGGATCCGAACGCCCCGCCAGGGAAGGAGACGCGCGGGTCCCCGTCCATGTGGAGCCGGGCGCTGCTGTTGGGACTCCTGCTCGTCGGCCTCGCCCTCCTGGCCTCCTCGGACACCTTCCAGTCCCTCCTCCGCCGGGTGCTCGACGCGGCCGCCCCGGTCATCGCCGCGCACCCCTTCTGGGGCGCGGTGCTCTTCGTCCTCCTCTCCGCGCTGTCGGCCATGCTGGCCTTCTTCTCCAGCGCGCTGCTGTTGCCAGTCGCGCTCGACGCCTGGGGGAAGTCCGTCTGCGCGCTCCTGCTCTGGGCGGGCTGGATGCTGGGGGGCGCCTGCGCGTATGGCATTGCCCGCGCCTGGGGCCGGCCGATCCTCCGCCGGCTCACCTCTCCCCGGCTGCTCGCCCACTACGAAGAGCGCATCTCCCGGCATGCCTCCTTCGGCCTGGTGCTCCTCTTCCAGCTCGCCGTCCCCTCCGAGATCCCGGGCTACGTGCTCGGCCTGGCTCGCTATGGGCTGCGCCGCTACCTGCTCGTGCTCGCGCTGGCGGAGCTCCCGTACGCGGTGGGCACCGTCTACCTGGGCGCCAGCTTCTTGGAACAGCGGATCACCGTGCTGCTGGGCCTGGGCGCGGCGGGCATCCTCTTCGGTGTGGCGGCCTTCCACCTCTTGCGCAAACGCCTCGGTCCGTAGCCCCCGGGCCTCCGCCATCTTGGACGGAGGGACGGAAAACACCCTCGCCTGGCGGCACCTCGCCAACGCCGCCGGCCCGCTGCATGCATTGAGTGCGGTGGACTCACCCTGGAGGCGCACGATGCGGGTCCTGGTCACCTACGGCTCGAAGCGAGGGGGAACGGAAGGCATTGCCCGGCGGATCGCGGAGACCCTCCGCGACGAGGGCCTCGACGTGGAGCTGCATCCTCCCGAGGACATCGACGAGGTGTCGGCCTATGACGCCGTCATCGTCGGCGGGGCGCTGTACGCGAATCGCTGGTTCCGGTCCGCCAGGCACTTCGTGCACCGGCATGCGCAAAAGCTGCGCGAGAGGCCCGTCTGGTTCTTCTCCAGCGGCCCGCTCGACGACACGGCGGAGCAGCACGAGATCGCGCCGACCGCCCAGGTCCAGGTCCTCTTGAGCCAGGTGGGCGCTCGCGGCCACATGACGTTCGGTGGGCGGCTGGAGAAGGATGCAAAGGGCTTCATCGCCCACGCCATGGCCCGTACGCACGCGGGGGACTGGCGTGACTCCGGCCACATCCAGCGGTGGGCCCGGAGCGTGGCCGCGGAGCTGCGGCCGGAACGCGAAGGCTTCCCCGCCCCGGTGGAGTCGGCCCCGGAGGCCCCGTCTCCCTGACGCGGGCCTGGCGGTGCCGAAGCGGCAGGTGCCTCAAGGCCCCTGGTTCTCACGGACGGCGGAGGCCGTCTGGTCCAGCTCCGCCGACAGCAGCACCAGCAGGTCGTCGATTGACACCAGCCCCACCAACCGCCCCTGTCCATCGACGATGGGCAGGCGGCGCACGCCCTGCTTCCGGAAGGCGAAGAGCGTCTGGTCGAGCGTGTCCTCCACGCGCACCACCACGGGCCCCGGCGACATCACCTCCGAGATGGCGACGGCCTTGGCGTCCTTTCGTTCGGCCACCAGCCGGGTGACGATGTCCCGGTCGGTCAGCACCCCTACCGGGCGCAGGTCGTCCTGGACGACCACCAGCGCCCCCACGTGCTGGTCCCGCATCCGCTGCGCGGCCTCGGCCACGCTCTGCTCGGGCTGGATGACGGCCACCGTCTTGCGGCAGAACCTCGCGAGCGACATGGAGCCTCCCCGGACGCATGGCGAGGATGTCCCGCGCACGTCCTCCTCCCAGGAAAGCAGCGCACCGCCCCGGAGGGATGCAACCCCGCGGGGCAGAGCGGAACGGCGAGCGCCGCCCCTCCCCGTGGGACCGCGAAGCCCGGGCGTCACGCCTCCAGCCGACACTCCGCTCCGGCCGCGGGCCCGTGGTGGAGGCCGGGCGGCGTGGCCACCCTTGCCCCCCGCTCGAAGCCGAGGTGCCACGCATGTCACGGTCTGGATTGTTGCTCCTACTGGCGCTGGGCGTCCCGCCGGCCGCCACCGTCGCTCCGGCGCTGGAGTCCCAAGCTCCGGAGGCCGTCCAGGCCTCGGCCACCTTCGAGGCCACGCTGGCCGAGGGGAGCGCCTCGCCGCTGAAGCCCGTGGAGCGGCTCGGCAAGCTGCTCTTCTTCGACCGCGAGCTGTCCGAGCCCCGGGGCCAGGCCTGCGCCGTCTGCCACGGCCCCGAGGCGGGCTGGACGGGACCGGAGCTGTTCATCAACCTCACCGGCTCCGTTTACGAGGGCGCCGTGAGGGGACGCTTCGGCAACCGCAAGCCGCCCTCGTCCGCGTACGCCACCCAGGCGCCCATCCTCCACCTGGACGTGCCGCAACGGGCGCGCTTCGTGGGCGGCAACTTCTGGGATGGCCGCGCCACCGGCGAGAAGCTGGGCAACCCCGCCGCGGACCAGGCGCAGGGCCCCTTCCTCAACCCCGTGGAGCAGAACAACCCCAGCGCGGCCGCCGTGGTCGCCAAGGTCTGCCGAGGCCGCTACGGCGATCTCTTCCGCGCCGTCTACGGCACCGGCATCTGCGGCGACGTGCCGCACGCCTACGACTCCATTGCCCTGGCCATCGCCGCCTATGAGGGCTCGCGCGAGGTCAATGCCTTCTCCTCGAAGTACGACGCATGGCTGGCCGGCCGGGCCGCGCTCACCCGGAAGGAGCGCTGGGGCCTGGAGCTCTTCGAGGGCAAGGCCCGCTGCTCCAACTGTCACACGAGCCGGCCCGGCCCCGGGGGCGAGCCGCCGCTCTTCACCGACTACACCTTCGACAACCTGGGCGTGCCGCGCAACCTGCTCAACCCCTGGTACTGGCAGATCCAGTTCAACCCGGAGGGCCCCTTCTACGTGGACCTGGGGCTGGGGGGCTTCCTGTTCACGCGTGACGAGTGGACCCCCTACGCACGCGCCAACCTGGGCAAGGTGAAGGTCCCCACGCTGCGCAACGTGGACAAGCGGCCCTACCCCAGCTTCGTGAAGGCCTATGGCCACAACGGCTACTTCAAGAGCCTGGAGTCCATCGTCCACTTCTACAACACGCGTGACGTGTTGCCGGTGTGCCTCGCGGACGTCAGCGGCGTCCCCGGCGTGGACTGCTGGCCGGTGCCAGAGGTGGGGCTGAACCTCAACACCCGCGAGGTGGGCAACCTGCGGCTCAGCCCCCAGGAGGAGCACGCCCTCGTCGCCTTCCTGGGCACGTTGTCGGACGGCTACGCGCGGCACGAGGCGGAATGAGGGTGACGGCGGCGCCGCCTCCGCACAGGGCCCGCGCGCGTCACGACGCCGATGACTGGCGGCGTATTGCCTGACGCGCCTGCCCGGCGGGCACGGCACGGCTGGGTCTTTGGCCTGGCCCTGCTGGCCGCGCTCATCCTGGGGGTGACGCGCGCCTCCGACGAGCGCGAGTTCGCGCGGCTGCTGAAGCAGTCCGCCCCCGCCTGGTTGTTCGTCGCCGCGCTGCTCCAGGCGGCGACGTACCTGGCGCAGTCGGCGGTGTGGCGCGCGGTGTTGCGGCGGACGCGCTTCCGCGTGCCCCTGGGGGCCCTCTACGTGATGAGCTTCGCGAAGCTCTTCGTCGACCAGGCCCTCCCCTCCGCGGGCATCAGCGGCGCGGCGCTCATCGTCCACGGCCTGGAGCGGCGCGGTGTGGGGCGCGGCCCGGTGATGGCCTGCGTGGTGGTGGAGACGATGACCAACTCCACCGCGCTCATCCTCGCGCTCCTCGTCGCGCTGGTCATGGCCGACTGACTCGGCGAAGCGCGGAGACGGGTGTGGGCGGCCACGGCGGTGCTCATCGCGCTCAGCGGCGCGCTCATCGTCTTCCTCCTGCGCCTGTCCCGGGGCGGGGTCAACCTGTCCACCGGACCGGAAGACGCCTGGCTCAGGGGGTGTAGAGCTCGGATGAGTAGGAGTCGTAGCGCCCGCCTACGGCGAGCACCCTTCCGTCAAGCAGCAGCGTCGCCGTGTATTCCCAAGGGGAGCGGGGCTCGATCATCGAGCCGGTCAGGCTCCAGGTCCCCGAGACCGGGTCGTACAGTTCCGGCGTGTCCAGAATGCCGCCCTGACTCCCCGTGACGAGCACCTTGCCGTTGAGGAGCAGTGTGGCCGGGCCTCCGAGAGGTGCGAGCGGTGAGCCGGTGAGGCTCCAGGTGCCCGAGGTCGGGTCGTAGAGCTGCGCCACCCGCTCCCCCACGACGAGCACCTTGCCGTCCGGCAGCAGCGCCGCCGAGCCGCCAGCTGGCGCGACCGGAGAGCCCGTGAGACTCCAGGTGCCCGAAGCCGGGTCATACAGCTCCGCCGTGGTCGGATTGCCGACCTGACTCCCTACGACGAGAACCTTGCCGTCCGGAAGCAGTGTCGCCGAGCGCCCTCCGCGAGGATCGACCAGCGAGCCGGTCGCACTCCAGGTCCCCGAAGCCGGGTCATAGAGCTCCGCCGTCATTCCGCTCTGGACGAGCACCTTGCCATTGAGCAGGAGCGTCGCCGTGTGGCCGGCACGAGGTTCCGCCATGGACCCCGTCGCGCTCCAGGTGCCCGTGGCCGGGTCGTAAAGCTCCGCCGTCTGGGTGTTGACGACCTGGCCTCGTCCTCCCGCGACGAGCACCTTGCCGTCCGGAAGCAGCGTCGCCGTGTGCCCGTATCGACAGTCCAGCATGGAGCCGGTCGCGCTCCAGGTATTCGAGGCCGGATCATACAGCTCCGCCGCGCTGTTGCAGGTGTGCCCTTGCTCCTCACGTCCCCCCGCGACAAGCACCTTGCCGTTCGGCAGCAGCGTCGCCGTGCTGACCAGGCGAAACGAGTTGAAGGCCCTGGGTGCCGTCAGGGCCCACGTCCCCGGCGTGGAGCAGGCCGGCAATCCCGCCGCCGTGAAGCTCCGGGTGGCCGTGAGGCCAAAGGCGTTCGTGACGGTGACGGTGATGGCCGGGGCCGCGACATCGAGACAAGGGGGCGCCGTCCAGATGATTCGGCTGTGCGTGGCGTCCCCGGCCGGGGTGCCTGGCGTGCCGGCGGTGGCGTCCCAGGAGAAGGTGAGCGCGGAGCCCTGCGGGTCGCTGGCGGCCACCTCGTAGGTGAGCACCTGTCCCGGAGTGGCGGTGTCCGAGGAGCGGTAGGAACGGAGGATGACGGGCGCGAGGTGATTGCCGGGAGGCGTGTCGCAGACACACAGGGCGACGGTGCCCGAGTTGTGTCCCCCGTGCCCATCGGACACGGAGACCGTCAGGCGGCAGTTGTTGCAGGCCGCGGCGGGCAGGAGCGAGGGCGTGAACCTGGCGGTGCTGGAGGACGCATCCACCCAGCTGCCCGCGCACGAGGCGCTCCAGGCGTAGGAGAGGCTGTCTCCATCCAGGTCCGTGGCCAGCGCGGAGACGGTGGTCGGCTGTCCCACGGCCAGCCGCGTCGCCGTCGCGGTGATGGAGGACACTTCCGGTGCGCTGTTGAAGGAGATGGACAGGTCGGCCTCGCCCTCCCCTTCGGGCTGGACGTTGATGGACAGCAGGGCGCTGGAGGAAAGGCCGCGGGAGTCCGTCACCGTCAGCGTGACCCTTTGGATGCCGGTGGTGGCGGGCGCCACCCACACGGCGAAGCCGTCGGAGATCGAGGAGAACGAGCCCGCGGTGGCGCTCCACGCGTAGCTGAGCGTGTCACCCGGGTTCGGGTCATGCGCGGAGGCCCACAGGAAGAGGATGCCTCCCGCTGGCACGGTGGTCGTGGAAGCCACCAGGGAGTCGATGAGCGGCGCCTCGTTCTCGAACGGCGGCGGCGGGTTGAGCTGCTGGAGGGTGATGGCGACGAAGGCCGTCTGGTTGGCGGCGATGGTGACGCCTGAGGCGGAGCCCGCGAAGAGCAGCGTGCCCGAAGCGTCGTAGGCCCGCGCCGCGAAGGCACGGCCGGTGCCCGCGGGGATGTTGCCAATGGTGCCACCCCACACGCCATTCGTGGGCGCCAGGTCCACCCACACGGTACGGATGTCCGGCCCCCCCGAGGCGACCGCGACGCGCGCGATGTTGGATGAGAGGGATTGGGGCACGGAGACGGCGAACCGCGCCGTCCCCGTGTCGCCAGAGGAAACTCCGCAGCCCGCCAGCAGCGCCGCCGTGAGCGCCAACATCAGGTGAATCCATACTCGTTTCATGAAGCGTCCCCCCCGCCGCGAACGTGATGCTCGCGGACCAATCCAAAGCGGATGGGTTTCGAGCGGTGGCGCGCTGGCACCACCGACGAGCGCGCATCCCGCGAGCGATTGGACATGGACTATCCAGGTTGAAGGACCGCGCCAGCCATGACCCGGAGAGGTGGCCCGTCGTCGTTTACGGGACGAAGACGGAGGGAGCGTCACGGGAGCGAGTGCGGGCAGGCCCAGGAGCTAGACTCCTGGCAGCGAGGCAAGAGCATGGACCTGGAAGAGTTGCGCGCCTTCATCGACGTCGCGGAGACCGGTTCGTTCCTGGCGGCCGCGGACGCCCTGGGGGTGTCGCGCACGACGTTGCGCAGGCGTGTCGAGGCGCTCGAGGCACGCGCGGGCGTCCCGCTCCTCAAGAGCACGCGGACGGGCATCGTCCTGACCGAGGCCGGTGAGGTGCTCGCCCAGCGCGGACGCATCATGATGCAGGAGACGAGCGCGCTGCTGGCCTCCATCCGCGAGGTGGGCCAGGCGCCCTCGGGTACGCTGCGGGTGGTATTGCCCGTCGGGTTGCCACCGCACCTGCTCGCGCCCCTCTTCGGCCTGCTGCGGACCGCCCATCCCCTGCTGCGCGTCCACGCGAGCTTCAGCGACAACCCGCTCATCGAACCCCTGGACAACGTGGACCTCGCCGTCCACTTCGGGGAGGACGTGCCCAAGGGACCCTGGCTCTCCCAGGTGATGCTGCGCGTCCCGGAAGGGCTCGTCGCCAGCAAGGCGTACCTGGAGCGCCGGGGCGTTCCCCGCGCCGTGGAGGACCTGCGTGACCACGAGCTCTTCTCCTGGCAGGCGCCAGGAGCCGACGCGCGCCTGTGGCCCCTGCGCCGGGGGCCCTCGTTCCGGGTGGAGCCCGCGCTCATCTCGGCGGACATCCATCTGATCCGCACCTGCTGCATCGCCGGCCAGGGCATCGGCTGGGTGCCCAGCGTCGACCTCGCGGACCCGGGCGAGGCCGGGGACGTCCTGGTGCCCGTGCTCCCCGACGTGGTGGGACGTGAGCGCCCCCTGCGCGTAAGCGTGCCCGAGGCGCTCTGCGAGATTCCAAAAATCAAGCTCGTGCTCGCACACATCCAGCGGTTCCTCGAACCCCTGTGAGGGGCCTCCCTGCGTGACGGCGCCACGGTGGCCAGGAGCGGCACACCCGGTGTCCACCTGCGGCCATCCGGCGTCCGGCGCACGCGCTACGGATCCAGCGTCTTCGTTCCGCTGGAGCCCACCATGCGCAAGCCGCTGCCTCTCGCCCTCGCCACCGCCCTCTTCACGCTGTCCGCCCACGCCGGGGATCCCTCGCTCGGCGCGACGACCTACACGGTCTACGAGGCCTTCCTGAGCCCCGCGCAGCAGCCCGGCGAGGAGTCGGAGACGCCGAAGCTCCTGCAGAAGAGCCTCGGCGCCACCGCGCCCTCGACACCGCGGGAGCAGCGCAAGTCGAGGGGCCATGGCCAGCTGCGGTTCACCAAGGACCTGACCCGGGCCTATGTGGACGTGCAGATGACCGGGGTGAACCCCGAGGACATCCTCATGTTCCACATCCACTGCGGCCCGCCGGGCGTCCTGGGCCCCATCATCGTGGACCTGGGGGAGGCCGGCGCGCTGTCGAAGACGGTCGTCGACGGCAGGTTCACCCTGGAGCTCAAGAACGAGAACATCACCTTCATCAAGGACATGAAGGGCATGAAGTCCGGCCTGCCGGAGAGCTGTCCCGCGGAGCTGGGCTTCCTGCCCACCCAGACGAAGACGCTGGCGGGCCTGGAGTCCCTGGCGCGCAAGGGCGTGCTCTACTTCAACCTCCACACCAAGGCGCACACCTACTACGGAGAGATGCGCGGCCAGCTCTACGCCGCGCAGCCCTGACACGGTTCGCGGCGACACGCCCGTGCGACCTCCGCACGGGTGTCCGGGGCGTCTGGCATTGCCAACCCTCCCTTCCGCACCGCGCCCATCCCTGGCGCGGGTTCCGGTGGGCGGGAGGCGGCAATGACAGGCATGAAGGTGTGGGCCCTCACGGTGTTCAGCCTGGGCGTGGCGCTGGGCGCGGGCTGTGGCCAGGGCCCCGAGGAGACGTCCGGAGCACGGGCCTCGGAGGACTCGCTGGAGACGCGGCATGCCGGGGGCCAGACGCGCTGGGTGCGCCGGGGCGTGGGCTCTCCGGGAGATGACGTCCTGCCGGGTGACGTCACCACGGACCGGGACGGCGCCAACATCGTCGTCGGCACGTACGAGGGCTCGCCGGACTTCGGCGGAGGCCCGCTGCCAGCGGTCGCCGCGGAGTCCGGGGCCAACGCCTTCATCGTGAAGTACGCGCGCGACGGGCGGCTGCTGTGGTCCCATGGCTATGGCGCGGCGGCGGGGGCCCTCTTCCCGGACACCTACTTCGAGGTCGCCGCCACGGACCGCCAGCGCAACATCACCGTGCGCGGCAACACGTCACACCCGGTGGTGCTCGGCGGCGTCACGGTGACGGGCTTCTTCCTGGTGCAGTTCACGCGCGAGGGCCAGGTGCGCTGGGTGCGCAACCTGGGAGGCAACTACGACGGTTCTCCCGGGCTGGCCGTCGACAGCGGGGACCACGTCATCCTCGCGGGCGCCGTGGAGGGGCCAGCGGACTTCGGCGGCGGGCCGCGCACCACGGGCCCCGTCTCCGCCTTCCTCGTGAAGTACACCCGCGAGGGGACGTGGCTGTGGGACAGAGTCTTCGCCTCCCCGGCCACTGCCTTCCTCGGAGGCGTCGCCACGGACGAGCAGGATCACCTCTACATCGCCGGCTCCTTCGACGAGGCGACGGACTTCGGCGGCGGCCCGCTGCAGCCGTCCGCGCCGGGTGTGGAGACGGCCGTGGTGGCCCGCTTCAGCCCCTCCGGACAACATGTCTGGTCTCGCACGCTGGAGGATGCGACCGCCCTCAGCCGGTTCAGCGACATCGCGGTGCACGGCAATCGCGTGGTGCCCGTGGGCCGCTTCACGGGCCGCTTCCACTTCGGCGGGCGCACGTTCATCGCGCCCGCGGTGGGCAGCGCGGGCATGGTGCTCGCGCTGACGCGCGACGGGGAGGACCGCTGGGGCCGCAAGCTGGGCGGGAACGTCTTCCAGGTGCGCTCGGACCACGAGGACCACATGACGGTGCTCGGCGTGGCCATGCCGGGGGACGACGTGGGCTCCGGCCCGCTGCCCCCGACGTCCTCGCTGTATGCCTTCGTCAACAAGTACGACCGTGTGGAGGGAGCACGCGATTGGGTACGCACCTTCCCCGAGGAGACCACGCTCTTCAGCGGCCTGTCCGTCTCGCGCGAGGGGGAGGTCGCCGTGACGGGCGGCTTCCGCGGCCCGGTGGACTTCGGCACGGGGACGCTCCAGCCCACCACGCCGGACATCTTTGATCCGTTCCTCCTGCGCCTGTATCCGTGAGGCACCCAGGGGAAAGCACCCACGTGCCATCCCGGTGTCAGGTGCCCCACAGGCATCGGCTCTTGAGAGGGATTGCCGCAATTCCTCTCAGCGCCCAGCCTGGGAGGTCATGCACTCCATCAAACTGGGACTGGCCTGCCTGTTGTTGCTGGGGAGCCAGCTGGCCTTGGCACATCCTTCGCGTCCAGCCATCTGGGCCGAGAGCGCGATGGTGAAGGTGCGCCCGGAGACGCACCCGCGCGTCCAGCGGTCCATTCCGCTGACCGCCGCGCGCAACGAGTTCGTGTCCTTTCATCCGGACCGATGACGACCTCGGGCGCGCGCCTCCACGTCATGCACCACTGCCAGAAGCAGAAGGGCTGCCTCCAGCGACGGTCGATGCTTTCCCGGGCCCGTGTCAGCCGCTGGATGCACTGCTGGATGATGAACGCCTGCTCCTGGGTCAGCGGGCTCTCGGTGCTCAACCGGATGGCGCACAGTTGAAGCTGGGAGACGTGCGTCTCCAGTTCATCCCAGAGCATCTGCATGGTGGAGAGCAACCGCTTCTTCCGCCGCTGCTTCATCTGGACATCGCCGAGCAGTGATGAGAGCTGCTCCATGACGTCTGTCTTCAAGCGCGCCTGCCTCGGCGAGCCTTGGGTCGCGACACCAGCCGTCAGGTCCATACCTTTCTGTTAGCCATTGTCTCCAGCCAGGGGAATCCGGGGCGCCTGCCAGCGCCCCTGGCAGGGGACGCACGGGCATCCCAGCCCCGGCCGTTCCTCGCTCCGTCCCCCCTTGCCTGGTTCACGGGGTGGCTCCGCTTGCCATGGTTTCTCCCTGGAACCGCGTCCCCAGACTGAAACGCCTCACCGCCTGTTCACACCCACCGCCAGTCCCGAGGCCAAGGCCTTCCGCTGGGACGAGCTTCTGAACCCTACGCAGAATGCCCTTCGCGACCTCATCGCCTGGCTGAATGCCGCCTGCGACACCAGCCCCCAGGACCACCAGAGGGGAACGATTGTCTTGGGCATGAATCGAACTCCACGAGCGAGGCACGCTCGGCGTTGAGACGAAGCGGACGCAGAGAGTGTCGGGCTGAGACAGACGACGCCAGAGGCCCGAAAAGGCTCCCCCGTCGTCCGCCAAATGACGGCGAACCACATGTCCGGGTCATAGGCGGCAATGCCTCCAATCCTGGATAGTCGCCTCAATCGCAATCAGGATGAGAATTCTCGCGCTCCGTTTCAAATCATCTCATCCACTGTGACTGCTTCGCGAGCATCACGCTCGCGGCGAGGGGGATGAGCATGAAGAGAGCAGGCCTTCACCTGATGCTGGCGCTCGCGGCAGTGTTGTGCGCGGGCTGTGGAGACACCACGGGGGACACTGGAACAGCGCGGTTCGCCGTGTCGGTGCCACAACCCCTCTCATCCACCATCGCCCGCGTCGCGGTCGCCTCGGGCGGGCCGGACATCCGTACCGTCTGGGTGGACCTGGCGCCCACGAATGGCGTGTGGGGTGGCACCATCGGCAACATCCCCGCGGGCACCGGCCGTGCCTTCGCCGCACGCGCCTATGACGCTTCGGGCACCCTGCTCTTCTCCGGCTCCGCCGACGGCGTCTCCATCCTCGCGAACCAGACGACCTTCGTCGCCATCACCCTCCAGCAGCTCAATCCACCGCCGCCGTTCGAGAACGAGGCGCCCCTCATCGACTTCGTCACGGTCTATCCGAGCACCGTGGCGGCCGGAGGTACTGTCTCCCTCTATGCCTCTGCCCATGACCCGAACCCGGAGGACACGCTCAGCTACGCGTGGAGCGCCACCGCGGGCTCCATCTCCTCGCCCTCCGAGCGCGACACCACATGGACGGCGCCCGCCTCCACCGGGCTTCAAACGCTGACGCTCACCGTGACGGACTCGCGCGGCCTGGCCTCCAGCGCGCTCCTGCGCGTCAACGTCGTGCCTGACGGCGAGGGCGAGGCCGAGCTGTCCATCTCCTTCAACAGCGCACCGGAAGTGTCCTCCATCACCGCGACGGCGACGCGACTCTCCGTCGGGCAGATGACCACGGTCTTCGCGCTGGCCACGGACCCGGACGAGGACAACCTCACCTACGCCTGGAGCGCGTCATGCCCGGGCACCTGGACCGATGAAACCTCCGCCCTCGGCCAATTCACGCCGTCGCTCGTGCCCGCCGGGGCCTGCAACAACTGCCGGCTGACGGTCTCCGTGTCCGACGGACGCGGAGGGCACAACACGGGCACCGTCGCCCTGTGCGTCAGTGACACGCCTCCCGTCAACCCGCTTGAGCCCGTCATCCTGCGCTCCTACCGCTCCGCGGACACCGCCAACCCGGGTGAGGTGCTCACGTATGAGGTGGCCGCCAGCGACCCGCAGGGCTCCGCGCTCACCTTCTCCTGGCAGGCCACCACCGGCACGCCAGGCGCTCCGGCGCAGGTCGGCAACCACAGCCGCATCACCTGGACGGCGCCCGTGTGCATCCGCCCGGGCACGACTCCGTCCATCACCGTCACCGTGACGAATGCCTTTGGCTTCACGGCCACCCGGAGCTTCACGGTGGCGGGGCTGCCGGACTGTGCCCTCGTGGGACAGTGGAATCCGACGGGCCCCATGGGCGGCGGGCCCCGGTGGGGCCACACCGCGACGCTGCTGCCGGATGGCCGCGTGCTCATCGCGGGGGGAAGTGCCCAGAAATTGAGCTTCTTCCTCGCAACGACGGAGCTGTACGACCCGGTCACGAACACCTGGACCCCGGGCCCGCTCATGAACGTGCGCCGCCTCTACCACTCGGCGACGTTGCTGCGCGACGGCAGGGTCCTCGTCGCGGGAGGCGAGGGCTTCGAGTTCTATTCCGCGCGGGCGGAGCTGTACGACCCGGCCACGAACACCTGGACGCCGACAGGCTCCATGGCCCAGGGCCGCGCCAGACACCTGGCGGCGTTGCTTCCCGACGGCAAGGTGCTCGTGGCGGGAGGCGAGGACATGAGCGGCGGCCTCACGTCCGCGGAGGTGTACGACCCGGCGACGGGCACCTGGAGCGCGGCGGGGGCCATGGCCGCCCCCCACTCTTTTTCGGCGGCGGTGCTGCCCACGGGCAAGGTGCTCACCACGGGAGAAGCCGATGCCGAGGTGTATGACCCGGCCACGAGCACCTGGAGCCCGACTGGTCCTCCGCTCGCGCCCCTCGGTGTCTGGCCGGTGGTGCTGCCCACGGGCAACGTGCTCGACGTGAGAGGCAGGGCGGCGCAGTTGTATGACCCCGTCCTGAACACCTGGAGCCTGACGGCCATGCCGCTCGAGCCCATTGGCGGCCCGGCGGTGCGGCTGCTCGACGGCAGGGGATTCGTCGTGAGCTGGGTGGCGGAGTTGTACGAACCGGGCTCGGGCACGTGGAGCATGGCCCCTGCGCCGGCCATCCTTCGTAGCGGGTACTCGGTGACGGCGCTGCTCGACGGCAGGGCGCTCGTCGCCGGAACACCCCCCAACACCGAAACGGACGAGGAGTCGGCGGAGGTCTTCACGCCATGAGACGCGCACGCCTTCACCTGACACTCGATGGGAGGGTGCTCGCCGTGGCGGGTATCCCAGGGAGGACTTCCGCGGAGGACGCTCCCGGGCCACAGCCCGTGGCCATACCTTCATGACAGTTGCGCGGAGGGAGGAAACCCATGGTGCCGGCGCTCCTCATGGACCTCTATGAGCTCACGATGGTGGACGCCTACCTCGCCGAGGGGCTCCACGAGGAGGCGGCCTTCAGCCTCTTCGTCCGCCGGCTGCCCGCACGCCGGAACTTCCTGCTGGCGTGCGGCCTGGAGCAGGCCCTCACCTATCTGGAGACGCTCCGTTTCTCCCCCGGGGAACTCGCCTGGCTGGAGTCACTGGGGCGCTTCTCCCGGCGGCTGCTGGACTGGCTGGAGCACTTCCACTTCACCGGGGACGTTCACGCCGTGCCCGAGGGCACCCCCGTCTTCGGCCAGGAGCCGCTGCTGGAGGTGGTGGCGCCCCTGCCCGAGGCGCAGCTCGTGGAGACGTATCTCATCAACCAGGTGCACCTGCAGACGCTGGCGGCCTCCAAGGCGGCGCGGGTGGTGGAGGCCGCGCGTGGCCGGCCGGTGGTGGACTTCGGCGTGCGGCGCATGCACGGCGAGGACGCGGGCCTCAAGGTGGCGCGCGCGGCCCATGTCGCCGGGGTGAGCGCCACGTCCAACCTTCAAGCCGCGCAGCGCTACGGCATCCCCGTGGCGGGCACCCTGGCGCACAGCTACATCCAGGCGCACGACGACGAGCTCGCCGCCTTCCGCGCCTACGTCCACCGCTTCCCTGAAACGACGCTGCTGGTGGACACGTACGACACGCTCGAGGGCGTGCGGAAGGTGGTGGCGCTCGCGCGGGAGCTCGGGCCGGACTTCCACGTGCAAGCGGTGCGGCTGGATTCAGGGGATCTGGCGTCGCTCTCGCAGCAGGCTCGCACGCTGCTGGATGCCGCGGGGCTGGAGCGCGTGCGGATCCTCGCGAGCGGCGGGCTGGACGAGGACGAAGTGGCGCGGCTGCTGGCGCAGCAGGCGCCCATCGATGCCTTCGGTGTGGGGACGTCCATGGGAGTGTCCGAGGACGCGCCCTCGTTGGACATGGCCTACAAGCTGGTGGAGTACGCGGGCCGGGGGCGGCTCAAGCTGTCACCGGGCAAGGTGCTGCTACCCGGACGCAAGCAGGTGTTTCGCGAGGAGCAGGACGGCGTGGCGAGGCGGGACGTGCTCGCGTGCCATGACGAGGTGCTGCCGGGGCGTCCCCTGCTGCGGCGGGTGATGCACGCGGGCCGGCGGCTGGAGGGCGCCTCTCCACCGCTGACGGTGCTGCGGGCGCACGCGCGGGAGACCCTGGCGAGCCTGCCTCCGGAAATGCGGAGGCTGGAGCCGGTACGGCCGTCCTATCCGGTGGACGTGAGTCCCGCGCTGAGCGAATCGAAAGAGCGGGTGGTCACCGGGTTGCGCGAGCGACTGGCAGCGCACTGATTGTGCTCATCCGTGAGCAGCCGCGCCGTGCTTCCGGGCCGCTGGGCAGCCCGAGAAGAGCACGCACCATGCCCCCGTTCTTCCGCGCCCCCCGGCCTGTCCGCGCGCTTGAGTTGTCATTGCTCGTGATTCCTCTCTTGATGACCCTGGCGTGCCAGGGCTCCGGGCCCGAAGACGCGCTGGAGCAGCAGTCGCCGCGCCTCGTCCTGGAGCCCGGGCAGCTCGTCGTCTCGCTCACCTTCGATGACGCGAGGGCCAGCCAGGTCAACGCGGCCTCCTTGTTGGAGGCACGCGGTCTGCGCGGGACCTTCTTCGTCAGCAGCGGGCGGCTCGGCATCCCGGGCTACCTGACACTTGATCAGATCCGGCGTTTCCAGGCCGCCGGTCACGAAGTGGGCGGCCACACGGTGTCCCATGTCCAGCTCCCCACGCTGGACGTGGACTCGCAGCGTCGCCAGGTGTGCGACGACCGCGTGGCCCTGATGAACGCGGGGCTGAGGGTGACGTCGAAGGCAGCGCACGCGCGTGGCTCGATGCAACCCACCAGGGCGGGGCGAACACCGGCCCATCCGCATGAGCGCCTTCATGCGCGATGAGGCGCACGAGCGCCCAGCGTGGAGCACCCTTCGGATCGGGCCGCGCCCCGCTTGTTCCACTCGCCGGCCCGAGACTCGGATCCAAAAACAAAGGCCCTGGAGTCACCGGCTTGCACCGGAAACTCCAGGGCCTCTATTTGGTCGGGGCGACAGGATTTGAACCTGCGACCACTTGCACCCCAAGCAAGTGCGCTACCAGGCTGCGCTACGCCCCGAAAACCGCCGTCGTGAAACGGTGCGCCCTTATGCCCTCGCCGCTTTCCTGGGTCAAGCGCGAGGTGACGGGCGCCGGTGAAAAACCTACTCGTCGCCCTCTTCCATTCCCTCGTCGAAGTCCTCGCCCCGGGCCTCCGCCGCGTCCGCCGCCGCCTCTTCCTGCGCGTCGATCTCCGCGTGGTTCTCCGGCGGCGCCTCGCCGTTCAGGGCGCTCTTCAACACCTGGCTCGGCCGGAAGGTCAGCACCCGGCGGGCGCTGATCTCGATCTCCTTGCCCGTCTGCGGGTTGCGTCCCACGCGCGCCTTCTTCTGGCGCACCTGGAAGTTTCCGAACCCGGAGATCTTGATCTTGTCCCCGCGCTCCAACGTCTCCTTCACGGTGTCGAAGACGAGCTCGACGATCTCCGCCGACTCCTTCTTGGAGAAGCCGACCTTCTCGTAGACCCCCTCGATGATGTCCGCTTTCGTCATGCGAGTCCTCTGGCACCCGTGAATGGCCGGTGAACGCGGGGCATGGTGTCAGCCTTCCCCGAACCGTGTCAACGTCCTGACTTCATTCAGGAATTCAGGCGCGCAGGGCCGCCCCCAGGCGCTGGTTCACCTCCGCGATGATGCGCTGGTGGGCCGCCGTGACCTCCGCGTCGGTCAGCGTCCGCTCGGGCGAGCGGTACCTCAGCGCGTACGCCAGGTTCTTCTTCCCCTCGGGGATGGGCTTGCCCGTGTAGACGTCGAACACCAGCGCGTCCTCCACCAGCGGCGCCCCTACCTCCAGAATCACCCGGCGCACCTCCTCGTTGCGCAGCTCCAGCGGCACCACCACCGCCAGGTCGCGCAGCACCGCCGGGTACTTGGGCAGCGCTTCCGCCTGAGGCACCAGCCGCGCCGCCGCGTACAGCGGATCCGTGTCCAGCTCGAACACGAACACGCCCTCCGGCAGCCCCAGCGCCTTCGTCACGCGCGGGTGCACCTCCCCCAAGAGGCCCAGCACCGTCCCGTCCTTCAGCGCCACCTGGGCGCAGCTGCGCGGGTGGTACGCCGGCGCCTCCGCCGGGGTGAACGTCACGCCCTCCACGTGCAGCGCGTGCAGCAGCGCCTCCACCGCGCCCTTCGCGTCGTAGAAGTCCACGCGCGAGTCCTTCTGCGTCCAGCTCCGGCCACCGCCACGCAGGCCCCACACCAGGCCCGCCACGCGCGGCACCTCACGCGCCGCGGGGCGCATCCCCTGCCCGCCCTGCGCGTCCCGGAAGTACGCCCGGCCCGTCTCGTAGAGCCCCACGGACTCCACCTGATGGCGCACGCTGCGCGACAGGTTCTCCAGCAGGCCCGGCAGCAGGCTGGTGCGCATCACCGACTGCTCGACGCTCAGCGGGTTGAGCAGCGCGATGGGGGCTTCCTTCCCGCCCAGCACCTCCAGCGACTTCGGCGCCACGAACGAGTAGTTCACCACCTCGGACAGGCCCACGCCGCCCAGCGCGTGGCGCAGCCGGCGCTCGGCCTCCATGGACAGGGGCTCCGGCGCCAGCGTCTCCAGCCCGCGCGGCAGCCGCGCCGGGATGTTGTCGTAGCCGTACACGCGGGCGACCTCCTCCATCAGGTCCTCCTCGCGCTCCACGTCCACGCGCGCCCGGGGCACCTCGTACGTCGTCTGCCCCTGCGCCTCCTCCACGGACTTGAAGCCCAGCGCCGTCAGGATGCGCCGGACCTCCGCCTCCGGCACCGCCACGCCCAGCACCTTCTCCACCCGCGCGTAGCGCAGCGTCGCCCGGCGCGGCGCCAGGGGCTCGGGCTGCACGTCCACCCGGCCCGGCACCACCGTGCCGCCCGACAGCTCCGCGATGAGCTGCGCGGCCCGGTCCAGCGCCGGCAGCACCGCGTCCAGGTCCGCCCCACGCTCGAAGCGGTGCGACGCCTCCGTGTGCAGCGCGTAGCGCTTCGCGGACCGGCGCACGCCGGAGCCGTGGAAGTGCGCGGACTCGATGACGATGCGCTTCGTGCCCTGCGTGACCTCGCTGTCGCCGCCGCCCATCACGCCCGCCAGCGCCTGCGCCCGGTCGCGGTCCGCGATGACCAGGTCGTCCGCGTCCAGCGTGCGCTCCTTGTCGTCCAGCGTGCGCAGCTTCTCGCCCGGCTTCGCGGTGCGGACGACGATCTCCTGGCCCGCCACCTTCTCCAGGTCGAACGCGTGCAGCGGCTGGCCGTACTCCAGGAGGACGAAGTTGGTGACGTCCACCACGTTGTTGATGGCGCGCACGCCGCACGCCTTCAGCCGGTCCTGCATCCACTGCGGCGACGGCTGGATGGTGACCCCCTCCACCACGCGCGCCGCGTAGCGCGAGCAGCGGTCCTTCGCGTCGATGCGCACCTTCACCAGCTCCGCCACCGGCTTGCCGGACTCGGCGGGCTTCGGCTGCGGCGGCTTCAGCGCGGCGCCCGTCACCACGCCCACCTCGCGCGCGATGCCCAGGTGGCTGAGCGCGTCCGGCCGGTTCGGCGTGACGTTCACCTCCAGCACGGAGTCATCCAGCCCCAGGGCCTCCGCGATGGGGATGCCCAGCTTCGTGTCCGCGGGCAGGATGAGCAGGCCGGACGAGTCCTCCGTGATGCCCAGCTCCTTCGCGGAGCAGAGCATGCCGAAGCTGTCCACGCCCCGGAGCGCGGCCTGCTTGATCTCCATGCCGTTGGGCAGCTTCGCGCCCACCGTGGCCAGCGGCACCTTGTCGCCGACCTTGAAGTTCTTCGCGCCGCACACCACCTGGAACAGCGCGGAGCCGCCGATGTCCACCTGCGTGACGGACAGCTTGTCCGCGTTGGGGTGCTGCACCGACTCGCGGATCTGCGCCACCACGACGCCGCGCAGGCCCTCGCCGGGGCGCTCCACGCCTTCAATCTCCAGGCCCGCCGCGGTCAGCTTGCGCGCCAGCTCGTCCACGGACGGCGGCAGCGCCACGTAATCACCCAGCCACTTCACCGAAATCTTCACAGGATCACCCTCTTCATCTGGCTGGAAGCTGGAATCAGAACTGCGCGAGGAAGCGCGCGTCGTTCTCGAACATCATCCGCAGGTCGTCGATGCCGTAGCGCAGCATGGCCAGGCGCTCCACGCCCATGCCGAACGCGTAGCCCGTCACCTCCTTCGGGTCGTAGCCCGCGGCGGTGAAGACGTTCGGGTGCACCATGCCGCTGCCCAGCACCTCCAGCCACCCGGTCTGCTTGCACACGCGGCAGCCCTTGCCGCCGCACGACGCACAGGTGACGTCCACCTCCGCGGAGGGCTCCGTGAAGGGGAAGAACGACGGACGGAAGCGCGTGCGCGTCTCCGAACCGAAGAACGCCTTCACGAACGCGTCCAGCGTGCCCTTCAGCTCCGCGAAGCTCACGTCCTTGTCCACGAGCAGGCCTTCCACCTGGTGGAACATGGGCGTGTGCGTGATGTCCGAATCCCGCCGGTACACCCGGCCCGGCATCACCGCGCGGATGGGCGGCTTGCGCGCCAGCATGTGCCGCACCTGCACCGGCGACGTGTGCGTGCGCAAGAGCGACGGGCTGTCCGCCTTCTTCGCGTGGCCCAGGGTGGGCTCGTCCACGTAGAACGTGTCCTGCATGTCCCGCGCGGGGTGGTCCTTGGGCAGGTTCAGCGCCTCGAAGTTGAAGTAGTCGAGCTCGATCTCCGGGCCGACGGCCACCTCGAACCCGAGCCGCGCGAACGTCCGGACGATGTCCTCCAGCGTGCGCGACACCGGGTGCCGCCCACCGGGCAGCACCGCGCGCCCGGGCAGCGTCACGTCCAGCCGGGGGCCCTTCAGCTGGGCCTCCAGCGCGGCCTCTTCCGCGCGCCGCGTGGCGTCCGCCAAGAGCTGCTCCAGCTCCGCCTTGACGGTGTTGGCGATCTCACCCAGGGCGCGCCGCTCGTCCGGGGGCAGCTTGCCCATGCCGCCCAGCACCGCGGACAGCTCGCCCTTCTTGCCCAGGTAGCGGATGCGCAACGCCTCCACCTGCGAGGGCTCCGACACGCCGGAGATCTCCTGGCGCGCCGCGTCCGCCAACGCCTGCAACCGGTCTCGCATGGTCCTCTTCCCGCCTTCCATTCACACCCCGGACGCCTCAAGCGCCGGGCAAAAAAAAGGGGCCGCCCCCTGGTGGAGGCAGCCCGTTTCAGCTTCGGGGGCCGGCGTCACCGCCGGCCGTGTCTCAGGCTGCCTTCGCGATGTTGGCGATGGCGGCAAAGCCCGCGGGGTCCGTGATGGCCAGGTCGGACAGGACCTTGCGGTCCAGGCTGATCTTCGCCTTCGCCAGACCGGCGATCAGCTTCGAGTAGGACAGGCCCACGGTGCGGGCGGCCGCGTTGATGCGGACGATCCACAGCGAGCGGAAGTTGCGCTTGCGCACCGCGCGGTCGCGGGTGGCGTAGTCCAGGGCGCGCTCGACGGCCTGGTTCGCACGGCGGTAGCAGTTCTTGCGACGGCCGCGGAAGCCCTTGGCAAGCTTGAGAATGCGATTACGACGACGACGAGCCTTGAATCCCTTTTTGACGCGCATGACACACTCCTGACTTCTGGAAGGTGGCCCCGGGGCGCTGGCTTCACGCCGCTCCGCCAGGACTCACGATTGGTTCAAACCCGAGGAACGACTAGGCGCCGTAGGGGAACAGCTCCTTGATGACCTTCTTCGCGTCCATGTCGCGCAGGTGGCTGGTGCCACGGTTGCCGCGCTTCTGCTTGGGCGACTTGGAGAAGGTGAACAGGTGCTTGCTGAACGCCTTGCCGAACTTCACCTGGCCGCTCTTCTTCACGTGGAAGCGCTTCTTCGCGGCGCTGCGGGTCTTCAACTTGGGCATGATCCCAAACCTTCCTTCTGCTTCCTGTCGGCCGGCAGTCTTCGTGACTGACGGCGGTCCGGGACGCACGGTTCCCGGACGCTTTGGGCGGAAGCCTCTATCACTCTTTTGATGCGATGGGGGTAGTGTTTCCTACAGCCGCTGCGGAAACCACCGCCGCCGGAACCTCCGACACCCGCTCCCCCGCCGGCTTGACGTCCGCCGGCCTGCCTTCCTGCTTCTTCCCGGCCGCCTCCACCTGCTGACGGGCCAGTTCCCGGGCGCGCTGGGCCACCTTCGGGTTGGGGGCCAGGATCATGAACATCTGGCGCCCTTCCATCCGGGGGTTCTGCTCCACCACCGCGATTTCCTTCAGGTCCTTGGTCACATCGTCCAGGATCGCGCTCCCCAGCTCCTTGTGGGTGATTTCACGACCCCGGAACATGATGGTGATCTTCGCCTTGTTCCCCTCCTCCAGGAACCGGCGGACGTTGCGGACCTTGAACTCGTAGTCGTGCTCCTCCGTCTTGGGGCGGAGCTTCACCTCCTTGAGGTGGACCACGACCTGCTTCTTCTTCGTTTCCGAGGCCTTCTTCTTCTCCTCGTACTTGAACTTGCCGTAGTCCATGATCTTGCAGACCGGCGGCTTCGCCATGGGGGAGATCTCGACGAGGTCGAGACCGTCCGCCTGGGCGCGCGTCAGGGCTGCTTCGAGGGACATGACCCCGAGCTGCTCGGCGTTCGGTCCGACGACGCGGACCTCCCGGGCTCGGATACGGCGATTGGTTCTCTGATCGCGAACGATGGGAGGACCCTCCGACGACTCGGGGGATGAGGTCGTGCCTCAATCCCCGGAAGTCGCGCAAGTAGTCCAGCCCGGACGGGGAGTCAAGTCCCCCCACACTGCTCAGGGCAGCGTGGCTTCCTTCAGCAGCAGGGCCTCGAAGTCGGCGAACTTCATCGTCTTCAGGTCCTCACCGCCGTAGCGGCGGGGGGCCACGGCGCCGGCCTCGACCTCGTTGTCGCCCACGACCAGGGTGAACGGGATCTTCTGCAGCTGGGCTTCGCGGATCTTCGCGTTGAGCGTCATGCCGCGCTCGTCCAGCTCCACGCGGAAGCCCTTGGCGCGCAGGTCGTCCCGCACCTTGCGGGCGTAGTCCAGGTGACGGTCCGCCACGGTGACGAGGGTGGCCTGCACCGGGGCGAGCCACGCCGGGAACGCGCCCGCGAAGTGCTCGATGAGGATGGCGGTGAAGCGCTCGAAGGAGCCGAAGATGGCGCGGTGGAGGACCACCGGGCGGTGCGCGGCGTTGTCCTCGCCCACGTAGGTGAGGTCGAAGCGCTCCGGGGCCAGGTAGTCCAGCTGCATGGTGCCCAGCTGCCACCTGCGGCCGATGCTGTCGGAGACGGCGAAGTCGATCTTCGGGCCGTAGAAGGCGCCGTCGCCGGGGGCCAGCTCGTACTCGAGGCCCAGCGACTCCAGCGCCGCCTTGAGGCCGCCTTCCGCGCGGTCCCAGAGGGAGTCATCGCCCAGGCGCTGCTCGGGGCGCGTGGACAGCTTCACCGCGTAGGTGAGGCCCACCGCCTTGTAGACGCGGTCCAACAGCTGCACGAAGCGCCGCACCTCGTCGGTGATCTGGCTCTCCATGCAGTAGATGTGCGCGTCGTCCTGCGCGAACTGGCGCACGCGGGTGAGGCCGCCCAGGGAACCGGCTGCCTCGTTGCGGTGGAGCACGTCCTGGGTGTGCAGGCGCAGGGGCAGGTCGCGGTAGCTGTGCTTCTTGAAGCCGTAGAACAGGTGGTGCGACGGGCAGTTCATCGGCTTGAGGGAGAAGTCGTGCTCGCCGGACTCGCTGTCGAGCACCAGGAACATGTTCTCCTTGTACTTGCCCCAGTGGCCGCTCGTCTCCCAGAGGCCCTTGTTGAACATCAGGGGCGTCTTGATCTCCACGTAGCCGTCACCGGCCGTGAGCGAGCGCATCCAGTTGGACAGCGTCTGGTAGAGCGTGGTGCCCTTGGGCGTCCAGAAGGCGGCGCCCGGCGAGTACGGGTGGAAGTGGAAGAGGTCCAGCTCCTTGCCCAGCTTGCGGTGGTCGCGCTTCCTCGCCTCCTCGATGCGCGTGAGGTAGGCCTCCAGCGCCTTCTTGTCGAAGAAGGCCGTGCCGTACACGCGCTGGAGCATCGGGTTGCGGTGGTCACCGCGCCAGTACGCGCCGCTGGAGGAGAGGATCTTGATGACGCCGATCTTCCCGGTGCTGGGCGCGTGGGGCCCCAGGCAGAAGTCCACCCAGTCGCCGTGGGTGTAGAGCGTGAGCGTCTTGGCGCCCTTGGCGGCGATGTCCTTGACGATCTCCACCTTGAACTTCTCGCCCTTCTCCTCGAAGAGCTTGATGGCGTCCTCCATGGAGATTTCGGTGCGGACGAAGGGCGCGTCCTGCTTGAGCTCCGCGT
This sequence comes from Corallococcus carmarthensis, assembly GCF_003611695.1. GTDB lineage: Bacteria > Myxococcota > Myxococcia > Myxococcales > Myxococcaceae > Corallococcus > Corallococcus carmarthensis. The sequence goes on along the minus strand of NZ_RAWE01000009.1, from coordinate 55,281 downwards.
TGGCGGCCGCCTCGATCTTCTCCAGCTCCTCCGGGGTGAAGGGCTTCTCGCGGAAGAAGTCGTAGTAGAAGCCCTCCTCCGTCGAGGGACCGATGGTCACCTGCGTGCCGGGGAACAGCTTCTGCACGGCGCTGGCCACCACGTGCGCGGCGTCGTGGCGGATCAGGTCCAGGCCTTCAGGGCTCTTGGGCGTGAAGATCTGCAGCTTCGCGTCCTCGTCGAGCGTGCGGGACAGGTCGACGTCCTGACCATTGACCCGGGCGAACAGGGCCGCCTTCGCGAGCCCCACGCCGATGCTGCCCTTCACGAAGTCCGCGATGGTCGTGCCCCGGGCGGTCTGCTTCTGGCTGCCGTCGGGGAGCGTCACCGTGATGGATTCGGACATGGCGGAAAAACCCCTGCGCTGGAAAAAAGTACGGGCGGCAGGCTTTTGGAAAAGCCGGCCGCCCGCGAGATGGAACGCTTACTGATGATGGGTCGTAGTGGGATCGAACCACTGACCCCTACCGTGTCAAGGTAGTGCTCTACCGCTGAGCTAACGACCCGTCGTGCGGATGGGCGCGGGGAATAACAGCGGGCTCCCGCACCTGTCAAGGAACATGAGCGCGGGCACTTCTCTTCCCGGCGTTCACGTCTCCAACAACGCGCGGACGCGTTTCATCACCGCGTCGAACATGGCGGGGGTGAGCCTCCCCGTCTGCGTGTTCTGCTGGCTGACGTGGTAGCTGCCCACGAGCCATCGGCCGTCCGGCAGCCGGAACTCGGCACCGTGGCCGAAGGCGGGCCGGGGCGTGGGCAACGGGCCACCGGTGCGGGCGGCCGACGCCAGCGCGGCGTTCCACCCGATGGCCCCCAGGGCGAGCAGCACCCGGCCGGGCAACAGCGCCATCTCCCGGTCCAGGAACGGCGCGCAGCGGGCCAGCTCCTCCGGCAGTGGCTTGTTGTCCGGCGGCGCGCACCGGCCGGCGGCGACGATGAAGGCGTCCGTCAGCTTCAGCCCGTCGTCCCGGCGCTCGCTGTGGGACTGGTTCGCGAAGCCCGCGCGGTGCAGGCCCGCGAAGAGGAAGTCGCCGGAGCGGTCCCCGGTGAACATCCGCCCCGTCCGGTTGGCCCCGTGCGCGGCGGGGGCGAGCCCCACGATGATCAGCCGGGCCTTCGGGTCGCCGAAGCCGGGGACGGGCTTCCCCCAGTAGTCCCAGTCGCGGTAGGCGCGCCGCTTCACGCGGGCCACCTCCTCGCGCCACTCCACCAGCCGGGGACAGGCCCGGCACGCGACCATCTCCTGGTGCAGCTGCTCCAGCTTCGTCACGGCCCCTGCACGCTCCCCTTGTAGAGCTGCGTGCGGCGGTAGCGCTGGAGGACGACGCTGAGGACGACCTTGAGGATGGCGCTGGCAGGCACGGCCAGGAGGATGCCCACGAACCCGAACAGCTCACCGAACGCGAGCACGGCGATGATGACCGCCACGGGGGCCAGGCCCACCTTCTCCCCCACCACGCGCGGGGTGATGACGAAGCCTTCGGCCAACTGCCCGATGATGAAGGTCGCCGCCACCACCGCCAGCTGCCACGGCCCCTGCCACGACAGGAGCACGCCCAGCACCGCCAGCACCACGCCGATGCCCGTGCCCAGGTAGGGCACCATGTTGCCGAAGCCCGCGATGAGGCCAATGGCGATGGCCAGGTCGATGCGCGCCACGGACAGGCCCACCGCGTAGAGCACCGACAGGATGGCGCCCACGGTGAGCTGGCCCTGCACGAAGGCGGACAGCACCTCGTCCACCTCACGGAAGCGCTGGCTCAGCAGCGCCACGGAGCGGCGCGGCAGCAGGTCCTGGATGCGACCCATGAGGCGCGGGTAGTCCTGGAGGAAGAAGAACGCCAGCACCGGCACCACGGACAGGCCCAGCAGCGTGGCCGCGAAGCGCGCGGTGTTGCCGGCGAAGCTCGCCACCAGCCGCGCCGCCGTGGGGCCCGCGCTCTGGAGCAGCTCGGAGGCCTTCTCTCCCAGCTCCGCGGTGCGCTGGCTCACCAGGTCTGGCAGCGACACGCCCAGCAGCGACTCCACCTGCGGCACCACCTGGGTGCTGGCGCGCTGGAAGAAGCCGGGCAGCTTCGCCGCTTCGTCGCGGAACACCGGCACCAGGTACAGGCCCGCGCCCACCATCAGCAGCGTGCCCGCGAAGAAGAGGATGGACGTGCCCCAGGTGCGGTCCACGCCGCGCTTCTCCAGGAGCGTGACCAGCGGGTTGAACGCGTACGCGCCCGTCAGCGCCAGGAGCACCGGCACCGCCACCCCGCCGAACACGGACAGGAGCGCGAACACCAGCGCCAGCGAGCCCACCATCACGCCGGACCAGACGAAGTCGACCCGGCGGGCCTCCGCCTCGTCCAGGGCCGCGGGGTCGCCGGCCGGGGGCACGGGCTCCGGGTGCACCACGTGCAACACCGGGGACACCTCTGGGGTCGCGATGGGCTGGGGGACCTTCACCGCGCGCTCACTGCCTTTCTTGCGACGTCCGATGACCGCCTCCTGTCCCCGCCCATCCTACGGCGTCTTCGGCCCCTGATTGCGGTCCATGAGCGCACCCGGGGCGTCGCCCGCCACCTTGCGGTCCAGGGTGCCAGCCTTGGCGGGACCGGGGCCACGCTGTACCAGGAGCCTTACGGAGACCCGCCGCCACCCTCCGGCGCCAGGGGCCGCAGCTTCACCTTCAGCGTCACCCGGGCCCCGCTGGGCTCGTAGTAGGTCGTGTACGGATAGAACCCGCGCTTCTTCACCACCACCTGGTGGAAGCCCGAGTCGTTCAGCCGCAAGCTGCGGGACACCCCGGCGAAGTCGCTGCAGGCCCCCTGCTCCACCCCGTCCAGCAGCACCTGGGCGTCCGAGGGTTCGCACCGGAGCACCAAGTCGCCGCGCTTGGCCGCGTTGGAGGTCATCAGCTGTTCCGCACGGGCCACAGTCGCGGGCTGTTCCTGCTTCGCCGCGCAGCCGCCCATCAACGCCACCGACAGGCCCACCAGCGTCATCCTCCGGAGCGGCCTCACGGCATCACGGCCTGCGCGAAGGGTTTCGGGGACATCGTTGTTCCTCGGGCGCGCAGGACGGCGGCGCTACTGCGTGACGATGACGACGCGGCCCTCGGCCAGGAAGCGCGTGTTCGCCTCGGTGAGCGCGCGAATGCCTTCCGCGTTCAGGACCAGGTCGGAGCCCTGGAGCTGCGCGGCCTTCACCACCAGCGGCTTGTCGCCCACGCGCGAGGCCTTCCGGGCGGCGTCCAGGCTGTCGAACCAGGCCGCGACGCCCGTGGTGCCGCGCGCCTCCGCCGTGAGCACCGCGGCGCCGTAGAGCGCCTTGCCCGTCGTGTCCACCAGCCTGGGCGCGAGCACCGGCTTCGCGCCCAGCCCGCGCGCGTCCACCACGAGGCCCGTGTACTTCGCCGCGCCGTCATTGAGCACGATGGCCGGATCCTGCGCGGGCGTCAGCGCCGCGGTGAGCGCCGCGAGCGGCACCTCCACGTCCATCTCCACACCGCTGTCGGAGAAGTAGCGCGTGGCCAGGATCTTGTAGCCGCGGATGGCGCCCTCGACGCGGCCCTTCACTTCGTCGCGCGCCAGCTCGTCGCCCACGGTGCGGCCGGCGCTCACCTGGATGCCCTTGGCCTGCTCCAGCAGGTTGCGGAAGGCGTCCAGCTTCGCGGCGCGCTCGGCGCCCAGGCGGGCCTGGCCAGGGTTGGCGGCCTTGAGGTCCGGGGCCCCGGCGCCCGTGGCGCGCAGGACCTGGCCCTCCCAGTTGATGCCCGGAGTGCCCACGCCGCGCGCGGCTTCAGCAGCGGGTGCGGCGACCTTCGCGTCCTTGCCCTGGCCCAGCGCCGTCAGCGGCACGACCAGCAACAATCCCCACAGCGAACGCCTCACGGAGCACTCCTCCCGTTGTCGCCGCCGAACGTCGGCGAGCGCACAGGGAACCTCTCCGGTCATTCAAGGGGGTCACTTCGCGCGAAGTCAAGGCGACCCGGGGAACGCACGGATCCGCCAGACGACCTCAGCGCGACTACCGCGAACCGCCGGTGGCACCGCGCAATCGCGGTGGCACACGCGGAGGGTAACGCCTGGCGTCAGTTGCCGTCGGTGTGACGGTCGACGTAGGCGTCGATCATCTTGCGGTGCCGCTCGGTGAGCAGCGTGAAGCGGACGCCGGACTGCTCCTTGCGGCCCAGTTCCTTCCACTCGCGTACGACTTCACCCTCGGCGTAGATGATCTCCTCGGAGCCGGGGAGCTGGAACTGGAGGCCCACGCGGCGCGCGTCGTGCTGGGGCTCGATGAGACGCGAGAGGCTGACACCTTCCTGGCTGATGTCCGCGGCGCGGGTCATGTACGGCACGCCACCCATGTACTTGTTGAGGTAGATGTCCAGGGGCGCTCGATTGGCCTTCCGCTTCTCGCTCATTGGCTCATGACCTCCGGCTGATGCAACAGGCTGCTGCGGGGGTGCAGCAACCTGAAGGCACAGTACGTTCAGACGTCATGCGCGCAAGAAAACGGCGCCCTTCAGGCACGCTAGGCTGGCCTGCATGCGCCGCGTTTTTCCGCTCGCTGGATTCTTCGCATTGGCCTGTGCCTGCGGACTGCCGGCGCACGTGCGGCCCGTGCCCGCGGGCACGCTCGCGCTGGAGGCAGGCGTGGGGGGACCGGCGGTCCGGTTGGAGGGCACGCCCGTTCCCCTGCCCCTGTCCACATTGGGCGCGAGCTACGGCTTGAGTGATCGGTGGGACGTGAGCGCTCATGCGCACCTCACGCCGCTGCTCCTGGGTGTGGCGGGGATGGATGTGGGAGCGACGTGGCTCGCGCTGGCGCAGGACGGCGGGCGGCCCGCGGTGGCGCTGACGGGACGTGGCTACGTGTTCAGCGATCTGGACACGGGCGCGCTGTTCCATGGCGAGGCGACGGCCGCGGCGAGCTGGCTGCTGCGCGAGCGCTTCCTCACGTACGTCTCCGGATCCGCGCTGTACGACGTGGTGGAGTCGGACGTGCTGTGGTCGCTGGCCGCCGGAACGCGGGTTCCGTTCGGACGCTTCGCGCTCCAGGTCGAGCTGGGCTGGTACTGGCCGAGCTACGACGCATCGGTCGCTGGCGCGGAGTGGCTCACACCTGGAGGGCGTGGAGCGCTGGGACTGGTGCTGGGGGGCAGCTATCGCTTCGGCGGCCCGTGAGGGCGTGCGTCACAGCGGATCCGTCACGCGCACGCGGCTGAAGCCTTCCCGGTCGTCCTCGAAGAGCACCACGCCCGCGCTTCCGTCCGAACGCGCGACCACACGAGGCCGGGTGAGCTGGTTGGGGGACGCGCCCGTGTCATCGAGCCGTGCGGCATCGACGAGGGACGTGCTGGCAACCGGTGACATGCGCGCGACGCCGAGCCCGCTCTTTCCCGGCGACAGGTCCTGGAACACGACGTGCCACGCATCGCGGACCCAGGCCACCGAAGGTCGGAAGCGGCTGAGGAAGGCTCCGGTGTCCGCGCCTCCGGCGACGAGGGGCAGTGGCTCCCAGACACCCTGCACCCGTCGCGCACCGCGCACATCGTGGTGACCGCGTCGTTCACGCAGGTCGTCCCAGACGAGCACCGCGCTGCCATCCGGCGCGGAGGTCAGATGCGGATCGCTCGCCAGCGTCTCCGCCTCGGAGGGCGGCGACGCCTGCACCGCGGCCGTGAACCCCTCCCCTGTCGATACCGCCGCGTACACCTCCCAGTCCCGCTCGCGGTAGTCGATCCACGCCATCGACCAGCCTTCGGCACTCCAGGTCACCGTGGGCTGGAGCTGCGAGCCTTCGTGCCGGTCGGTCACGGTGTTGCCCGGATCCACTCGCGCGGATGCGGACCAGGTGTGGCCCCCGTCCTCCGAGCGCGCCATGCGGACCTTCGGCGCGAGCCCTTCACGGAAGTCCGTCCAGGCCAGCGCCACGCGGGTTGTACCTGGTTGCCACGCGAGCGCTGCTTCCCACTGCGATGAACCCGTCGCCTCCACTTGCATGGCCGTGCTGAAGCTCACCGCGCCGTCGGTGGAGGCCGCCGTCCACAGCACTTCCTTCGCGCCTTCACGCGCTTCCTGCCACGCGACCATCACGCTGCCCGCAGGGCCAGCGGCGATCGAGGGACGCAGCTGCCGGCCCGGGCCCGGTGACACCGGCTGCGCGGGCGTGAACGTGCGGCCATCGTCATTACGGGTCGTGACGTACACCTGAGGCCTGCCGTTCCGTGCGTCGCTGAAGACCACGTAGAGCCGTCCCGCCGCGTCGTATGCACCCTCGGGATTCGTCTGCGCGCCCACGTCCACGGATGCCACCTCCCGCGACGGCAGTCCTGCACCCGTGGGCGTTACCGCCACCTTCGGCCCCGGCCCATCCCCGGCGAGCGAAAGGTCCGACGCGATGAGGCTCCGCGCGTACTTCCCCTCCCGCTTGTCCCCCGACCCTGGAGCCAGGGCATCGCCTGCCTCGCGAAGCCGCGCCTGTCGTGCCTCCAGTGACAGCGATGCATCCGCTTCCACCGGATCCGGGAACGTCCACCGCCCCACGTCCACCCAGCCCGTCAACGGCTGGCTTCCCACGAACGCGCGCGGCGTCTGCTCCAGCGTGCTCTTGCCCGTCACCCACACCTGCCCGTCGAACACGAGGTCGAAGAGGTTGCCGCTCAGCATCGGCGCCGCGCTGTACCGGAAGCCCCGGTACTTCTGCGTGTGGCTCCATCCCGACGACAGGATGGTGTCCGGCAACCAGCCGCCCTGTTCATCCCCGACCGTCCAGCCACTCCACGCCTCCGGTTGCGTCACCAGCTCCGTGCCCACGTCCTCCAGCCGCTGGAGGAACGGCGCATAGAACGCATCGCGTGAGATGGCCGCCCCCACCTTGCCGAACGGCAGCACGAACGCACCCAGCCGCTCCAGTGACGCGGAGCTCAGGTCCAGGTCCTCCTCCTCCGTCTCCGTGAGGTAGACCTTGTCGCTCCGGCCCGCGAGCGTCCCGTCCGGCGCGTACAGCAGCGCCGCGTTGAAGCACTCCGGTCCCGTGGCCACGTACGCGGGCGCGTCCCCGTCCGCGTCCACGTCGCGGAACAGGTCCACCGCATCCGAGTCGCGGCGCGCCTCCACGTACGGCACGTTCGCGGACGTCATCACCCACACGCCGTAGCGCTTCGCGATGCCTCCGAACGTGTGCTCCATGGCCCGCCACGCCGGGTCCCCCAACGCGAGCGTCAGCGACCGGGCCGCGGAGATGCCCGGGAAGCGCCGCCGGTACTCATCCGCCGCGCGGAACCACCCCGAGTACATTGCGTTGAACGCCAGCTCCGTGTCGCCCGCGCCTCGCGCCAGCATCGCGCGGCGGCCCGTGAACCAGGCGATGAGCCCCGCGTCCTCCGGGAACAGCAGCAGGTTGGGCCGCGTCGAGGACAGGCACGGCGCGATGCGCACCACGTCCTCGCGGAAGGATGCGTCGAAGTGCTCCAGCGAGGCCGCGTCGTCCAGCGTGAAGGCGTGCCCCACCACGAAGACGCGCACATTCCCCGTGTCCGTGAAGGACAGGCCACACACCGTGTCGTCCTCCGGCACGGTCGGCCCGCCACAGGCCAGGGTGGCGAGTGTTCCCAGCAGCACCGCGAACGCGAAGGATGACCGGCAGCGCATGAGCGGCCCTATAGTCCCCCCATTCTCGTGAAAGGCGGAAGCATGCGTATGCAGTGGAAGGCGGCGCTGGTCCTGATGCTCGGTGCTCCGGGCCTCGCCCTGGCCCAGGCCCCGACGAAGACCTCCAAGCCGGCCGCCGCGCCCGAGGCCGCCGCGAAGGCCGCCCCTGCCGCCCCGGCACCCCTGGAGCTCAAGACGGATGATCAGAAGGCCATCTATTCGCTCGGCATCACCCTGGGCCAGAGCGTGACGGCGCTCGCGCTCACCCCGGAGGAGGTGCAATTGCTCCAGCGCGGCCTCCAGGATTCGCTCAGCGGCACCGCGCCCGCGGTGGATCCGAAGGAGTACACCCCGAAGATCCAGGCGCTCGCCAAGGCGCGCATGGCCCAGGTCAACGTGGCCACGCTGGACCGCGCGTCCAAGGAGCCCGGGGCCAACCGGCTGCCCTCCGGCGTCATCTACCGCGAGCTCAAGGCCGGCACCGGCAAGTCGCCCCGCGCCACCGACACCGTGAAGGTGCACTACCAGGGCACGCTGGTGGACGGCTCGGAGTTCGACAGCTCCTACAAGCGCGGCCTCGCGGTGGAGTTCCCGCTCAACGGCGTCATCCCCTGCTGGACCCAGGGCGTGCAGAAGATGAAGGTCGGCGGCAAGGCGAAGCTCACCTGCCCCGGGAGCACCGCCTACGGAGAGCGCCCGCCCACGGGCTCGCGCATCCCGCCCAACGCCGTGCTCACCTTCGAAGTGGAGCTGGTGGACATCCCCGGCAACACCGCCACCACCCCGTAACCCGCTTCAACGGGGGCCCGCATGCGACGGGCCCCCGCGAAGGCCGCACTACACCGGCGACTTCACCGACCGGCCACCGAAGGGCGGATTGGCCATGATGGCCTGGGCCATCCGGTCCGCGAAGGCGCGCCCCTCACGCTGGAAGGACTCCGTCTCCTCCGCGTTCAGGCGCACGCGCACCTCGAACTGGACGATGCCGCCCACCACGACCTCGATGGACAGCGCCCCGTCCCGCCCGCGCAGCACGCGGTAGAGGAGCGGACTCTGGAGGAGCACCTCCTCGTCGCTCACGGAATCTCCACCACCTGCGTGTCGGCCACCGGCGCGTTGATGACCATCACCTCCGGCGCGCCGCCGGACGTGTAGCCACCGAACTTGAAGCAGTCCTTGTCGTCGGGCGTGGTGCACTTCCACACGCCGGGGTCCGCGTCCACCGGCAGGCGCGTGCAGACCTTCTGCGCCGCCAGGTCCAGCGTCATCATCCGCAGCGGGCCCTCGAAGTTCTTCGCCGGCAGGCCCAGCGCCTGGCCCAGCACCGCGGGGTCGTGCTTGCCGTCCGCCGTCTTCGACTTCTCCACCGCGCCCTGGATGGACGCCGACGGCGCCGCGAACAGGTAGCAGGCCACGTCGTTGCAGCGGCCGAAGTTCTTCGCGCCCGTCTGCACCACGAACTTCTGGTACGCGCCGTCCGTCATCAGCCACGACACCTTGCGGTCCGGGAAGTTCTTGTCCACGTGCTGATCAATCCCGTAGGGGCTGGCCAGCGCGTCCGCCTCCTTGGAGACGCCCTTCTGCGTGTCGTCACAGTTGTCCACCAGCGACGCGGTCGCGGGCGGAGGCGTCGGCTCCGTCGTGTCCGGGGACTTCGTGCCGCCCTTCATCGACGCACAGCCCACCACGGTCGACAGGGAACCCAGCACCAGCGCACGAGAGATGAAATTCAAGGTCAATCCTCCAGATAAGTGAAATGGGGAATGCCCGGACTATCACAGCGCGGCTTCGGTGGCGCGCAACAAAGCTTCCGCGCTGACGGGAGCGCCGGTGGCGTGCCGCATCCATTCGTCCGGAGTGACGGAGCCGAAGGTGGCCATGCGCTCGAACTCCACGCCCAGCGGGCCGTGCTGCTTCAGGTGCTCTTCAATCTGGAAGGCGATGAGGTGCCCGAGCGGGTAGTCCGGCAGGTACAGCGGGTAGCTGATCATGTGGCTGTAGATGCCCAGCACCGGGCTGTCCTTCCGCCCCAGCACCGGCGCGTAGTAGCGGTTCCACACGTCGCGCGACAGGCCGGCCACCGCGTCGCGCAGTTGGGCGGGCGTGGCGTCCGGGTGTTCGTACATCCAGTGCCACGTGGCCATGTCCACCAGCGCCACGCCGGCGATCTCCCAGGCCTGCCAGAAGTCGTTGAGCACCCGCTCGCGTTCGCTGGCCGCGTCTGGTTGGCCCAGGCCCAGCAGTTCCAGGTCGCGCGCCTGGAAGACGAAGGCCAGGGCCTCCGTGAAGGCGTTGTTGGGGACACCGGACAGGAGCGTGTGGTCCACCTGGTACAGGCTGAAGACCTGCTCCACGTTGTGCCCCAGCTCGTGCACCGCGATGTTGTAGCCCTTGTAGTCCATGCCCCCCTTCTCCACGCGCGTGCGCAGGCGGGGGAAGTCACCCCGGCGCAGCGCCTGCTGGGCATGGCCCGCGCCGCGTGAGGCGTCCACGCGGATGTACGAGGCGAGCACGTCCGCCTTCTCCCGCGTGAAGCCCAGGCCCTGGAGGATGCGAGGGATGTCGCGCGCGAAGGCGTCCGCCGTGGGGTAGCGCTTGCGCGTCAGCGCGTCCAGCTGCGCCTCCGGCACCTTCGAGCCCGGACGGAAGCCGGGGTACCACAAGTCCTGCGGCTCCAGCGGACGGCCCAGGCGGGTTTCAATCAGCTTCGCCACGCGCGGCACCAGCGGGGACTCCAGCAACTGCGTGAGCAGCGCACGCACGCGCTCCTCCGGCAGGCCGCGATCCAGCTCGAAGGCACGCGCGATGCGCGTGGGCGCCACCGGCGAATACGGATCCACCTTCCGCGACGCCTGGAACGTGGCCAGCAGCCGCGCGTAGCGCGTGTCCGGCTCCGGCGCGGCGTCCGCCTTCACGGGGCGCTGCGGCGCGTTCGCCTCCACCGACTCCGGCGGCGCCGCCGTGACCTTGTTGGTGAAGGGGTCCCAGTCCACGCGTGGGTTGTCGATGACGGCGGCGGGAATCGTCTGCGTGACGATGCGCTCCATCACCTGGACGATCATCCGCTGCTTCGCCAGGCCCTTCGCGTCCGTGTAGTCCGCCTTCAGCTCGTCGCGCAGGTTCCAGTGGCTGATCAGCCGCAGCCCCTGGGGGAAGAGGCGCTGGCCCTTCGCGTCCACCAGGTGGTGCATCCAGACGTTGTACTCGGCGATGTAGAGGTTCGCGTCCGCGATGGCCTGCGACACCTTCTGCTCCACCGCCGCGGGCACGCGCCGGTTGAAGCGCGACGCGAGCTTCGCCTCCGCCCACTGCCGCCGCGTCCAGGACGGGCCTTCCTTCACGCGCTCGGCCAGCGTGGTGAGCGGGAAGTTGAGCAGCACGACGAAGCCCGGCTTCGCCTGGAACAGGTCCGACGTGACGTTCGAGGACGGGTCATACGCCGCGAGCAGCGGCTCCACCGGCAACAGCGGCCCCAGGTCCAGGTCGGTGAACCACTGGAGCTCGCGCCCCAGCTCGTTCATGTGGCCGTCGAACTGTTCGAACAGTCCCTCCAGGCGCGTGAACGTCGCGTCCAGCTGGGAACCCGTGGGCAGGAACTGCTCACGCGCGAAGGCCGCCAGGTCCCCGTCCTCCGGCCGCCACAGCGTGGCCACCTGATCCACGCCGCGCTCGATGCGCGCGCGCTGCGCCTCGCCGTGCTGCTTCACCAGCTCCTGCTTGAGCGCGGCCAGCGCTTGCTTCGACACGGGCGCCGACGGCGCGGTGGCGGTGGCCGGCGGCGTGGGGGCCGTGGAGGTGGAGGACGTGGCGCACCCGAGGGCGGCGACGAGGGGGAGGAAGCGCAGGCGGAAGAAAGGGGCGGACATGCGGGCTCCGGAAAATACAGAAGGCCCGACCCGGAGAGAGTCGGACCTTCTTGGGTGAATCAGGAAACGGTCAGGCTCAGGCGGCGCGGACGTTCTGCGCCTGCAGGCCCTTGGGGCCCTTGGTGACTTCGAACTCCACCTTCTGGCCCTCGGCCAGGGTGCGGAAGCCGTCCATGTTGATGGCGGTGTGGTGGCAGAACACGTCCTCGCCGCCACCGTCCTGCGTGATGAAGCCGAAGCCCTTCGCGTCGTTGAACCACTTCACGGTACCAGTCGCCATTTGCTGTTCTTCTTTCATCGCGGACAGGAAGAGTCGCCGTCCGGTCCTACAGAGTTCAACCCTACAAGACGGGCGCAAGCCTAAGCGCCCGTCCCGGGCGAAGTCCACTCCCTGGAAACATCACCAGGCAAACGTCACCACCCGCACTTCTGACCCTTGTTCTGCTCCTGAAGCCAGCGGCGCAGCGGGGCGAAGTACTCCAGCATCGGCGTGGCATCCATCTGGCGCGTGCCCGTCATCGCGGCCAACGCATCCGGCCACGGCTTGCTCGCGCCCAGCTCCAGCATGGCCTGGAGGCGCGCACCCGCGGCCTTGTTGCCGTAGATGGAGCACTCGTTGAGGGGGCCCTTGATGCCGGCCGCTTCGCACAGCGCCTTGTGGAACTGGAACTGGAGGATCCGCGCGAGGAAGTAGCGCGTGTACGGCACGTTGGCCGGCACGTGGTACTTGGCGCCCGCGTCGAAGTCCTGCTCCGTGCGGGCCACCGGCGCCGCGATGCCCTGGTACTTCGTGCGCATCGCCCACCAGCTCTTGTTGTAGTCCGCCGGCTTCACCTTCCCGCTGAACACGTCCCAGCGCCACTGATCCACCAGCAGGCCGAAGGGCAGGAAGGCCACCTTCTCCAGCGCGTCCTTCAGCTGGAGGTTGATGACGTTCTTGTCGTTCTTCTCCACCGCGGAGAGCAGGCCCGCCTGCTGGAGGTAGGCCGGGGTGATGGAGAGCGTGAGCGCGTCGCCAATGGCCTCGTGGAAGCCGTCGTTGGCGCCGGCCTGAAAGAGGACGGGGAGCTTGTAGTAGTACGTGTAGTAGTAGTCGTGGCCCAGCTCGTGGTGGATGGTGACCAGGTCCTCCTCGGTGGGCTTGATGCACATCTTGATGCGCAGGTCGTTGTCGTACGTCACGTCCCAGGCGGACGCGTGGCAGACGACGTCGCGGTCCTTCGGCTTGGTGAACTGCGAGCGCTCCCAGAAGGTCTGCGGCAGCGGCTTGAGGCCCAGCGAGGTGAAGAACTTCTCACCCAGCTTCACCATCTTCTGCGGGTCGTAGCCCTGCTTCACCAGGGCGCTGTTCACGTCCAGGCTGGCCTGACCGGGGAACGGCTCCACCAGCGGGTAGATGTTGTTCCACTCCTGCGCCCACATGTTGCCCAACAGGTGCGCGGGGATGGGCTTGCCAGCAGGCACGGCCGCTTCGCCGTACTGCTTGGCGAGCCGGCCGCGCACGTAGCAGTGCAGTTCGTCGTACATGGGCTTCACCTGGCCCCAGAGCCGCTGCGCCTCCGCCTCGAACTCCGCGGGGGGCATGTCGTAGGACGACCGCCACAGCGTGCCCAGGTCGTTGAAGCCGATGTCCTTCGCGCCCGCGTTGGAGAGGTTCACCAGCTGCGTGTAGAGCGGGCGCATGGGGCGGCTGATGGCGTGCCAGCCCGTCCACGCGTCCAGCAGCGCGTTCGCGTCACGGCTCTCCGCCATCACATCGGACAGCTCCTCCAGGTCGCGGCATTTCCCCTTGCCGTCCTTGCCGCAGTACTTGCCCTTGCCGTAGAGGCCCTCCAGCTTCGCGGCGGTGGAGGCCAGCTCCGAGCGCTGGGCGGGGTTCGCCGGCGCGGGCAGCGTCTGGGACACGCGCAAGAGGTGCAGCATGCGCGCGGTGTCCGCGTCCAGCTTGAGCCCGTCGAAGCGGCGCGAGTCCTTGATGGCGTTGTTGACGTAGGCCATCACCTCTTCGTTGACGGAGGCCGCGTTCCGCTCCGTGTCGTCGGTGATGTACGTGCTCTTGATCCACTCGGCGGTGGCCTGGCGGGTCCAGAGCTGCTTCAGGTCCGCGTTGAGCTTGTCGGCGAACTGCTTCGCCTCCGCGGGCGTGGCCTTCGCGGCCGGAGCGGGCGTCGTCTGCGCGCTGGCGGCGGGCGCCGCGAGCGACAGGGCGGCCAGGGCCGCGCGAATCAAGGACTGGGGAGGACGGGTCATGGGCGCGGACACTATGGGAAGTGCCCTGCCCTCGCACCCGCCAAGTCACGGCGCCCACGTGCCCTGTTCACCGCGCATGAACCAGACGCAATGCGGCGACGAACGTGAGCCCGGACCGGGGGCCGTCCGGAGGGCAGCCAGCCATGACGGGCGCGCCCTGCCGTGCCGCTACAGGCAGTGACAGCTTTGGTTCATGCTTCTGGGACACACCAAGGACGCGCACTGGCCGGCGCCAGAGGCGGCGATGGACCAGGCGCGCGAGTTCCTGGAGGCCTGCCGGGACAAGCACGTGCTCGTGGCGCCGCACACGGACGTGGATGGGCTCACGTCCGGAGTGCTGATGCTCCGGGCGCTTCAATCCCTGGGAGCGCGGCCGACGGCGCGCCTGCCGGGCAAGGGAGAGGACATCCACCATCCGGCCTTCCTGGAGCGGCTGGGCGCCTCCTCCACGGAAGCACTGGTGGTGCTGAACATGGGCAGCCGCGCGGAGCCGCTGCTGCCCGGGGTGCCCACGCTGGTGGTGGACCACCATGCCTCGGACGCGTTCCCACCCGGCGCGCAGGTGCTCACCGCCTACGGCCATGAGCCCGTGGCGAACACGAGCCTGCTCACGTACGTGCTGATGTCGTCGTTCGTCGTGCCCGGCCCCTTGGAGTGGCTGGCGGTGCTGGGGACGGTGGCGGACCTGGGCGTGGACGCGCCGATGCCGTTCCTCAAGGACGCGCTGCGGCGGGCGAAGCGTTCGTCCGTCACGGAGGCGGTGGCGCTGATCAACGCGGCCCGGCGCTCCAGCCGGTTCGCGGCTCCACTGGCGATGCAGGTGCTGCTGCGCGCGGGCAACGCGACGGACATCGCGGAGGGACGTGTGCCCGGCGTGGATGCGCTGCGCGACTGCCGTCTGGAGGTGCAGCGCGAGGTGGCCCGGTGCGCGAAGACGCCACCGCGCTTCGCGGGCAACCTGGCGCTCCTGATGTTCAGCTCCGAGGCGCAGGTGCACCCACTGGTGGCGATGCGCTGGGTGCAACGGTTGCCGGAGCACATCGTCATCGCCGCCAACACGGGCTACCTGCCCGGCCGCGTGAACTTCGTGCTGCGAAGCCGCGCGCCGGTGGACCTGCTCGCGCTGTTGCAGGAGCTGGACCTGCCGCAGATGGGAGGCGCGTTCGCGCATGGCCATTCGCGGGCCACGGGCGGAAGCCTGCCTCCCGCGGACTTCCTGCGCCTGATGGACGCCCTGGGCTTCCGGGGGCTGAGCGGCCGGGACGTGGAGCGGCGCGGGGTCGCGCCGGGATGAGTCCCGAAGGGCCATTGCGATATGACGGGGTGGATGCCTCGCGCCCTCTCCGCCCTCCTCTTCTCGCTGTTCCTCGCCTGCGGTTCAACGAACGATGATCCGCCCAATCCTGGTGGCGAAGCCTGCGAGAAGTATTCGTTCCCGCTGTCGGACACCTCGTCAGCCAGTCACGTGAGCTCGTGCAGCAGCACCGGGTGCGGCAACGGGGAGAATCCGCCCAACTCCGGCATGCACTGTCCCACGTGGCTGTCGTGCCGAAGCTTCGACACGGAGCAGCCACGCTGTTCGTGGATCCACAACCTGGAGCACGGTCACGCGGTGTTCCTCTACAACTGCCCGGAGGGTTGCCCCGACGAGGTCGCGAAGCTGGAGGCCGCGCAGGCGCAGGCCGCGGTGGGCAGCAACGGTGTGCACCGCGCGCTCGTCGCTCCGGACTCGCAGCTGCCCAAGCGCTTCGCCGCGCTGCTCTGGCGCCGCACCTACCTGATGGATGCCGTGGATCCGGACGCGCTCACGTGTCTGCTCGCGTTGCAGGACGTGGACGCCGGTGAACCGGGTCTGGTCTGCCCTCCGTGAAACATCCACGCGAAGAGAGCTTGGTCGCATAGCGGCCTGATAAGGCCCCGGCGGCATGTCCGATGGGCGGACGGCCAAGTGTGGGACGCGGGCAGACCGGAAGGACTGGGGGCGCCGGAGCGTACTAGCGCCTCCATGACCAACACCATTCGACGCGCCTTCGCGGCGCTGCTGACGCTGACGTGTCTCGGGGCGCTGACCGCCCAGGCCGCCACGGGTGTGCAGGGCCCCGTGCCCCCCGCCTTCCAGAACCGCTTGATGGTGGGCCTCTTCGAAGAGGCCGGCCAGAACTGGATGCGGGACAGCGACGTGCCGTGGGACGCGCGCTACCGCTACTTCACCAAGGGCTGGGCGGACAACTGGGGCTACGGCGCCCATGACGGCAGCTGGGCCGCCAGCTTCTTCACGGAGACGAAGGCCCAGGGCTACGTCCCCGTCGTCACCTGGTACCAGCTCTTCGGTGAGGCGGGCGGCGGCGAGCAGGAGACGCTCGCGAAGCTGAAGAACGCCAGCACCATGCGCACCTACTTCGAGGACGTGAAGCTGCTCCTCCAGCGCGCGAAGACCTTTGGCGGCCCGGTCATCGTCCACGTGGAGCCGGACGTGGTGGGCCTGCTCCAGTTCCAGACGGCCTCCAACCCCAACGCTCCCGCGGCCATCGCCTCCACCGGCATGCCGGAGCTCGCGGGCCTGCCCAACACCGTGGCCGGGTGGAGCCTGGCGTTCCTCCAGCTGCGCAAGGCCGTGGGCGCGAACAACGTCGTGCTGGGCCTGCACATCTCCGCGTGGGCCAGCGGCAAGGACATCGCGTTCAACTCGCTGACGGATCCGCTCCAGCCGGAGGTGGACAAGGTCGTCAACTTCCTCAAGCCGCTGGGGCTCGCCACCAACGTCACCGGGGCGACCTACGACGTGATCGTGGGCGACCCGCTGGACCGCGACGCGGACTTCTACCGGCTCACCCAGGGCGCGGATCACACCTGGGACATGAGCGACACCGCGTCCCTCACGTCGCGCTCGTACAACCGCTACGCGGAGTGGCTGCGCCTCTGGAACCAGACCTCTGGCAAGCGCTGGATGCTGTGGCAGATCCCGCTGGGCAACTCCAACCACCTCAACATCAACAACAGCGGCGGGCCGCGCCAGGGATACAAGGACAACCGCACCGAGTACTTCTTCGGCGCGAGCGGTGACGCGCACCGGCGCAAGTTCGCCAACGTGGGCGTCGTCGCCCTGCTGTACGGCGCGGGCGCGGGCGGCCAGAGCTCCTACCAGAACGACCAGGCCACCGACGGCCAGCCCTACCTGAAGCAGCGCGCGGGCGTGTTCCTCAACGCGGGCGGCCTCCTCCTGCCCGCGGCCGGCACCACCCTTCCGCCCCCGGGCGGAGGCGGCTCCACCGACGGTGGCACCGTGGACGCTGGCACCCCGCCGGTCGACGCGGGCACCGACGGCGGCGTGGATGGCGGCACGCGTCCCGATGCAGGCACCGACGGTGGCGTGGACGGCGGCACGCGTCCCGATGCAGGCACCGATGCGGGCACTGGCTCCTCCGACGCGGGCACCCCGGGCGACACGTCGAAGTACGGCTTCGAGTCCAGCGCGCAGGGCTGGAGCGCCAGCGGCGCCGCGCTGTCGGCCGTGAGCACCACGACGACCCAGGCCTACGCGGGCGCCCGTTCGCTGGCCGTGCCCTTCAACGGCACGTCCGGCCAGGGCACGGTGGCCGTGGCCAACGCGGCCGTGCCGTCCGGCAAGACGGTGACGTTCCGGCTGTGGCTGCCCACTGGCAGCAAGATCACCGGCGTCCAGCCCTACGCCATCGAAGGCGCGTCCTCGAACTGGCGCTGGACTGGCAACTGGATCGCCGTCGGCAGCCTCAAGGCCGGCGCCTGGAACGCCATCACCGTGAAGCTGCCCTCCGGCTCCACCACCCCGCTGTACCAGCTGGGCGTGGAGTTCCAGACGACCGGCACGTGGAAGGGGACGGCGTACCTCGACGCAGTCAGCTGGTAGTCCAACGAGTTCCCGGTCCCGCGGGTGCGTGCAACCGCCCGCGGGACCGACGTAGGGTAGCGCCCCCCGTGAGCACCCTGCCCTCCGCCGCCCCGGCCTCCCGCGAGCGCGTGCGCGCCATTGACTGGCTGCGCGGCCTCTCCGTCCTCGTGATGATCCAGACCCACGCGCTCGTGCTGCTCACTCCCGAGCTGCGCAAGAGCGAGTGGACCGGACGGCTGCTCAAGGTGGACGGCCTGGTGGCCCCCGCGTTCATCTTCTCCGCCGGGTTCGCGCTGGCGCTGCTCATGGTGCGCAGCGCCGCCGCGGGCGTGCTGCACGAGCGCGTGCCCCGCAACCTGCGCCGCATCGCGGAGGTGTTCGCGGTCGCCGCGCTCGTCAACGCCGTCTGGTTCCCCATCCGCACCGAGCCCGTGTGGCTGCTGCGCCTGGACATCCTCCACTGCGTGGGCCTGTGCCTGCTGATCACGCTGCCCATGGCCGCGCTGCTCGCCTCACGGCCTCGCGTGCTCGCGGGCACCGCGTTCGTGCTGGCGATGGTGGCGTTCGCGCTGGCGCCCTTCAGCGACTCCGCGGGCGAGCCCTGGGCGTCGTTCCTTCGCAAGTCCTCCTGGGCCCCCTTCCCGCTGGTGCCGTGGGTGGGCTTCGCGTGGCTGGGCGCCTTCTCTGGCTGCATCGCGGGCGCGTGGGGCCGCAAGGGGCTGGCGTGGGCCCTGGGCTTCCTCATCGCAGTGGGGCTCGCGGGGACGTTGATGCCGCGCGTGCTCAGCGACCTCTACCCGCCGCACCGCTTCTTCGTCACCAACCCGTCCAACTCCGCCACCCGCTTCATGTGGGTCTGCGCGGTGCTGCTGGTGATGCTGTGGGTGGAGGGACGGATGGCGCCGGACGCGAAGCCCTCCCGCGCGCGCCGCTTCCTGGAGGTCTTTGGCACCGCGTCGCTGTCCGCGTACTTCTTCCACGAGATGCTGCTGTACTACCGCGTCTTCGGCGTCTTCTCGTTCCAGAAGGTATGGGGCGACTCCAGCGGGTGGCTGAAGTTCTCGGGCCTGCTCGCGCTGCTCATCGCGTGCACGTTCGTGCTGTGCCTCGCGTGGGATCCGGTGGAGCGCGCGGTGAAGAAGGCCTTCACGCGCGCGGGCCAGCTGCTGCTCAGTGCGCGCTGGATGCGGCCTGTTCGAAGGCGCGGATGACGTCCGGCGGGGCCTGCACCAGTTCGATCAGCACACCCTCGCCGCTCAGCGGGAACTGATCACTCGCCTTCGGGTGGATGAAGCACACGTCGAAGCCCGCCGCGCCCTTGCGGATGCCGCCGGGCGTGAAGCGCATGCCCTGCCCCTCCAGCCACTTGACGGCCACGGCCAGGTCGTCCACCCACAGGCCCACGTGGTTGAGCGCGGGGTCGTGCACCTTGGGACGGCCGTCGGGATTGACGGGCTGCATCAAGTCCACCTCCACCTTGAAGGGGCCCGCGCCCGCCACGACGATGTCCTCGTCCACGTTCTCCTTCTCGCTGCGGTAGGTGCCGTGGGCCGTCAGGCCCAGCGTGTCCACCCACAGCTTTCGCAGGGCGCCCTTGTCCAGCCCTCCGACGGCGATCTGCTGGATGCCCAGAATCCGGAACGGTCGTGTCGTCTCCATGGCCGGGGACCGTCGCAAAAAGGGGTCCCCCCACGCAAGCGCGGGCCACGGGCGGACCCGGGAAAAATTCACCGGATAAACCCATTCCGGAGGTCGGCCGTTTCCAGGGGCACGCTGACTTTCTCCTGCCCCGGAGCCTGAATGTCCCCGTTCTTCTCGAAGCGCCGCGTGTCCTTCGTCAGTGGTGCCCTCGTCTGCGCCAGCCTCGTGAGCGCGTGCTCCTCGATGGAGCCGGCGCAGGGCGTGTCGCGCACCGAGCTCCGCCCCCAGGCCGTCGCGACCACCCAGAGCACTCCCTCCAAGGACGAGGGCGACGCCAGGGCTCTCGCCGCGCCTCCGCCTCCGCCCTCCACCCCGGCCGCCAAGAAGCCCCGTGACGCCGCCGCGCCCGTGACCGTCGAGGAGAGCGAGTCCGCCAATGCCCTGGCCAGCGCCCCGTCCTCTTCCGGAGCCGTGGCGCCGGAGCCGGCGATGCGCCGCGAGATGCCCAAGAAGGAGTCCAAGGCCGCCATGAGCCTGCCCATGGGCGCGGGCGCCGTGGGCGGAATCGTCGCCCCGGCTCCGCTCCAGCAGCCGATGGAGAAGTCCAAGCAGCAGGATCTGGGCGATGACAAGGGCATCGCCCAGGGCGGCAACACCTTCGAGGTCTACAAGCCCAACGGCTTCACGGAGACGGCGAAGGACGCGCTGTCCACCTTCGCGGCGGACGTGGACACGGCCTCCTACTCCATGGCGCGGCGCTACCTGCAGAATGGCCAGCTGCCGCCCACCCACGCGGTGCGCGTGGAGGAGTTCGTCAACTACTTCAAGTACCGCTACACCCCGCCGGAGGAAGGCGCCTTCACGGTGCACATGGAGGGCGCGCCGTCGCCCTTCAACGCGCGCCGCCAGTTCGTGCGCGTGGGCGTGCAGGGCAAGGTCGTCTCCCGTTCGCAGCGCAAGCCCGCGCACCTGGTGTTCCTGGTGGACACCAGCGGCTCCATGGCGTCGTCGGACAAGCTGCCGCTGGCCATCGAATCCATCAAGGTCGCGGTGAAGAACCTCAACGAGAACGACACCGTGGCGCTCGTCACCTACGCGGGCTCCACGCGGGACGTGCTGGCCCCCACGCCCGCCACGGACGTGAAGAAGATCCACGCGGCGCTGGACACGCTGGTCGCGGGCGGCGGCACGGCCATGGGCTCCGGCATGGAGACGGCCTACAAGCACGCGGTGAAGAAGGCCGCGGGCGGCGTGGTGTCCCGCGTGGTGGTGCTCACGGACGGCGACGCCAACATCGGCCCCAACCTGACCCCGAAGGACATGCTGGCCAGCGTGCAGAAGTACGTGTCCGAGGGCGTCACCCTCACCACGGTGGGCTTCGGCATGGGCAACTACCATGACTCGCTGATGGAGCAGCTGGCGGACAAGGGCAACGGCAACAGCTTCTACGTGGACAGCATGAAGGAAGCGCGCAAGGTCTTCGAGACGCAGCTCACCGGCACGCTGGAGGTCATCGCGAAGGACGTGAAGTTCCAGGTGGAGTTCAACCCGAAGGCCGTCAGCCGCTACCGCCTGATGGGCTACGAGAACCGCGACATCGCGGACAAGGACTTCCGCGACGACAAGGTGGACGCGGGCGAGATTGGCGCGGGCCACACCGTGACGGCGCTGTACGAAGTGGAGCTCACTGGCGAGGCGCAGGACCTGGCCACCGTGCGCATCCGCGCCAAGGCGCCCAACGGCACGGAGGCCAAGGAGCAGGCCT
Organism: Corallococcus carmarthensis; assembly: GCF_003611695.1. Taxonomy (GTDB): domain Bacteria; phylum Myxococcota; class Myxococcia; order Myxococcales; family Myxococcaceae; genus Corallococcus; species Corallococcus carmarthensis. Next base: position 34,209 of record NZ_RAWE01000009.1, on the reverse strand, counting down.
TCCCGCTCACCCGCGCCAACCTGAAGCCGTCCATGGAGGCCGCGTCCACGGACTTCCGCTTCGCCGTGGCCGTGGCCGCCACCGCGGACATCCTCCGCGCCGCGCCCGCCGCGGAGGGCTGGACCCTGGCCACCACGCAGAAGCTGGCGGAGGGCGCCGTGGCCGGTGACTCCGACCGCACCGAGTTCGTCCGTCTCATCGGCCAGGCCCGCGCGCTGACGACCGCGTCGGCCAACGGCCGCTGAAGCAGCACGCAGCACGCAGCACCGGGGAACGCGCAGCAAGGGGGGCCCTGCCCGCCACCGGAATGAGCCGGTGGCGGGCAGGGCTTTTTCAGGGGTGCGTCAGATGACGCCGAGGACCGGGGGCGTGGTGGTGGTGAAGAAGTCGGTGAAGGTCCCGTACCAGTAGGTCCCCGAACGGCCGCCGATCTTGCATGCCTTGGTGCCGGAGACGCTCAGGTTGGTCCCGCTGCTGGAGATGCCGAGGCTGCCCGTGCTGATGCTGCCCGTGTTGTAGTCGCAGTAGATGTCCCCGTTGCGCGTGGTGGACAGCGTCGTGGGGTCCACGGCGCGCACGGCGTAGACGTAGGCGGCCGAGCCGCTCCAGCCGTTCTTCATCACGAAGCCCACCGCGAGCCCCAGGCTGGAGCCGGAGAGGGACACGGTGCCCGGCGCGCTCAACGGGACGGTCTGGACGACCTGCGACGCGCCCGTCGTCAGGGTGCAGCTGGCGCCGCCCGTGCGGGTGATCACGACGTTGTACTGCGGCGGCGAGGTGGTGATCTGCACCGTGGTCGCTTCGTAGTCACAGCCCTGCGAGGACGCCGTCGTCAGCCGCGCGGACTGCTGCGCCAGCTCCGCGCCATCCTCCTGCTCCGGAGCGCCACAGGCGGAGAGCGCGAGGGCAGAACCCAGACACACCACGGACGTCAACTTGTTCATCATGGGAATTCCTTTCCGATTTCGGGGAGGGGGAAGGCCCGGACGCTAACAAGCCCGTCTGACAGAACCAAGACGGGGAGTTCTGTCTGCCGTTGACGCGGAGCGCCGCGTGTATAGTGCGCGGTATGAACCGACCCGCTTTCTGGAAATCCTCGCTGGTTTTGACCCTGGCCACGCTTGCCTGTGGGGCATGCGGAGACTCTGCCTCCGGGGGTGGCGTGAGCCTGGGTTCAGAGCAGAAAGGGATTGCGACCTTCTACGACGCCAACGGGGGCGGCAACTGTTCGTTCGAGCCCGGCGGCGACCAGATGGTGGCCGCGATGAACCAGGCGCAGTACGACAACAGCGCCGTCTGCGGCGAATGCGTGGACATCGTCGGCCCCAAGGGCAGCGTGCGCGTGCGCATCGTGGACCAGTGCCCCGACTGCGATAAGGGTCACCTGGACCTGTCGCGCGAGGCCTTCGACAAGGTGGCGGAGGCGAAGGACGGCCGCGTGGACATCACCTGGACGCCGGTGTCCTGCGACGTGGCCGGCCCGGTGGAATACCACTTCAAGGACGGCAGCAATCCCTGGTGGACGGCCATCCAGGTGCGCAATCACCGGCTGCCCATCAAGAAGCTGGAGTGGAAGCGCGACGGCGACTGGAAGGCCCTGGAGCGCCAGAGCTACAACTACTTCGTCTTCGAGGGCATCGGCGAGGGCCGCTTCCAGCTGCGCGTCACCGCCACCGACGGCCAGCAGCTCATCGACACCGTGGAGAAGGTGCTCAACGACGACTCCACGGACGGAGCGGCGCAGTTCGCGCCCCAGAAGTAGGCCGCGCCCCACCGCCCCGTCCGTCACTGCGTCAGAGCATCAGAACGTCATGATGGACGGGGACGTGGTGCTGGTGAAGAAGTCCGGGTAGCTGGCCACGTAGTTGTTACCCGAGCCTGTCTGGCCGGAGATGGTGCCGTTCTTCGTCCCGGACACGGTGAGGGTCGTGCCGTTGGAGGCGATGGACAGGCTGCCCGAGTAGATGGAGCCCGAGCCCAGGAAGATGGACAGCCCCGTGGAGCGGACGATGGACAGCGTGTCCGGTGCCACGTGCTTGAGGCCCAGGGACTGGGGCGAGCTGCCGCTGACGCTGGTCTTGTACGTGTAGCTCACGGCCACGCCCAGGTCGTTGGCCGCCAGCGACAGCGTGGGCGCGGTGCCGGTGGAGGACCCCACCCCGACGCTGCCCGCGCCGTACGCGCAGGTGACATCCGCCGCGCGCGTGACGGTGACGTCGTAGATGGGAGGCAGGGTTCCGGGCCGCGCCGCGTACGACACCGTGAAGGTGCAGCCCTGGGAGGTCCCCGTCAGCAGCGCGGACTCCTGGGTGGCGAGGCCGTCCTCCCCCTCCACGCCAGCACCACATGCCGTGAGGCCCGCGATGGCGCAAAGTGAAACAACAGACTTGATGTTCAGCATGGGATTGCACTCCAGGGTTGGGGTGGTTGCAGCGCCATCCCTATAAAGGCAAACACCAGACACTGAAAACATTTCATCCTCAATGCCTGCCATCCAAACCCTGGGGTGCGAAGTCACCCATCAGAACGCGACGATGGACGGTGCCGTCTCGCTGGTGAAGAAGTCCGGGAAGGTGGCCACGTAGTTGTCGCCGGATCCCGTCTCGCCGATGAGCGGGGCATTCTTGGTGCCGCTGACGGTCAGCGTCATGCCGTCCGGTTCAATGGACAGGTCTCCGGCGTAGATGAACTTGCCCAGCGCGTTGAAGTACAGGCCCGTGGACCGGGTGATGGCCAGCGTGTCCGGCGCCACATGCTTGATGCCCAGTTGCTGGGGTGAGGGCCCACCCGTCCGGTACGTGTAGCTCACGGCCACGCCCAGGTCGTTGGCCGCCAGGGACACCGTGGACGGCGTGCCGTTGGAGAACCCCACCACCGCGCTGCTGGCGCTCCAGGGGCAGGTGGCACTCGCTTCACGCGTGACCGTGATGTCGAAGATGTAGGGGAACGGACCGGGCTGCCGTGGCGCGGACGACACCGTGAAGGTGCAGCCCTGGGAGGTCCCCGTCACCAGCGCGGACTCCCGGGTGGTGAGCGCGCCCTGCCCTTCTGCGCCACCACACGCCGTGACCGCGACGGCCGCGCCAAGGGAAACAACGGACTTGAAGAGATGCATGGCATTGCACTCCAGGGTTGGGGGTAGACAGCATCCCCAGTCCTAAAGCGCAATGCCAGACATCGAAACCGCTTTTCGTAATCCCTACCGCCGCAGCATGCCGCGCAGCAGCTCCAGGGCCTCGGTGACGCCCTGCCAGACCTGGAGCGCCTTGATGCCCTCGCCTTCGCCCTGCACGTTGCGGCGGGCGGCGCGCTCCAGGGGCAGCAGCGCGCCCTCCACCAGCTCGATCTGCCGGCTCAGCTCCGCCGGAGACGGGCCGTTCGCGGCGCGCTGGAGCGACTCCGCGGGGGACGGCAGTGACACCGACACCGGCCGGTCCGCCAGCGCCGTGATGGCCTTGGAGAGCTGCGCCATGTACGGGCCGAAGTCCGGCGCGGCCGGCTGAGGCATGGGCGCGTTGACCAGCGTGGGCGCCTCCGCCTGGGTGGCCACGCGCTCCGTGAGGGCCTTGAGCAGCTGCGCCAGGTGCTTGAGGTACGGGGCCATGTCCGTGGCCGGAGCCTGGGCTGCCTGGGGCGCGGCCGGCGGGAGGGACACCTGCACCGGGGCGGGGGGCCTGGCGGCGGCCTCACGGCTGACGCGGGCCACCTCCAGCACGGCTTCGCGGAGGGCCTCCAGGTGCGGGGCCACGGGCGTGTCCTCGCTGGGGGCGTTCGCCTGCGCGGCGGCCTGCACCACCGCGTCGCGCACGGAGCCCAGCTGCTCCTCGATGGCACCCAGCTGTCCGGTGACGCGCGCCACGGGGTCGTCCTCCTTGCCCCCCATGCGCTTCACGCGGGCGAAGCCCTGCTTGATCTCCTCCCAGCGCTTCGCCTTCTCCGGCGTCAGGCGCCCGCGCATCTCCTGGAGCTTGAGCAGGTTCTGCTCGGCCGCGGTGGTGAGCGTCTGGGATTCGCCCTGGTAGTGGTCGTCGATGCGGCGCTCCAGCTCGTCGTCCGTCATCGCGGAGACGACCTTCTCCGTCAGCTTGCCCATGTTGCGGTAGCTGCCCTGCAACTTGAACGGCGGCTCCGTGCGGAAGCGCTCGTCCTGCGCGGCGGACGCGATGTACTGGAGGTTCACCTTGAGCAGCACCTGCTGCACGCGGAACAGCCGCTGGAAGATGGCGATGATCTCCTGGAGCTCCGCCGCCGCGTAGCCGTGCTTCAGCTCGCCGGAAGGGACCTCCTCGCCCTTGGCCATCCGGATGAGGCGGTGCACGTCCTGCGGGTCGCGCGTGGCCAGCGGCGCCAGCACCGGGTTGGAGGTGAGCGCGTTCTCCAGGTAGCTGAGCGCGAACAGCTCCTCCTTGCCGTCCAGGATGTCACCCAGGTTGTACGTGTCCGCGCGGTTGGCGAGCATGTCCGGGATGCGGAAGCGCTCGCCCGTCTCCGTGTACGGATTGCCCGCCATCACCACGCAGAATTTCTTGCCGCGCAGATCATACGTGCGCGTCTGGCCATTCCAGACACCCTCCACGCGGCGCTGGCCGTCGCACAGGGAGATGAACTTCTGGAGCAGCTCCGGGTCCGTGTGCTGGATGTCGTCGAGGTAGAGCATCACGTTGTTGCCCATCTCGAAGGACAGGTTGATGCGCTCCACCTCCTGCCGCGCGGTGGCGTTGGGCGCCTCCGACGGATCCAACGACTTCACGGAGTGGCCCAGCGCCGGCCCGTTCACCTTCACGAAGGTGAGGCCCAGGCGGCTGGCCACGTACTCCATCAGCGTCGTCTTGCCGTAGCCCGGCGGCGACATGAGCAGCAGCATGCCCATGCGGTCCGTGCGCTTGCCCTCGCCCGCCGCGCCCAGCTGCTTGGCCAGGTTCGCGCCGATGAGCGGCAGGTACACCTCGTCGATGAGCCGGTTGCGCACGAAGCTGGTGAGCACCTTGGGCGTCAGCTCCTCCAGCCGCAGCTTGCGCCGCTCGCGGTCCAGCAGGTCGCGCAGGTACGCGCGATAGGCCACGTACGCGGGCACCCGCACCTGGCGGAACTCACCCAGCCGCGCCAGGAACTCGTCCAGACGCAGGGACAGCTTGCGGTCCTGGATGCGCGAATGGCTGCCCAGCAGGCCCGTGGCCTCCGTGGCGGTGATGGCTCCCGCCGTCTCGCGGTCCAGCTTGCGCTCGGTGAGGAGCACCACCGCCGTCTCCAGCGCGACGTGGGCCGCCTCGGCCGGGCCGCCCTCGCGCTTCGCGAGGAACGCGTCCACCCAGGCGCGGGCGATGCGCAGGCGCTCCGGCAGGTTCTTCTCCAGGCCGCGCAGGTCTTCGTCGAACGCGGTGCGCGACCCGTGCCGGTCCAGGTGCGCGAGGAAGGCGTCCTTCAACGCCAGGGCCTCGCGGCTGGTGGTGAAGCGCGGGCGGTCCACCGCCAGCTCCTCCACGAGGTAGCGGCCCGCCTGCCGTCCCTCTGCGGGCGAAGCCGTCAGGCCGTGCCCCTGGAGGAACGCGAGCACGCGCTCCCCCAGCTCGTCTCCCAGCGCCACCAGGTCCGCGCCGGTGTCGAACGCCTGCCGCAGCCGCGCCAGGCTCCGCGCGCGCCGGTGGAACACACCCCGCAGCGTGTCGTCGCCATCGAAGGCCCAGTAGAGCGCGGCCCAGGCGCGAGGCACCGGGGCGAAGCGCAGGAGCCCCGCGCCCTGGTGCAGCGCGAGCAGCTTCTCCAGGATGGCCACCGCGTCCGCGTCGTGCACGCCGCGCTCGTAGCCCTCGTCGAAGCGGTCCGCCGCGTACGCGCGCACGCGCTCCAGCAGCTGCCCCTGCGCGCCGGCCTCATACAGCGCCGCGGGCGTCAGGCCGCCCTTCCCCTCCTCCGCGTCCATCAGCAGCCCGGCGGCCAGGTACTCCGCGCGGTAGACGTCGCGCGTCTCGGAGACCAGGTGCTGCTCCCAGAGCTCGCGGTACTTGAGCAGCTCCGGGTCCTCCAGCTTCTGCGTGTAGTCGGAGCCCGTGAGCTGGAGGTACAGCGCGCCGTCGCGCGGCACCAGCGTCAGCTCCAGCGGCTGGGTGTTGACGTGGAAGCGGTAGGGCCCCAGCTTGATGAGGCCTTCGCCGCCCTCGAACAGGTCCTGCTTGTCGCGCAGCGCGCGCAGGGCGTCCTGCTTCGCGGACTTCACCCGCGACAGCACCTCGTCCGCGCGCACGCTGTCCTGGAGCGCCAGCAGCTGTTCCGCCAGCTGCCGCAGCTTGAGGATCATCGCGTCGGACGCGAAGTAGGCGTTGAGCTCGTCGTCCGCCTTGAACGACTTCGCCCGCCGCTGCACGCCCTGGAGGATGCGCTCCGCCGCGCCAAAGAGGCCCGTGGCCCGGCGCTGCCGTTCATCCACCAGCGCCTGCTTGCGAGCGCCGAAGGCCTCCAGCAGCTCCTCGCGCTTCTGGGTGATCTGCCCCAGGAACTCGTCGAACTCGCCGAAGCGGCCCTCCAGCTCCTCCAGCAGCACGGTGAGCTTGGAGAGCGCCTCGTCGCACTTCTCCGGCGAGTCCGCCTGTGACAGCGCGTTCTCGATGCTCTGGCCCAGCAGCTTGAACTGCGCGCCGAACTCCGCGCGCTTCTCCTTGCCGGACAGCTCCTTGCGCTTCGCCTGGAGCCCCGCGCGCACGCGGTTCAGGCGGCTGAACAGCTCGGAGATGCCTTCGAGGATCCGGGCGCGGGCCAGCGGGTCGCCCACCTGGAGCCCGCCCACCACCTCACCCAGCACCTCCAGGCCCTGGCCGGTGCGATCCACGTCCTCGGCCAGCGGAGCCATCTCCGCGGTCGTCGTCAGCGGCTCCAGCCGCTGCATCAGCCCGTCCAACCGCGTGGCCAGGGGCTGGAGCGCTTCGCCCTTCTGGAGGAAGTCCACGCACGCGGTGCTCACCGCGTCGGACGCGGCCACCACCGCCTGCTCCAGGGCATCCACGCGCCCCAGGTCCATGTAGCGGACGTCCTTCAGGGTGATGAGGTGCCCGCGGTGCCGGCGCAGGTCCGCCAGCGCGCGCATGAAGCCCTCCGCGTCGGTGAGCCCCTCCGGCTGCGCGTTGAGCAGCAGCGTCTCCTGCGCCTGCGTGGCCTGCGCGAGCGACTCCTCCGCGCGCTTGCGCATCGCGAGGACCTTCTCGAACTCATCGATGATGAGCTCGGAGGTGCGGCGCAGCAGTTCAATGGGCTCCTGGAGCCCCACTTCCGCGTGGGAGAGCCAGTAGTACGCGTCCAGCGCGCGCGTGGCCGCGGAGACCAGGTCCTCGTAGGTGCGGCGCGTGGGCTTGTCCGTCTTCGCCACGCGCGGCAGCGTCAGCGCGTCGCTGATGCCGCGCACCAGCTCCGCGTTGCCCACCTTGCCCAGGTAGCCCGGCGCGGGGGGCAGCTTCGCCGCGTGCTCGTCGGAGACGAACGGCGTCTGCCACACCTGCATGGGGTGCACGCGGGTGGGCTCCTGCGACGTGGCGCGGAACACCACCAGCCCGCCGTCCGCGAAGAGGCTCATGCCGTGCGCCTGCAACGGCGTCTGCACCTCCTTGCGCACCAGGTTGTACGGGAAGAGCACGTAGGCGCCCTCGTCCCGGCGGTGGAAGACGTAGAGCACGTCCTCCCCGTTGGGCGAGCGCACCGCCTGGTGGAACTCCATCCCTTCCGCCGCGCCGTCGAAGACCTTGTAGTCGCCCGTCTGGAGGTAGTAGCCGCCCGGGAAGACGATGCCCTGGTCCTCCGGCAGCCGCACGCAGGACTGGCCGATGGCGTCGATGCGCACCACGTGCTGGGTGCGCGAGTTGAAGACGAGGTAGCGGTGCGCCTTCTCCCGGAACGGCAGGATGCGCAGGAGGATGAGCCCGCCCACCTGCGTCCAGGCGAACTCCGCGTCGTCCAGCGACTGGTCCGGGTCGTCCACCGGCTCGCTGTAGATGCCCAGGCCGGTGGTGGTGTTGTCCTCCACCTTCACGGTGAGGTCGCCCTTCACCGTCTCCACGAAGACCTGATCCAGCACGTTGACGTGCGGGTGCTGGCCCAGCACGTACTGCTCGCGCGTGGCCACCGTCCACTCGAAGTCGTGCGACGGCGGGTAGACGTGGTCGCGCTCACCCTGGTTGTCCACGTAGGTGGCGCGGCCCTCCACGTCCACGTTGAAGCGGAAGACCTTGAGGTCGCGCGCGGACTGGCCCGTCTGGAACACCGCGAGCAGGCGCGAGTCCCGCCGCCGCAGCTGCAGCAGCTTCGCGTCCTTGTAGTACTTGTACAGCTCGCCAAAGTCCTTCACGAACCGGGGGTCCGCGAGGAAGCCGCCGGCCTCCGTGGGAGGCACGGCGGACAAGTCGAAGCCCTCGGCCGTCTTCTCGAAGCGATGCAGCGAGAAGACGTCCGAGACGTTCGTCTCCTTCTTCAGGCCGATGAAGACGTTGTAGCCGAAGAGGAGGTACTTCCCGACGCTGACGATGTCGCGGGGGACGCTGTTGTTCTCCGTGCGTACCCGCTCGTTGCCAATGACGGTGAGCTCCGTGCCACCGAACAGCGCCTTGCGCCGCCCGTTGAGGTCGTTCGCCCGGGTCGCCAGCGCGTCCGCCTGGGAGACGAGGCGCGCACGGATGACCTCGTAGCTGCCGCCCTCCAGCGTCGCCTCGCCCCCGGGCACCTGGGTGCCCGGGGTCTTGGTGCTGTCAGTTGCCATGGATGTTCACCGAAGAAGGGATTGCGATTGGCGGGACGCTTCAGCCCTGCTGCTTCTGCGCGAGGGCCGCGGCTTCCGTCTGCACCAGCGCCTTGATGCCGGCGGCGGTGGTCTCCGTGGGGCTCACCGACATGCGGTTGAGCAGCGCCGCGACGGCCAGGTTCTGCGCGTCGTTGCTGAGGCCCGGCTTGGAGAGGATCTCCTTCAGGTCCGCCGGCAGGTCCTTCTCACCGTTGAGGTAGCCACCGAGCGACTTCTTCAGGGCCTCGCCGTGGTCCAGCGCGCCGTCCACCGAGGTGCCGAAGGACACGGCCTTGATGAAGTTCTCGAAGAACTTGCCGTCGCCGCCGACGATCTGGAACTTCGCGTTGCTGAACGCCTGCCCCAGCACGGTGGCCTGGGCCTGCGCGATGTCCTTGCGCACGTTGATGGCGGCCAGTTCCACGTCGCGCTCCTTGTTGAGGCGCAGGCGGTACTCCTCGTGCTCGCGACCCACGCCGTCCAGGGCCTTCATCGCGGTGGCCTTCTCCGACAGGCCCCGGGCCTCGGCCATCAGCTTCTCCTGGATGGCGGCGGCCTCGGCGAGCAGCTTCTCGCGCGTGGCGAACGCTTCCGCCTCGCCGCGCTTGTGGATGGCGCTCGCTTCCGCCTCCTGCACGCGGGCGTGGGCCATGCCCTTCTGCTCCGCGCCAGCGGCCTCGGCGAGCAGCTTCTCGCGCACCGCGGACGCCTGCGCCTGGCCCTGCTTCTCGATGACGGAGGCCTCGGCCTCCTTCACGCGCACCTGCGCCATGCCCAGCTTCTCCGTGGCGACCGCGTCCGCCTCACGCACACGCACGCTGGCCAGGCCCGCCGCGGCGGACTCGGCCTGGATGCCTTCGGCCATCCGCATCTTCGCCTTGGCCTGCTTGTCGGCGGCCTCCAGGTCGGCCTCGGCCAGGGTCAGCTTCTCCTTGGCGAGGAACACGGCGATCTTCGCGCTCGCGTCCGCGGCCTGGATGTCCTTCACGGACGACTCCTCGGCGTGCGCCTGGGCGGTGATGATGATCGCCGCCTTGGTGCGATTGGCATCCGCCGTCACGCGCAGGTCCTTGATGTTCTCCTCTTCCTGGGCGACGGTCTTCTCCACCGCGATGCGGGCGCGGACGACGTCGGCGATGGCCTTCTTCTCCGTCTCCAGCGCCTTCTCCTTCGCGATGCGCTGGAGCTCCGTCTCACGCTCGCGGTTGATGGCCTCCAGGGCGCGGTCCTTCTCCACGCGCTCGGTCTCCACGCCCACCACGCGCTCGCGGTTCTTCTGGGCCACCTGCACCTGGCGCTGCTTGTTCTCCTCGTTGATGGCGATCTCTTCTTCCGCCTTGATGCGCGCCAGCTGCGCCTTGGCGAACTCCTCGCTCTTCACGCGGTCGGCCTCGGCCGTCTCACGCGCCTGGATGCTGTCGATCTCGCGGCGCTGCTTGGCGGCGGCCTCCTCGCGCTGACGCTCGAGGGCGAAGATGGCCTCGTCGGCCTCCACGTTGCGCTTGGTCACCGCCATGCGCTCGGACTGGCGCAGCTCGTTGGTGAAGACGTTCTGCTCGGTGGTGAGCTGGGTGATCTTCCGGATGCCCTGGGCGTCCAGGATGTTGTCCTTGTCGAGCATCTCCACCGGGGTCTGCTCGAGGAAGTCGATGGCGCAGTCCTCCAGCATGTAGCCGTTCAGGTCGCGGCCAATGGTCTCGACGACCTTGTCCTTGATCTCGTCGCGCTTGGTGTAGAGCTGCTCGAAGTTGAAGGACTTGCCCACCGTCTTGAGGGCCTCGGAGAACTTGGCCTCGAAGAGGTTCTCCAGCGTCTCCTGATCCGACGCGCGCGCGCAGCCGATGGACTGGGCCACCTTGAGCACGTCTTCACGCGTCTTGTTCACGCGCACGAAGAAGGTGACCTTGATGTCCGCGCGGATGTTGTCCTGGCAGATGAGGCCTTCCTTGCCGCGGCGGTCGATTTCAACCGTCTTCAGCGAGATGTCCATCACCTCCGCGCGGTGGACGATGGGCAGCACCACGGCGCCGGTGAAGGTGACCGTGGGCTCGACCTTCATGGTGTTGACGATGAGCACCTTGCCCTGGTCCACCTGGCGGTAGAACTTGGCCACGCTGACGAAGATGCCGAAGAGGATGATGACGCCGCCGCCGGTGATTGCCGCGATGCTGATGGGATCCATGGCCTATCCTGAGAAGTCCGTTGGGCGGGCCTTGTTCCAAGCACTCGGGGTCCCCCGCGAAAGCCACCCGGTGCCGATTGTCGCGCCCTTCCGGCAGGTGCCGGAGGACGCCAATGTTCATCGCTGGGCGCGGGCTCGCGCGATGGCCGCTGCCTTGAGCGGATCGCGCAGCTGCTCCATTTCCTGGGGGAGGAGCCAGTCCACCGGCTCCACCTCGTACACGCCCCGCTCCGCGTCGTAGCCGAGGATCAACGCCGGCTGGCCGCGCTTGAGCTGGTTGGGCTTGTCACAGAAGACGTTGAGGATGAGGCCCGCGGCCCCGTCCTCGAAGGTGGCGTGGCCGTCCTTCGCCGTCACGCTGCCGCTGGAGATGGTGCACACGCGGCCCATCAGCGCTTCGCGGCCCGGAGCGCGCCGGGCGATGAAGACGGGGCGCAGGGGCCGCACCGCGAGCCCGCCCACCACCGTGCCCACCGTCGCGCAGACCAAGCCCAGGCCCGTGCTCACGAGCCACGAGGGCAGCATGGAGAGCGCCCCGTGCGTGGCCTGTCCGCTGAGCAGCGACAGCGACCAGGAGAGGAACACCACCAGGCTCACCGACACCGTGACGGGGATGCCGCCGAAGCCCAGCGCCGCGAGCAGCCCCGTGGCGGCCTCCGCGTCGTGCACGTGCGAGTGGCCCGCGTGGCCGACGTCATGGCCCCCGACGGCCTTCGCGCCGCCTTCGAGCAGGCCCGACGTCGCCTTGGCGCCGCCCTCGAACGCGCCGCTCACCGCCTTGGCGCCGCCCTCCAGGTCCACGTCGCCGTCCAGCATGTCGATGCCCGCCGCGCCGGCGATCACGCACAGCCAGTAGGCCAGCACCACACCGAGGAGGATGGTGAAGATGGCGGTCGGGAACGCCAGCAGGGCGGCGAGGAAGGTGGTCATGCCTCGGGAATAAATTGAGAGGTGGGAGTCGCAACCAACTCTAAACGACTGCACCCGTATCCGAAAATGCCACCCGGGGCTTTTCCGGCCGCCTGCTGGCCATGCCGCCAGGGGGCAACCGGGTTGCCGCCCCGGCGTAGGCTGCGCACTACAGGGAAGCGATGCCCTCTCATGCCGCCGTCTCAGAATCCGAGCCGCCCAAGTCCACGAGTCACCGGGGGATGACGCAGCTGGAGCGGCTCCAACAGGACGGCCACCGGCGGCTGGGATCCATGAAGCGAGGCTTCCGGTACGTGGACGCGAGAGGCCGTGCGGTGTCTCACTCAGAGCGTGAGCGCATCGACGCGCTGAGGCTGCCCCCCGCCTGGACGGACGTGGCCATCTCGCCCAAGGCCTCGGCGCACCTCCAGGCCGTGGGCAAGGACGGCGCGGGCCGCTGGCAGTACCGCTACAGCGAGGCGCACACGCAGAAGCAGCGGGACGCGAAGTACCAGCGCATCGTGGGCTTCGCGCAGGCGCTGCCGAAGATGCGGCGCCAGGTGAGCAAGGATCTGCGCAAGCGGGGCCTGGGCCGGGAGCGGGTGCTGGCGGGGATGCTGCGCATCCTGGGGACGTGCTTCATCCGTCCGGGCAGCGAACGCTACGCGGAGGAGCACGGCAGCTTCGGACTGGCCACGCTGCGGGCGCGGCACGTGAAGGTGACGGGCGACACGGTGGTGTTCGACTACCCGGGCAAGTCCGGCGTGCGGCAGCACCGCGAGCTCAAGGACCGGCGCGTGGCGACGCTCGTGCGGCAGTTGTTGAAGGTGCGCGGGCGCGACGTCTTCAAGTTCGTGGTCGACGACGGCGCGGTGGTGGACGTGCGGCGCCGGCACATCAACGAGTACATCCAGCAGGTGATGGGCCCGGGCTACAGCGCGAAGGACTTCCGCACCTGGGCGGGCACGCTCATCTGCGCCTGCGCGCTGGCGAAGGCCCGCGAGCGAGTGAAGGAGTGCGGCGACGGCGGCCCGGTGAAGAAGACCGTGATCAAGAAGAGCATGGTGGCCGCGGTGCGAGAGGCCTCCGAGCATCTGGGCAACACGCCCGCGGTCGCGAAGGCGTCGTACATCTACCCGTCCGTGCTGGTGCTCTTCGAGCGGGGCCAGGTGGTGGACCGCTACTTCCACTCCGTGGACGAGCTGGCGGCGAGTGCTGGCGAAGGCATGCACTGCTCGGAGAAGGCGCTGCTCCACATGCTGGGCAAGACGAAGGGCGGCGCGAAGCAGGCGGCCGTGTAGCCAGGGCCCGGCCGGGAGGGAGGCGAGCGGCGGCGGTTCCCCCTCTCGCGCGCACCGGGAAGGCGCTAGCGTTGGGCCGTGCCCGAGTACGTCACCCACCGCGACGCCCTGCCCCGCGCGGAGCTTGAGTCCCTGGGGGACGCCCTGCTCGGCTCCCGCTTCGTCGCGCGCAGCCCGCTGATGGGGACGTTCCGGGCGAGCCGGGGCTTCGCGTTCATCTTCACGCGAGAGGGCCGAGCGAACCTGGAGTCGCGCTTCCCGTTCCTGTCCGTCTACCTGCGCCGCATCCTCGACGACGACAGTGCACGCGGGCTCCTGCCGTGGACACAGCGCTGGTTCGGCGGCCGTGACACGCGTCCGCGTCCCAACGCGTTCTATCTGAACCTGCTGCTGCTGGACGCGGGCACACCGGTGGGACGCCACATCGACGCGACGTTGCAGGAACCCAGCGGCGTGCCGGACGCGACGCCCGAACACGTGAGCGTCCTCTACCTCCGGGTTCCGCGAGGCGCGCAGGGAGGTGCGTTGCGGCTGCTGCGCGACAACCAGCTCCAGGGCGAGGTGCGACCCAGGCCGGGCCTGCTGGTCCACTTCCGGGGAAACCTCCAGCACGAGGTCCAGCCCTTCACCGGCGGCCCGGAAGGCGCCCTGCGCGCGAGCCTCGTCTGCGAGCAGTACGCCTTCGCGGAGGAGGTGCTCGCCCGCCTCCCGGTGTTCCGCATCCAGTCCAAGGCGGGCTTCTCCGCCTACCTGGAGGCCCAGCGCGAGCGCGACGGCGTGGCCCCTTCCGTGGGGACGCTGGAGGAGTGAGCGCCTGCCGGAGCCCTGCTCCTGGAGCGTGCGGCCACGCGGGCAGACCACCGCTTGCGCCCACCGGCCGTCGTCGCAACCCTTGTGGTTCACCTTCACGAGGGAGCACGACCATGGCCGGCAAGAAGTTGGAGGGGTACGGCGAGACCAGCGAGCAGCGTCAGCGCCACCTCGAGAACGACGCGTTTTCCGAACGGGCGCCCCGGACACCGGAGGAACTGGAGGAGGCGCGCAGTGATCCGGATCACGACGGACACCAGGTGGTGACCATCCATCCGCTGGATTCGGAGCCGAAGGGCGACGACCGCTGACCTTTCCCCAGGACCGGGGCGCTCACGAAGCACGCTTCGCGAGCGCTTCCCGGCACCGGACTGCTAGGGTCCGCGCCCGCGATGAGCCAGAGCCTGACCCTGCTTGCGGGCCCCGACGCCCTGCGCATCCTCCGGGAGCGCGGGTTGCGCGCGGAGGACGTGGACATCCTTCCGGGTGCTTCCGGAGGGCCGAAGTGGCTGGGACTGGAGGGAATCGACCGCGTGCTGTTCGGCGAGCTCCTCCAGCAGCCGCGCACCCGGCCACTGCACCTCATTGGCAGCTCCATCGGGAGCTGGCGGCTCGCGTGCCTGGCGCAGAAGGAGCCGGTGGCCGCGCTCAGGCGCTTCGCGGACGCATACCTGGAACAGCGCTATCCGCCCAAGCCGCCGCCCACGCTGGTCAGTGAGGTGAGCGCCACGGTCCTCGAATCGCTCCTGGGCCCGGAGGGCGCGGAGCAGATCCTGACGCACCCGTGGGCACGGCTGCACGTGGTGACGACCCGGTGCAAGGGCCTGCTGGCGATGGAGCAGTCCAGCGTGCAGCTCGCGGGCTTCGTGCTGGGCGCGCTCACGAACGCGGTGAGCCGCCGGACGCTCGGGCTGCACATGGAGCGCGTGGTCTTCCACACCGCCGGGGATTCGAGTCCCTTCGCCGGTCTCAAGGACCTGCCGTCGGTCCACCGTCCCCTCACCCGCGACAACCTGCGTCCGGCGCTCATCGCGTCGGGTTCGATTCCGCTGGTGCTCGCGGGCGTGCACGACATCCCCGGCGCGCCGCCCGGCACGTACCGGGACGGCGGCGTCGTCGACTACCACCTGGACGTCGACTACGGCGCGGGCGACGGGCTGGTGCTCTATCCGCACTTCTACCCGTACGTGGTGCCCGGCTGGTTCGACAAGTCGCTCAAGTGGCGCCGCGCGGGACCGCTCAACTTCCGCCGCGCGCTGATCATCACCCCGTCACCCGCGCACCTGGCGCGGCTGCCCGGCGGACGCATCCCGGACCGTTCGGACTTCACGAACATGAAGGACGAGGACCGCATCCGCGCGTGGAAGCAGGTGCTGACCGAGGGCGACCGCATGGCCGACGAGCTGCGCGAACTGCTCGCCACGGGCCGCATCGCGGATCACGTCCAGCCGCTGTAGCGCGGGCGTGCGCGGCTACTTCGCGCGTCTCCACTTCACCTCGCCGACGGTCCCCGTCCCACCGGTCGTCGGCGCGGGGACGAGGTATGTCAGCTCATCGCCCGTCAGCGTGAAGGTGCGCCGCTGCTCCGTTCCCTCCCAGTTCGGGAACGAGGCGTGGTCGATGTGGAAGGTGAACATGCGCTCCTTCTCGTTCACCGAGTACCGGCCGAAGTGGGAGTTGGTCCCCCGCACGGTGGCCTGGTTCTCCTCTGGCGTTCCCTGGCTCTTGTCACTGGACGCGAACCGGGCCCGGCCCGCGCGCAGGATGTGGATGGAGTAGCGCCCCTGGCCATCGAACATGAGGAGGCCCTGGGGAGCCGCACCGTAGAGCTGCACCCGCGTCCCATCCGGGAGCACGTTGTCGACCAGGACGAGCGTCCAGGTCCCCACGAGCTGCTCCTGGAGCGACTTCTCCCGGGCGTCCGCGTCGCGCGACATGAAGAGGACCGCCAGGAGCAGCAGGGACCCGGCCGTGAGTGCGCGCCAATGGATTCGATTCATCGGAGTGGGTCCTCTCACATCAGCACCGCACCGCCGTCCACGGAGAGGACGGTGCCGGTGAGGAAGGGGTTGGTCATGGCGAAGAGGGTCGCGGCGGCCAGGTCCGCTGTCGTCCCCACACGGCGGGCTGGGGCTTTGTTGGCGTAGTCCGCGAAGAGCCGCTCGCGGGCCTCGGCACCGAGCCGGTCCCAGAAGGAGCCGGAGTCCACCACTCCCGGAGAGATGGCATTGAGCCGCACCGGAGCGAGCTCCACGGCCATGGCCTTGGTGAAGGCTTCGAGCCCTCCATTCACAAGGCTGGTGATGGAGGTGCCGACGGCAGGCTTCCAGGCGCGGAACCCAGAGAAGAAGGTGAAGGAGCCGTCCGGAGAGATGCGCGACGAGGCGTGCTTCACCAGGTAGATGGGCGCCCAGAGCTTGGCGGCGAAGGCCCGCTCGATGGACGCAAAGCCCAGCCCGGTGAGGGGCCCGGCGACGCCCTGACTCACGGTGCTTACCAGATGGTCGAAGGGGCCCACCGCTTCGCAGAAGGCCGCCACCTCCGCTTCCACGGAAGCATCCAGGACGCGCACCTCGAGGGGGCCCTTCATCAACTCCGAGGTGGCCTCCAGCGTCTCCCGCTTGCGGCCCGCCAGCACCACGTGGGCGCCCGCCTCCGATGCGGCGATGGCCACGCCCCTGCCGATGCCCGAGCCCGCCCCAACGACAATCACCTTCCGGCCTTCCAGCTGCATGGGTGCTCCTCCGCGACGGATGGAATACCGTAACCCCATGAACAGGTTACGAGCGGAGATATGATTGGATTTCCGTAACCTGTCAATCCGGTTTCATGCTTTCCTGTGAGCTGTCATGGCACCCAGAAAAACCCAGGCACCGGAGCCGTCCGCGGCGCCGGCCGGCGAGCTGCGGGACGGGTTCAAGTTCCGCTCGGGACGGCTCTGCCTGGACCTGCCAGCGTCGTTGGCCGCACGGCTGAAGGCCGAGCCGAAGGACCTGCTGGAGACACCGCACGACCTGGGCCGGTGGCTGGTCGCCGCCGGGCTGGCGGCGAAGGATCCGAAGCCGACCGACGAGGACCTGCGGCACGCGCGCGAGCTTCGCGAGGCCCTCTACCGGCTGGCGGTCGCCCGCTTGCGAAGCGAGGGCCTGGACTCCAAGGACAGGGCGCTGGTGAACCGGTGGGCGGCAGAGCCTCCTCCGGCGCCCCAGCTAGGCCCCGAGGGTCTGACGTGGACGCGCGGTGGCGTGCACTCACTGCTGGCGGCGGTGGCGCGGGACGGAGTGGAGCTGCTGGGGGGCCCGCTGGCGGAGCGCATCCGCAACTGCGAGGGCGAAAGCTGCGCGCTCCTCTTCGTGGACACCTCGCGTTCCGGACAGCGGCGCTGGTGCTCCATGTCGGGCTGCGGCAACAAGGCGAAGGTGGAGGAGTTCCGCCGACGCCAGCGGGGAGAAGGCGGTTAGTACGGCTCGGGTCCACTCACACTCGCGGCTCGCGTCTGGTACGAACTGGAGGACCCCATGGCCGCAACGGTGACGCGATGGCGGGGGCCGCTCAGGAAGCGAGCCACGTGCGAAGCGTGGCGTAGACCTCCGGGTGGTCGAGCAGGTCCAGGTGGTTCGCGCCCACGATGATGCGCTGGTTCGCTTCCGGGAAGCACAGCGTGAGCTCCGGCTGGGCATGCCGCCCGAGCGCGCTGTCCACCGGGACCAGCCCGTCACCGGGCAGCCGCTCCGCCAGCGCCTTCGCGGTGGTCGCGGCCACCGCATAGCAGGCCACGCCCTCCGGCAGCGTGAGGCCTCGACGGGCATCTCCACCCCACCCGAAGCGCTCCCGCCCCTCCCAGTGGGCGTCGAGCACGTTGCCAAAGCGCAGGTCCGTGACCCCGGCACCGCGGATCCGTCCCAGGCGTGCGAACGGCGCGCTGTAGGGACTGATCTCCAAGAGCACGTCCACCCAGCTTCCACCGCGCTCCAGCGGCGAACCGTGATGGGGCGTGCCAAGGCAGACGAGCTTGCGCAACAACGGACGCCAGCCATGGCCCACGGCCTCCGCCGTGAGGCACGCGCTCCGCGCCACGAGCCCCCCCATGCTGTGCCCCATGAGCGTCAGCGATTCGAGCGGCACGGGCCAGCAGGACACGAGCTGTTCCAGCAGCTCCGAGAACGCACGCCCGTTCCGGGAGATGTGCAGACCGCTGTTGTAGTGGAGATACACCGGCGTGTAGCCGAGGTCGCGCGCGAGTGCAGCGCCATGGTCATGCCCTCGCCGGCTCCACTGCAGGTCGTTCATCGAGGAGCCATGGATCAGCACGAGCAGCCGGCTCCCTGCTTCCGGAAGGGCTTCGCGCAGGGCCTCGGGATCCAGGCGCAACGGCTGCCCGTGGACCCGGAACGTCATCGGGATGGCGAGCGGGTTGCCCTGCTCCTCCAGCGCATCCCCCAGCACACCGTTCAGCGCGGAGACCACCGCCTCCCGCTGGGGCCCCGGAGCACTGTCACCCAGCCACGGTGAGAGCTGCGCGAGCACGGCATCGAGCCCTGCCCCGACGTGCCGCGTGACCTCCTGGAGTGCCGAGTAGATCCACCCCGTCACGGCCCGCGCCGGGCGCTCCAGCGGCCTGCCCAGGATGGACGGACCGCTGGCGATGGTGCAGTGCACCTCCCCGACGAGCCCCATCACGCCCCGGGTGGCCTGCACCGCGAGGCGGCTGGCACCCCGAAGGGCCTCCGCGTTCTTCCGTGTTCCCGGCGACTGGCTGTTCATGGCTCTCGCCTCCATGGCCGAACCTACCGAACCGTAACCTACCCAACCGTAGGTTCGGGGTCAAACCGGGGAACGCTTCAAGCGAGCAAGCTCCTCGCGCAGGGCGCGGTTCTCGGCGCGGAGCGTGTGGAGCTCGCTCACCATCGGGCGCATCGCGGTGTCGACTTCGGCCTCGGTGAACCGTGGCGTGATGTGCTGGGGGCAGTTCCAGTCGAAGCCCTCGACCCGGAGCACGAAGCCGCGCTCCACCTTTGCGCCGTGCCCGGGGACCACCAGGCGATCGAGCGTGGCTGCGTCCGTCTCGCGGGTGATGACGGACGCGTGCGCCAGGACCTTCAGGCGCGCGCGGTTCGGGTAGTCCACGAAGATGAGCGCGACCCGGTCGTTCTCGCTGACGTTGCCCGCGGAGATGTACTGCTTGTTCCCCCGGTAGTCCGCGAAGCCCAGCGTGTGGGCGTCCAGCACCCGGACGAAGCCCGGAGGACCGCCCCGGTGCTGGATGTACGGCCAGCCCTGGGCGCCGACGCTCGCCATGTAGAAGCTGTCACGCTCGGAGAGGAACGCGGTCTCGTCCGGACCGATCACATCCGGTGCGTCCCCTGCCCGCTCGACACGGGCGTAGGCCGCGCGGCTCCCGAACTGCTCCTGGAGCGCCTTGACCGCGGGCGTGAAGGCAAGTCTGGCGAAGCGGGGCATGGACCACTCACGGGCGACACGGCGGAATTGCCGATGCCCCATGTCTAGCCATCCAGCGCCGTGAAATAATCAGCCGGACCCGCAAGGCTTCATTGCCAACTCCGCAAGAATCATGGACCAGCTCTTCACGCTTCGGACCTTCGTCGCCGTCGCCAGACAGGGAAGCTTCTCTGGCGCGGCCCGCCGGCTTCGCATCTCTCCCTCCGTGGCGACCCGGGCCATCGCCCAGCTCGAGGAGCGGCTCGGCCTTGCGCTCCTCACGCGCACGACGCGCTCCGTGCGCCTCACCGAACGGGGCCAGGTCTATCTGGAGAGCTGCCAGCGGCTGCTCGAGGACCTGGACGAATCCGAGCGCCGTGTGCGGGGTGAGAACGCCGAACCCCGAGGCGAGCTGAGCCTCTCCGCGCCCATCGTCTTCGGACGGCTCCACGTGCTGCCGCTGGTCCAGAAGCTGCTCGCCGCGCATCCGGGCTTGTCCGTCCGGCTGCACCTGTCCGACCGGAACCAGCACCTCGTGGACGAAGGCATCGACGCGGCCGTCCGCCTGGGGGACCTGAAGGACAGTGGGCTGATCGCCCTCAAGGTCGGCACCGTCCGCCGCGTGCTGGTGGCGAGCCCGCAGTACGTGAAGCGGAAAGGGGCGCCGAAGTCGCCTGACGAGCTGATCCGCCATGAGCTGATCGCCTTCGAGAACCTCGACACAACGAACGAGTGGAGGTTCGGAGAAAAGGAGAAGCCCGTCCGCGTGCAGCCCCGGCTCATCCTGAACAGCGCGGACGCTGCCATCGCGGCCGCGGAGCGAGGCATCGGCATCGCGCGCACGCTCTCGTACCAGGTGATGGACGCCGTGCTCGCGGGGCGGTTGGTGCTGCTGCTCGGGTCGTTCGCGCCGCCACCGGTCCCGGTGAGCGTCATCTACCCCGGACGCCGGAGCGCCTCCGCGAACGTGGGCGCGTTCGTCCGCACGGTGCGCAGCCACTTCGAGGAGCACCCGCTCCAGCCTGTCGAGGCGTGGCGCCCTTCCAAGCGCGAGCCGCCAACGAAGTAAGCCAGACGCGGAAAAGAGAAAGGGCCCCGGCGTTTCCACCGGGGCCCTCTCAGAGTTGCGGGGGCAGGATTTGAACCTGCGACCTTCGGGTTATGAGCCCGACGAGCTACCAGGCTGCTCCACCCCGCGTCACCGTGCTGCGCTGCTACTGCTGCTCTCGATTTGAACACCCGGAGTCGAAACTTTCATTTCGACTCCGGGCTTTTCAAGTTGCGGGGGCAGGATTTGAACCTGCGACCTTCGGGTTATGAGCCCGACGAGCTACCAGGCTGCTCCACCCCGCGGCGAGAACGAGAGGGTAAGTACCGAAGCCACTCGCTACCGTCAACACCTATCTCGGCGCCCCATCGCATTGTCGCGACGAGCGCCGAGAAGGCGTGACGCCACTACTTGCCCAACTTGCTGAGCAGATCCGCGAAGGTGCCGAAGCCCTTCTTGCCAGCGCCCTGCGGCTGCTGCGTCTTCTGCCACGCCTCGACCTCGGCGCGCTCCTCCGCGCGGATCGCGCCGGGGATGGACAGGCGGATCTTCCCGGAGGCGTCGATGTCGATGATCGCCACCTTCAGCTCCTGCCCGATGGAGAAGTGCTTGCGCATGTCCGTGCCGCGATCCGTGCCCGTCTCGCTGGCAGGGATGAGGCCCTTGCCGCCCGGGAACGCGAGGAACACGCCGTAGGGCTCCAGCCGGTCCACCTTGCCGGTGACGACCGCGCCCACCTGGGGACGGGGCGCCGCGGGCTGCGAGGGAGCCGACGGCTGGGCCGCCTTCGCGGGACGCTCCTCGGGAGGACGCTGGGCCTCTTCCTCGGAGATGCGGCGCAGGCCGATGCGCTTGTCATTGGGGTCGATCTTCTCGACGGAGACCCAGATGACCTCGCCTTCCTTCACCGCGTCGCGCGGGTGCGCGATGCGCCGGTCGCTCAGCGCGGAGATGTGCACCAGGCCGTCCACGCCCGGGCGCAGCTCCACGAACGCGCCGAAGGGCTGGAGCCGGACGACCTTGCCCTGCAGGCGGTCGCCCTCCTTGATCTCCTCCAGCGCCTTCTTGAACGGATCCTCCTGACGCGAACGCAGCGACAGGGTGATGCGCTCCTTCTGCTTGGCCTTGTCGGCGGAGTTGGGCTGGCCCTCCTCCATGCGGAGGATCTCCACCTCCACCTCGTCGCCCTGCTTCACCACGTCGCTGGGATGCGCGACGCGCGTGTAGGAGAGCTCGGAGACGGGGATCATTCCCTCCACGCCGCCCAGGTCCACGAACACGCCGAAGTCGCGCACGCCGGAGACCTTGCCCTTGACCGTCTTGCCCACGGCCAGGGTCTTGCGCGTCTCCGTGGCCAGCCGGCGCTGCTCGTCCTCCAGCAGCGAGCGGCGCGACAGCACCACGTTGCGATCGCGCACTTCCGTCACGCGGAACTGGAGCTTCTCGCCGATGAACTGATCCGGCTTCTCCACGAAGCGGATGTCCAGCTGGCTGATGGGGCAGAAGGCGCGCGTCTCACCGATCGCCACCTCCACGCCGCCCTTGTTCACGCTGAGGACCAGGCCTTCCACCGGCATGCCGGAGGCGCGGGCCTCCGCGAGCATCGCGAAGGACGCATTGCCCTTGGCCAGCGCGCGGCTGAGCAGGATGCCCCGGGCACCCATCTCCACGACGTGCGCCTCCAGGCGGTCACCCACGCCGAAGCGCAGGATGCCCTCGTCGTCCTTGAGCTCGCGCAGCTCGATCATCGCCTCCGACTTCGCGGAGCCGTCCAGCGACACGAACGCGGTGTCCGCGCCCAGCTGGAAGATGGTGCCGGCGACCTTCTCGCCAATGCGCACGCCGCGGCGGCCGGGAGCGCCACCGTCCTTGACCTGCGCCTCGAACATGTCCGCGAAGGACTCCGTCTCCGGGACCTCCTCGTACAGGGGGCTGGGAGGCGCGGGAGCCGGCGTCACCGGACGCGGCGTCGGGGCCGGCGTGGAGGCCGCGGAGGCCTGCGCGTCGGCGCCCGTCTGCTCCGCGGTCGCGGTCGCCTCGGCGGGCTTCTCACCCTCCAGGGCGCGCGTCTCGATGGAGCCCGAGGCGCGCTTCACGACCACCATGGGGCCGGAGGGACGGCGCTCGCCGCCCCCGCTGCCACCCCGGCGCTCGCCGCCACGGCCACCGCCGCGCTCGCCGCCGCCGCGGGGCGCATCGCCCTGGGGACGCGGCTGAGACTGGGCGTCGCGCGGACCGCGCTCACCCCGGCCCGGGCCGCTCTTCTCGTCGCGGCCGCCACCGCCACGGCCACCGCCGCGCTCGTTGCCCTGGCTCCCCGAAGGGATGCCCAGCATCACGTCGCCAAACGTGGCCTTCGGCTTCTTGGGACCGAAACCGCCAGGACCGCCCGAATTTCCGCCGCTCTTCTCGTCGCTCACTGCCGAGACCTTCCGTTGACGATTTCGGCCCGGGACTTCCTTGAAGTCGGGGCCTCTTGAAAAAGGCGGCGCACTCTACACGCGCGCCATGCCCGGAGGAAGCCGCATGCGGACTTCCCCTCACAATCGGCCTCCTATCGCAACGGAAAGGGGCCTGTCCTGCATTCCGTAGGAGCCCCCAGACACCGCCTGGAGGGCAGCCTGGCCGCCGGGCGCCGCGCCGCGTCTAGCGGGCGAGCCCCAGCCGCCGGCCCACCTTGCGGAAGACGGCGCCCGCCTCTGGAACCCCCAGGGCGGCGGACACCGCGAAGTAGACGACCCCGAAGGGCACCGCGGTGGCCAGGAGGCCCAGCACCGGGTGCAGCCGGGGCGGCACGAGCAGCCCCCCACCCCACTCCAGGCCCACGTCGGGCATGGGGCCCAGGAGGCCGGTGAGGCCCTGCTTGACGGCCAGCGCCACGAGCCCGCCCACCACCGCCGCGCCGTACAGCTTGGGCAGGAGCCCCGCCGGCAGGCCCACGGGACCCACGATGGAGCGCAGCTTGCGGCGCAGGAGCGTGGTCTCCACCCAGGCCACGATGCCGCTGGACAGGGTGAGGAAGGCGGCGCCCAGCTCCCGGGGCAGCCCCAGCCGCTCCGGCAGCCACAGCGCCAGGAACCACGCCTTCACGGTGCCCAGGGCCACGCGCACGATGGCGTAGCGCAGGGGCGTCTTCGGATCCTTCAGCGCGTAGAAGGCGGACGCGTAGAGCCGGCCCACGGTGGACGCCACCAGGCCCACCGCCGCGCCCATCAGCAGGTACCAGAGGTAGCGCGAGTCCGCCGCGCCGAAGCGGCCCGTTTGGAGGAGCGCGCCGCTGACCATGTCCCCCAGGAAGAGGAGCGCGGCGGCGGACGGCACCACCCAGAAGGCGATGCGCCGCGAGCCCGCGTCGATGCGGGTTCTCAGCTTCTCGTGGGCCTGGGCCTCCCCATCCGCCGTGGCGCGCGCCATCTCCGGCAGCTCCGCGGCGGATACCGCCATGCCGAAGAGGCTCACCGGGATGAGGTAGATGGTCTGCGCGTAGAGGAGCGAGGACAGCGCGCGGCTGGAGATGAGCGACGCGAAGGCGGTGTCCACCCACGCGCTGAACTGCACCACGCCGCGCCCCAGCACCACCGGGCCGAAGTTCTTCATCACCTGGCGCACGGACGCGCTCGCCAGCGACACCACCGGGCGGAAGTGGCCCAGCAGGCGCAGCACCGTGGGCACCTGCACCGCGAACTGGAGGAAGCTGCCCAGCACCACGCCCCAGGCCAGCCACTCCGTCAGGGCCTCCTCCGCGGCGCGCCCGCCGGACGCGTACCGGCCGCCCACCCCCAACAGCGTGGCGATGATGACGAGGTTCCACACCACGGGCGCCAGGTACGACAGCAGGAAGCGCCGGTGGCTGTTGAGGATGCCCAGGCACCACGCGCTCAACACCAGGAAGCCCGTGCCAGGGAAGAGGATGCGCACCAGCCGCACGGCCAGGTCGCGATCGCCGCCCTCGAAGCCCGGCGCGATGAGGTCCACGAACAGCGGCGTGGCCAGCATGCCCAGCGCCACCATCATGCCCGTGGCCAGGGCCAGCAGGCCGAACACCGCGCCCGCGACCCGGTCCGCCTCGTCCGCGTCCTTCTTGCCCAGCAGCTGGGCGTAGACGGGGATGAAGGAGCCGGACAGCACGCCTTCGCCGAAGAGGTTCTGGAGGAAGTTGGGGATGCGCAGCGCGGCCTTGAAGACGGCGGCCGTCTCCGCGTTGCCCAGGTAGTGCGCGAAGACCCGCTCGCGCACCAGGCCCATCAAGCGCGACGCCAGGATGCCGATGGCGACCAGCGTGGCGCCGCGTCCCCCCGCGTGCTTGGGTTCGGCCGGCACAGGAGCTGCCGGGGGGACTGGCTGCGAATGAGAGGCAGGAGCAGGGGCGGTCACGAAGGCGCGGACTCTACGTCCACCGTCTTTCTTCGTGCAGCAGGAAACCCGGCGACCGCTGTTTCACTTGACGGTCTCGCCATGGGTTGCGAGGGTCCGCCCCCAATGGCCGGAAAGTCCGACACCGAGAGGTCCGACGTCGCGCGCATCCGCGCCGTGCTGGCACGCGAACTCGAGACCATCAACGAGTACGAGGCCTACGCCGAGGACTCCTCCAATCCGGAGGTCCGCGCCTTCTTCCTCCACCTGGCGGCGGAGGAGAAGGAGCACGTGTCCGAAGCCACCCACATGCTCCGGATGCTCGACAAGGGCCAGGACGCGCACTTCGCCAAGCCCTTCGTCCCCGGCCACTTCCAGGCCGCCGTTGGAAACGTCCCCTCCGAGCCCGCCGTGCCTTCGCCCGTGATCACGCAGGCGCCGCCCGCGGTGAGTCGCCTGGCGAACGAGCCCCTGACGAACCTGCCGCCCCAGCGCCTCATCTATGGCGTCCCCGCGCCGCCGCCTTCGGCCAACAGCCATCCCCTCACCATCGGCAGCCTGCGCCGGGGTGGTGGCGGTGGCTCCGGTAGCGGTCGCTGAAATCCTTTCGCCCTCTTCCTCCTCTCCCCTCCTCTGCCGCCGCTCGTGCCGGAGACACTGATGCCTGACTTCCTTGGACATGCCGAGAACCCACTGCGCGAAGAGGAGTGGGCGCGCCTCAACGAGACGGTGATCCAGGTGGCGCGCCGTTCGCTGGTGGGCCGCCGCATCCTGGACATCTACGGGCCGCTGGGCGCGGGCGTGCAGACCGTGGCCTACGACGAGTTCCAGGGCGTGTCCCCGGGCGCGGTGGACATCGTCGGTGAGCAGGAGACCGCGATGGTCTTCACCGACGTGCGCAAGTTCAAGACCATCCCGATCATCTACAAGGACTTCCTGCTGCACTGGCGGGACATCGAGGCGGCGCGCACGCACAACATGCCGCTGGACGTGTCCGCCGCCGCCGGCGCCGCCGCGCTGTGCGCGCAGCAGGAAGACGAGCTCATCTTCTACGGCGACCAGCGCCTGGGCTACGAGGGCCTGATGACGGCCAACGGCCGCCTCACCGCCACGCTGGGGGACTGGACGGCGCCGGGCGGCGGCTTCCAGACCATCGTGGAGGCCACGCGCAAGCTCAACGAGGCCGGCCACTTCGGGCCCTACGCCGTGGTGCTGTCGCCCCGGCTGTACTCGCAGCTGCACCGCATCTACGAGAAGACGGGCGTGCTCGAAATCGAGACCATCCGCCAGCTCGCGTCCGACGGCGTCTACCAGTCCAACCGCCTGCGCGGTGAGTCCGGCGTGGTGGTGTCCACGGGCCGGGAGAACATGGACCTGGCGGTGGCCATGGACATGGTCGCGGCCTACCTGGGCGCCAGCAAGATGAACCACCCGTTCCGCGTGCTGGAGTCGCTGCTCCTGCGCATCAAGCACCCGGACGCCATCTGCACGCTGGAAGGCGCCCTTCCCGCCGCTCCCCCGGCGCGGCGCTAGTCTCCTTCCACGCACGGAGGCTTATGGCGAAGGTCCTGGTCATCGACGACGAGACGAACCTGCGCAAGGTGCTGGCCGCCCTGCTGCGCCGCGACGGGTTCGACGTCACCGTGGCGGAGAACGGCGAGCAGGGCCTGGCCGAGTTCCACAAGAACGGCGCGGACATCGTCGTCACCGACCTGGTGATGCCCAAGCTGGGCGGCATGGAAGTCCTTGCCGCCGTGCGCACCGCCAACCCGGACGTGCCGGTGATCATCATCACCGCGCACGGCACCGTGGACTCCGCCGTGGAGGCCATCAAGGCGGGCGCGTTCGACTACATCACCAAGCCCTTTGATCAGGCGGAGCTGTCCTCCGTCGTGGCCAAGGCCGCCAAGACGAACGAGAGCGCCAAGCGCTCCGTGCGCGCGGACCACAAGGCCCGGTCCGCCATCATCGGCGAGTCGCCGCCGATCCAGGACGTCTACAAGATCATCGACAAGGTCGCGGACACGCCCTCCACGGTGCTGATCACCGGGGAGAGCGGCACGGGCAAGGAGCTCATCGCCACCGCGCTGCACGGCGCGTCCAGCCGCCGCGACAAGCCGTTCATCAAGATCAACTGCGCCGCCATCCCCGCCACGCTCCTGGAGAGCGAGCTGTTCGGCTACGAGAAGGGCGCCTTCACCGGCGCCGTCACGTCCAAGCCGGGCCGCTTCGAGCTGGCCGACGAGGGCACCCTCTTCCTGGACGAGATTGGCGAGATCCCCGTCGAGATGCAGGTGAAGCTGCTGCGCGCGCTCCAGGAGGGCGAGTTCGAGCGCGTGGGCGGCATCAAGACGACGCGCGTGAACGTGCGCCTGGTGGCCGCCACCAACCGCGACCTCCAGGCGGAGATTGAAGCGGGCCGCTTCCGCAAGGACCTGTACTACCGGCTGGCCGTGGTGCCCATCGTGCTGCCCGCCCTGCGCGAGCGCCGCAGCGACATCCCGATGCTCGCCCAGCACTTCGTGGACAAGTACAACCGGCGCCTCCACAAGAAGATCGAAGGCATCGCCGACGACGCGCTCGCGCTGCTCCAGGCGTACGCGTGGCCGGGCAACATCCGCGAGCTGGAGAACCTCATCGAGCGCGTGCTGCTCTTCGCGGACGGCCCCCTCATCACCGCCAGGGATCTGCCGGAGCCGGTGCGCGGGGGAGCGGGCGTGCAGGCGGGGGCACCGGTCGCCGCCTCGCTGGGCACGCTGGATGTCCCCGTGGGCGAGGTGGGCCTCAAGGACATCGTGCGCATGAAGGCCGCGGAGCTGGAGCGGGACCTCATCGTCAAGAAGCTGGACGAGACGGGCGGCAACGTCACGCGCGCCGCGCGCCTCCTGCAGATCAGCCGCAAGTCGCTCCAGACGAAGATGAAGGAGTTCGGCCTGCGCGACACCACCCCGGACGGTCAGGACGACGGCCCGGACGAGTAGCCCCCGGGGCGCCGAAATATCGCCTTTTCGCCAGCGGTTTCGGCCCCCGCGTACCTTCTTACCCTCAGGGAGCCTGAATGCGGCCGAATCTTCCCACCCTCGGTGGACCACCGAAGCGCAATCCCTTCGGACCGGTGGTTGCCGTCTCCGTCATCCTCGGCGCGGCCGCGGGTGGCGTGTGGTGGTGGAAACAGCGCATGGCGGATGTCCCCATGGACGTCGCCTCGCAGACCGTGACCGCGCTGGACGCCGGCACCGTGGCGGAAGCCCCCGTGGCCGCGCCCGTGCCCGCCGACCCCGTGAAGGCCGCCGGCCTGGAGCGCGTGTCCATCCGCATCGAGGGCCCGCTGGAGACGGCGCTCGTCCAGGCCTCCGACGCCACCGTGGGCCCCGCCCTGGCGCAGGTGGTGACGCGCACGCTGGTGTGGTGGGTGCGAGTCCCCGGTGAAATCCTCCGGGGGGACACGCTGGACGTGCTCTTCCAGCGCCGCCCCAACGAGGAGCCGCTGGTGTACGCGGTGCGCTTCGTGAGCGGCAAGACGGGCCAGACGCACCGCGCCTACCGCTTCACGCCCGCGGGTGAGCCGAACTCGCACTACTACCTGCCTGGCGGCGACGAGCTGGAGCTGCGGATGGAGAAGTCGCCCATCGACAGCTACGAGCAGATCACCTCCCTGCTGCGCGACGGCCGCGGCCACAAGGGCGTGGACTTCCGCGCGCCGGTGGGCACCACCGTCCGGGCGCCCTTCGCGGGCGTCGTCAAGCGCAAGAACTGGAACTTCGGCAGCAACGGCAACTGCATCGAGCTGGTGGAGTCCGGGGGCAAGGGCCGCCGCGCGCTCTTCCTGCACCTGTCGGAGCTGCCCCGCTCGGTCCAGGCCGGGATGCGCGTGTCCGCGGGCCAGGTGCTGGCCCAGAGCGGCAACACGGGCCACTCCTTCGCCCCCCACCTGCACTACCAGCTCATGACCGGGGACGACCGGGTCCTGGACCCCTTCGACCAGCACAAGACCTACCGGGCCGCCCTGGTGGCCACCCAGAAGGGCGCCTTCGACGCCGAGGTCCAGCGGCTGGACGGACTGCTCGGGACGCCCGTGGCGGGCAAGTAAGGCCCACCCATTTCTTGACACTCCTCCGACGGCACGGCTAGCTGGCAGGCCTGGGCCGTGGTCGTCGGAGGTAGTGGATGCACAGGTTTCGCGCCGTCATCGCCGCGCTGACGCTGGGCGTGCCTTTCGCCGCCAGCGCGGCGGACATCACCCGGATTGCTTCCTCGTTCGAGGATGATGATCCGTTTGACCTCTTCCTCGATGTGGGCTTCGAGCGCACGCAGACGCGCGCGAAGATCGTCCGCGAGCAGCTCGCTGGCGGCGACGCCACCGACGTCAGGGAGGTCAACGAGCTCTGGTACAAGGGCGTGGACGCGCGGCTGAATCTGGCCGTGGCCTTCGGCCTCTGGAAGGACCTGGAGTTCAGCTTCAAGCTGCCCATCGTCTTCCAGCAGAACGAGACCTGGAACTTCGTGTCGGGCACGAACCAGGGCAACTCCACCATCACCAACAGCTGCTTCAACGCGGACGGCTCGCCCTACTCCGCCGAGGGCTGCGTGGGCCGGCTGTTCCAGGTGCCCCAGGAGAGCTACCGGGGCGGCGTGGGCAATGTTCACTTCGGTCTGGCGTACGCCTTCTTCAACCAGGAGAAGGACGACACCAAGCCCACGTGGATCATCGGCATCGACTACGAGGCGCCCACCGCAAAGCAGCGCGACCCGAGCCTGGACAACACCGACCCGGATGGCGACCGCGGCAACGTGGGCGACCGCGTCCACAAGTACCAGCTCTACACGGCCTTCTCGCGGCGCATGGGCGTGGCGGAGCCGTACTTCAAGGCGTCCTACACCATCCCGGTGCGCGGCCCCGGCGCCTACTCCAACTGCGACCAGTCCGGCGCCAACCCGCCCAACCTGGGCGCCCCGGGCAACTGCTACAAGGAGCCGTGGACCCGCAACGAGACGGGCATCCATGCCCCCTCGCAGACGGCGCTGACCTTCGGCATGGAGCTGGTGCCCTTCGAGAGCGCGGCGAAGTCCCAGAAGCTCACCCTGGACCTGCGGCTGTTGGGCAACTACGTGGGCCGCGGCCGGTACTACAACGAGCTGAGCTCCGCGCTGCGCAAGCTGCTCACCTCCGACGACTACCTCCAGGTGGGCGGTCAGTTCGGCGTCACCGCCCGCGCCGCCCAGGCCTTCACCATCTACGCCTCCGGCAAGTTCCTCTACAACACGGACCACCTGCTCACGACCGAGGCCATTGGCCAGGACGTGAACGGCGACGGCACCGTGGACACCGCGGTGGGCTCGCCGGAGCTGAACCCCACGTTCGACTGGCGCTACGACCTGGTGTCCCGCCGCTTCCGGGCCATCCAGAGCACCACGTTCCGCTTCGACCTGGGCGCGACCTTCAGCTTCTGAAGCGCCACGCCTGAAGCAGCGGAGGGCCTCCCCTACCGCTGCTTCAACCCCAGGCCCAGCCGGTACACCTCCTGGCCGGGCCACCCCGCGCGGCGGGCCAGCTCCGTGCTCAGCGGCTTGAGCTTCTCGCCGCGAGCCAGGCCCGCCTCCAGCGCCCGGCGCAGCTCGTCCTCGCTCCAGCGCTGCTCGCCGGTGCGGCCCTCCACCAGCACCACCACCTCGCCCCGGGTCTCCTCGCCCGCGTAGCGCGCGACGAGGGTGGACAGCGGCCCCCGGACGAACTCCTCGTGCAACTTGGTCAGCTCGCGCGCCACGCACGCGCGCCGGTCCCCCCAGGCCTCCTGGAGGTCCACCAGCGTCTCCGCCAGGCGGCGCGGGGATTCGTAGAGGACGCAGGTGGCGGACAGGGGGGCCACCTCGTCCAGCATGGCCCGGCGCTCCGGCCCCTTGCGCGGCAGGAAGCCCAGGAAGTGGAAGCGCCCGGTGGGCAGCCCCGACGCGCTCAAGGCGGCCACCAGGGCCGTGGGCCCGGGCACCGGCTCCACCTTCAGGCCGCGCTCCAGCGCCTCCGCCACCAGCTTCTCACCCGGGTCGCTGATGCCGGGGCTGCCCGCGTCGGTGATGAGCGCGCAGTCCTCCCCCGCTTCGATGCGGTCCAGGATGCGCCCGGCGCGCTGCCCCTCCGCGAATGCGGGCAGGCTCACCAGGTCCTTCCCGGCGATGCCGAAGTGGTCCAACAGGATGCGCGAGTGCCGGGTGTCCTCGCACGCGAGCAAGCCCACGGTGCGCAGCGTCTCCAGGGCCCGGGCGGTGACGTCCCCCAGGTTCCCGATGGGCGTGGCCACGAGGTAGAGCGTTCCAGCCAAGGGATGGATTCCTTTACATGCCAGCGTCGAAGGCGGCGGGCAGGTGCTCCACCCGGGCGTGCTCGCCCTGGCCCACGACGGAGATGACGTCGAAGCGCACCATGCGCCCGTCGATGCCGTTCTGGAAGAGAAAGAAACCAGCCTCCCATCACGCTGTTGAACCGTGTTGATTCCTCAGAGTTTCCGAGGACTTCGCGCGGCAGTGGGTTTGATGCTGTTGCTTCCTCGCGCCTCTTGGTGACGGCTGGCGAGCACGCAGCGAGCACACGGGTTCAGGCCGACGTCTTCCGCGCTCGTGTCCCTGCCGTCGCGGGATGCGCGGACTGCACCGCCGCCCAGGCATGCCTCCAACACGCACTGGAAGCCGCCGTGCGGCTCCTCCCGGAACGCCTCCGTTCGTAACGCCCTGCCCTTGCCGCACGGGGCGCGAACGAGCCCCGCCACCCGCTGACCGCGCGCCGAAGCGCGCGGCGGAGAGAGCCTCACCATGAAACGTTCGTCTCGCACCCAGTCCCGAACCGTCCAGCGTCCTGCTGGACCGTCCAGTGTCCCGGACGCCTCCCCCAGGCTGCTCGGAGAGAAGCTCCGCGCGTACCTGTCTACCGGCGCGGCAGGCCTCGGGGTCAGCCTGGAGCCTTCGGAGTGCCTGGCCGTCCTCAACGCGATTGGGCATGCCAGGCAGGCCGGGCCGCTCACGCCCTCGGGGACGGACACCGACGCGGTGACAGCGTTCCGGCGCTCACTCCCGCTGGTGCCGGGCTGCGCGGTGTGCAGCGCCAGCACCATGGGCGGGCAGCCCCCCATGGCCTGCTGGCAGCACGCTCTCCCGGCGGCCGTGAACGAGGCCGCGCGCCTCCGGCAGCAGATCGAAGATGTCCATGCGCTGGTGCGCGCCCTGGCTGACACCTTCGGAGAGCGCAAGGCCGTCCCCGGCCAGCTGCTGAGGACCCTCGACGTCCAGGTGCAGGCGTTCCGTGACAACGGAGGCGCCCTTTGAGCGCGGCGCTGACGGCAGTCATCCGGCAGTCGCTGGGGCTCATTGCCGGTAGCGCCAGACGTGGCCGCCGCAAAGCGGCGAGTGCAGCCGCGTCCACCGCCGTCGACACCCTGGAGCGCGAGCTGGTGGCGCTCCGGGCGCAGGTCGAAGCGGTGCGCCCGCTGGTGGACTGGGCCCGCACCACCCTGAATCTGCGCGATGAGGCCGACGATGCCCAGACGCAGGGGCACGTCATTGTGCTCGACGTCCGCGGCAAGGCGCGCGTGAGCGTCAACGTCGAGCAGCTCCGCGCCGCTGTGGCCGTGTTCCCCCCGCCTGCCCTTTCGCCCCTGTTGACGACTCCCGCCATGCGCCGGACGGCCGTGGCCTACCTGCTGGAGACGACGCCGGCGAGCCAGCTGGGGCTACTGCGCAAGCGCCTCCACGACGAGGCGCAGCTGATGCAGCTCGGCGGCTGCGCCGTCTGCTGGGCGCCGCGGTCCTTCGCGGAGGTCTACCACGAGCGCGCCGACGTACCGGCGGGCACGTGCAGCAGCGAGCGGTGCCGCGAGCTGTGGAGCGAGGCGCGCAGTCGGGAGGCGTCCTGGCGGCAGCAGGTCCGCGCCGTTGTCGGTGAGGAGGCGTCCCATGCGTGACCTGCTCACGCTAGCGGGCGTCCTCGTCGCGCTCGCTGTCCTCCGCGTCGTCGTCGCCCTTCAGGAGCTGGAGGCGGCATGAGCCCCTGCGACGCCCCCATGCGCGTGCCCATTTTCGGCGCGACCGCACTCCAGCCGTGGGCCTGGGCTGTCCAGGTCCGCAACGCGCCCGTCCTCAACCTGCATCGGCCCCCGGCGCCGGATGTCCTGGGCACCTACGTCGCGGTGTGCGCGGCGGCGGAGTACGTGCCCGAACTGGCCGAGTGGATGGCCTCCTGGCACGGGCCGGGCGTCAGCGCCCCACGCGCGGGCGAGGTGCCCACCAGCGCGGTTGTGGCGGTGGCTCGCGTCGCCGCGGTGTCACTGTGGCCGGACGGCGAGCAGCAGTCGCGCTGGTACGTGGGCCCGGTAGGGCTTTGGCTGGAGGAGCCGGTAGCACTGCCGGAGCCGGTGGCTTGCCCTCCCGGTCCGGCGGACGCGTTGTGGGAGCTGCCCGCGCCGACGTTGGCCCGCGTGCGTCTGGCCTTCGGCTCCGTGGCCCAGGCGGACCGGGCGCGCTGGGACACCTACGAGGCCCGTGCCGCGCGCGCAGAGAGCCGTGAGCCCGCCACTCTCCGCGAGCGCGTCCTGCGCATGTGCACATGCCGGCGCGCGATGACGCCCTGTCGCACGTGCCGCTCCTGGCGCTGCACTGCGCCCGGCTGCCCGCCGCATACCTGCGCCGCGGTGGGGTCCCCGTGAGCCGCTGCCGACTGCCCGCCGTGCGCTGCGAGCGTTGCGGAGCCATCCGACTGGGCGACGCCATCACCAACGAGGGCCTGCCGTCGCCCCACGCCCCGCGCACTGCCTCCGAGGCGGTGCGCGGGAAGCACCCGGGCCCGTGGCCCACCTGCCGTCACGGCATCGCCTGGCAGGCCGACTGCGTGGACCAGCCCGTGCCGCCCAGCTGCTGCCGGCACCCGCCCTGCGTGCTGACGCCGCCCACGTGGCTGGCCCCGCCCCACCCCATCGCGTCCGACACCTCCGAGGAGTCGTAGCCCATGAGCACCTGCCCCACACCTCCCGCTCGCCCTCGCCGACGTCCCGTGATGCCTCCGTCCCTGGAGGTGTCCGCCCAGGAGCCCGTTCCCGCCGGCATGGTGCGCCTGCTGTCCGGGCAGCTCGTCACCGAGGAGGACGCGAGCCAGGTGATCCCCGGCGACCTGCCGCCCGAGGCGCGCTGGCCAACGCCCACGGACGTCGCGCCCGACGTCGGCCACCAGCTTCCCGGTGACGAGTCCTGCTCCCACGCTGACGAACTGGAGCGCGTGCGCGCCGAGCTCGCCCGCAGCGATGAGGCGCTGCTCCACGAGCGCGAGTCCCGCCTGCGCGCCGAAGCCGAGCTGTCGGGCTTCGCCCGGGCCGTCGCACTACTTGTCCCTGCGCTCGCTGTCCCCTGCGTGTCCCGCCCCCCTGTCCCC
>NZ_RAWE01000099.1 GCF_003611695.1 Corallococcus carmarthensis | reverse complement strand
CTTCGGGGCGGCGGGCGGCTCGGGCGGCTTCGCCGCGTCGTCGCCCTTGGGGTCGTTTGGCGCCGCGGGCTGGGTGCCCGTGCGGATGCGCCCTTCGAGCAGCTCGATGTCCAGCGAGCCTGGCGTGGGCGTGTTGACGAACTGCTGCCAGGTGCCGTCCGGCGCGGTGAAGAGGAACGACACCGCCACCGGCGCGTCGTCGTCCGGCAGCGGCACCTTCAGGCGCTGCAACGTGCCCGGATAGATGAGCGCCGACATCAGCACGTCCGCGTCCGGCTGGAAGATGCGCGCGGACACCTCGCCGTAGGACTCCACGGCGAACTGCTTCGGATCCACCTTGCGCACCAGCATGTACAGCGGCCGGCCCTGGTTCGTCCCCGATGGCGCCTTCACGCTCAGGTGCAGCGTGCTCGGCTGACAGGCGGACAGCAGACACAACGCCAACGGGATGCAGCTTGCCCACGGTTTCATCGCGGCACCTCGCGGAACGGAATCCAGGGCTCACCCTTGAGCCCGAAGCGCAGGTCCATCACCCCGTTCGTGGATGCGGCTCCTCGCGCTTTCAACGACCAGCGGCGGTGCTGCGGGTCCTCCGTGGACTGCGAGGACTCCAGCAGCCGGAAGCAGCTCCACGCCGAACGTGACTTCTCCAGTGACGCGTACTGCACCGACTGGTCCGCGGGCGCTCGCACCTCCAGCATCAGCGACGCCGTCTGCTGGTCCCACCACGCCAGCGGGAACTCCTGCCACGACGGACTCTGGTTGTACGCGAGGAACGTCGTCTTGCCGCACTTGAGCGAGCCCAGCGTCACGAAGCTGCCCTGCGTGGGCGCCTTCGGCAGCGGCAGCGGCATCACCTGCAACATCAGCGGCCGGGGACGCCCCTCCGTGTCCCACAGCATGCGGGCCAGCCGTGACAGCCTCCCCAACGTGGGCAACATCCCCTGAGGCAACGCGAGCCGCGACTGGAGCGCGCCTCGCGGCACCCACTCCGAGCCTCGCTCCTCGCACACCGGCGCCAGCACCCGCGTCACGAATTCCCAGAACGCGCCGTCCTGCCGGCGCAGGACCTCCAGGTCTCCCGGATCCACCTCCTGCGACGCGTCCGGCGTGAACGGGTAGCGCCCCAGCAGCGGACGCAGGAACCGCCCGGAGGCGTCCTCCCACTGCCGCTCCAGGGTCCGCTCAATCTCCCGCTGCCCCAGCTCGCGCACCGCGAGGAACGGCTGGCGGAAGGGCTGGCGCAGCTCTCCGATGAGCCCCTGCTGATCCAGCCACGCGTCCACCTTGCGCAGGTAGGACGTGTCGTCCTCCAGCATCATCGCGAAGGCCAGCCTCCCCAGCGGCGTGAGCAGCTCCGGCAGCTTCGCGGCCCCGCTGGCCGGCTGGGCTCCGCCCGTGGCCAGCCCTCCGTTGAGCGACGCCGTCGCCTCCGCGGGCACCACGCCCGTGCGGGGCACCGCGTTCAGTTCGTCCGACAGCTGGGCCACCAGCGCGCGGTAGGGGTTGAGCGCCGTGTAGTTGCCGCTCTCGTCCGGCTTCATCACCGTGGCGATGGGCTTGAAGGGCGCCACCGCGTTGCGCAGCGCTTCGTAGAAGGGCCCGTCCAACGGCTCCAGCGCCACGCCCTGGGCCACGTCGCGCAGCATGTCCACCAGCTCCGAGGACGGCTGCGTGAGGCGCGACAGCTCCTCCGGCAAGAGCGCGGGAATCACCGCCTGGAAGCGGTAGCCGGACACGCGCTGGAACAGGCGGTTGCGGTACTGGAACGCGAACTGGTTCACCTTGCGGCGCACGTGCTCCTGGCGCTGCGATACCTCCTCCACCGGCAGCCCCGAGCCCTTGATGCGCGTGGTGAACTCGTCCACCAGCGGGCGAAGCCGCGTGTCGAACTCCAGCCGGTCCGCCGCGAGGCTGGCGCTTCCTTTCGCCGCCACCGCCTCCTCGCCCGCCACCGCTCCAAAGGGCAGGCGCCCCGTCTTCTCGTGGTAGCGCAGCAGCGCCTGGTGCAAGAGCCGCGAGCCGTCCTTGGGGCGGAACTCGAAGGTGCTCTGGAGCACCGGCACCTGGAGCACCGCGGGACCGCTGCCCGGCAGCCACAGGCCGTCGCGCACCAGCAGCTCCGCCACGCTCATCTTCTGCACCGCCTTCACGCCCAGGTAGGCCTCTTCCTCCATGCGCAGCACGGCCGTCAGCACCTCGCGGTGGTCGCTCATCCACGCCACCGTCTTGAGCGTGGAGGGGATGCCCCGGAAGCGGCTGGTGTCCACGCGCGCCTCGGAGGCGGCCAGCAGCTCCAGCGCGCGCGGCAGGCTGTTGAAGCGCGAGCTGTCGTCCAGCAGGGACTGGAGCCGGCGGCGCTCGTCCTGCATCGCCTCCAGGTCCGCGTCCAGCCGCTCCAGGTCGTGCGGCTCCACGGCCCGGTTCTGCACCAGGTCCTGCAACCGCCGCAGGTGCGCCTGCCACGGGGCCAGCTGCGCCTCCAGCGTGAGCGGCTCCGGGAAGGGCCAGCGGGCCCAGTCGGCTTCCGGCGTGTCCGGCGCCTTCCACGGCGGGTCGCTCATCAGCACGTAGTCCGCCACCAGCGACTCGCTGAGCCCCACCGCCGCCACCCACGAACGGCCCGCGTCCAGCGACGCGCCCTCCGCCGCGGGCGTGGCGTTGCTGGCCTCCGGGATGAAGCTCCAGGTGGGACGGGTCTTCAGGCTGGACAGCACCAGCTGCCCCAGCGCCTCGTCCCGCGAGCCGTGCAGCGCGGCCAGCAGGTAGACGACCTGCTCCGGCCGGCACGTCTCCGGCTGGCGGTGGCACTTCTCCAGCGCGGGCCGGATGTGGGCCTCGCGGATGCCTCGCGCCAGGCGCTGACGCAGGTCCTCGCGCGCGTCGCTGAAGCTGTAGCGCAACAGCGGCCAGGTGCCCATGGCCCGCCACAGCGAGTCCAGGGACTGGCCCGCGGCCATCACCGGATCCTGCACCGCGGCCCCGGACACCTCCTGGCCCTGGTCGCGCATGCGCTGCACCATGTCCTCGAAGCGCTGCACGCGCGTGCGTGCCTGCCCCAGCCGCCACGCGAAGTGCCCGTACGCGGCCAGCAGCGGCAGCGCGCACGCAAGCCCCAGGAGCACCGCCCGGCGCAGGTGCGTGTGCAGGTAGCGCTCGCGCACCATCTTCGCGGTGCTGGCCTCCGCCGACACCGACAGCACGTCCGGGTCGCGCGCCTCCGCGTCCGCGGACGACAGCGACACCGTGGCCAGCCTGGGCGCGTACGCCAGCGTCTGGCCCTCCATCAGCGCCGCCACGAAGCGCGCGAGCGACTCGAAGGGGGCGTGCCCTTCCGAATAGAAGCGCTCCAGCCGCTCGAAGGCCTCCACCGGCAGCGCCGTCAGGCCCAGCGCCAGGTACTGCTCCTGCGTCTTGAGCAGCGTGGACAGCTTTCCCTCCTGGCCGGGCTCGGGCAGCGGGAAGCGCAGGGGCACGTGGTACGCGCGGAGCAGCCGCGCGAAGTCCGCGTAGCCCTCGCGCTCGTCCAGGTGGGTGAGGCACACGCGCGTCTCCAGCGCGCCGCCGCGCACCTCCGCGAGCAGGTTGAGCTTGCCGCGCAACAGCTGCGCCGCCCGGCGCACCTCGTCCGGGGGCGTGTCCTGCAGCCAGCGCGCGTCCAGCACCAGCACCGCCAGCGCCTGCTGACCGCCTCCAAAGCTGTCCTTCCACAGCCGGCGCAGGGCCTCGCGCGCCTGGGGGGTCTCATCCTCCAGCAGCTGCGGGGACACCTCCTGGGCGACGACGTCCGCGCCCAGGTACACCTGGAGCAGCGTGTCCGAGAGGAGGCTGGGCAGGAACTGCCGCGCCTGCCGCTTCCAGTCCAGGTCCAGCTCGATGAGCCGCGACTTGCCCGCGCCCGCCGGCCCCAGCACCACCACACCTGGCAGGTCCCGTACCGCCACGCGGTGGCGCAGCGGCAGCCCGGCCAGGAACTTCTCGCGCACCTTGCGCAGCCGGTTCTTCGCCAGGGGCTCCGGCGCGGCGGCCCCTCCGGCCGGCGCGCTCTTGCGCTTCGCGCGCCACACGAGGAACAGCGGGATGCCAATGGCCAGCAGCGCCACGAGGAGCAGTGCGTAGGGCTTCCACTTCGGTGGGATGAACGCGATCAGCTTCTTGATGACATCCATGGCTCAGCGATCCCCCCAGCCCAGGACGTTCCCAGCCCGGCCCGAGCGATGCAGGGCCTCCAGGACGTCCTCCAGTGTGTCCACCGTGCCCGCGAACGACGCGCGGGCCTTCTGCTGCTCCTCCGGCGACAACCTCGCGTCACCCGGCCCCGGCATCAGGCGGGCCAGCGTCTGGCCCAGCTCGTCCAGCATCGGCTCCAGTCCATGGCGCCCGACCCCCAGGCGCGCGGCGATGGTCTTGCGCACCTCCTGGAGCAGGGCGGGCGCCGCGTCGATGGCGGGTGCGGGCGCGGCGGCGGCCGGAGCCCGTGGGGCGGCTTGTGGCTTCACCGGGTCACCCACCAGAGCAGCCCCTGTAGACCCAGCACGCTCGCGGCGCTGGCCGCGTAGTAGCGGGCGGGAAAGGCGTAGAGCAGCGGCCCGGTGGACTCGCCGGACGCCGCGGGGGCGGGCGGAGGCGGGGGCGTGACGATGCGCGCCGACAGCCGCTCCTGGTACTCGCGCAGCTTCGCCGTGTGGCCCAGGTAGCGGCCTCCGAAGCCCGCCGTGATGCAGAAGTGGAGCATCTCGAAGAGCAACGGGGGCGAACCCGGCTCGTCCAGCCGTTGATCCGCCAGCGTGTAGAAGGCCTCGCCGCCGCCGTCCTCTCCGAAGAGGCGGTACTGCAACAGCGGCCACAGCGGCTGCTCCGCGTCCGCGAGCCGCAAGAGGACGCGCTCGTCCACCAGGTACGTGAAGGGCCGCAGCGCGTCCTGCACCTCCTCGTCGCGGGCGTGGGCGCCCAGGCCCGCGCGCAGCCGCTCCACGACCTCCAGGAGCTCGTCGTGGAGCCTGCGCAGGCCCTCGCGGCCCAGGAGCCCCGCGGCCGTGCCGGGCGCCGTTTGCGGCAGCCACCCGTCCAGGACGGACTGGGCCTGCCGGTACTGCGTGAAGACGACCTGCCAGTGCTCGAGCTTCATCGCGCCCCCCTCAGCCCACGTTCACCATGCCGCCCTTGAGTTCCGCCACGCCGTCCGCCTTGAGCGCCAGCTGCGCCTTCGCGGTCACCTTCACCTGTGCACCCTCCACCGCGACGTCCTTCTGTCCCTCCGCCTTGATGGACGGCGCCTTCAGCGCCACCGCGCCGCTCTTGGCCTCCACCTGGATGTCGTCACCCTCCACGCTGAACTTCTTCGCCGCCTTCAGCGTCACGGCCTTGTCCGAGGACAAGGTCGCGTCCTTCGCCGCCTTCTGCGTCAGTTCGTCCTTCGTCGTGACCGTGAAGGCCTTGGCGCTCTCCAGCGCGAACGTGTCGTCGCTCTTCCACGACGACGCCTTCGTGGACGTGACCTCGATGGTCTCCGCCTTCAGCACGAAGGACTTGCAGGTCACCGTGACGCTGTCCTGCTTCTGCACGATGGTGCTGGTGGCGCTGTCACCCTTCACCTCCAGGGTGATGGCCTCGCCGTCCATCTTCACCGTCTGGAGGATCTTCCCGTCCTTGTCCTCGGTGGTGAGGATGAGGCCCTTCTCCTTGTCCATGTCGATGATGCAGATGAGCTTGGGCATGCGCGCCGTTCCCCCGTCGGTCCGCCGTCAGGCCCTGCGCCAGTAGAGGAGCACCTGCGCTCCTTCGAGCGCCGGCGTGGCGAAGAACGTGAGCCCGTCCTCGCGCGTCGCGGATTGCCATTCCTCGCTCTGGGGTGTCAGCTGGTACCAGTCGATGTCCGCGTCGAAGGCGTGGGGGAACGACGGGTACGCCACGTGCCGGTACGGCACGCCCTTCAAGGCCTGGCGCCGCACCGCCGGCAGCCGCAGGGGGCTGGCCAGCTTCACGCCCTCCATGGAGCGGGGCCGGTCGCGCTCGTGACGGCGCACCAGCAGGTAGAAGTCGTCCGGAGGAGGCGTCTCCCGGGGCAGCGGCGTGAGCTTGAAGTGGCCGTCCTGGAAGTCGAAGGCCCGGTACGACATGGGACTGGCCTGAGGGCGGAACCCGCGCGTGAGCAGCTCCATCCACCGCGTCAGCCCCGGGCCCGGCGCTTCGTGCTCGTACGCGGGCAGGTCGTCGTCCGGCTCCGCCTCCAGGTAGCAGCATGTTTCGAAATACAGCCGCCGCAGCGCCTGCATCAGCGGGTACGGCGGCGGTTGCAGGCCGTGGCGCATGTCCTGTCGCAGCACCTGGAGGCTGCGCACCTCGCACAGCGCCCGCCGCGCGCTGGCCAGCCGGTCGCCTCGCACCAGGCCCTCGCGCAGCGACGTGCGCAGCTGCCCCTGCGCCTGCTGGAGCAGGCTGTCCAGCTGCTCGAACAGGGGTTCCAGGAACGGGTGGGGGCCCACGCTCAACAGCGGCGGCAGGTGCGTGGCGGACAGCCGCCAGGGCCCGTCCGCGTTCCGGGTGAAGACGGCCAGCGACAGGCTGCTCACCGTGTCGTCCACCACCGGCTCCAGCGACAGGCACAGCCGCCGTCCCGCGCGCACCACGGCGGAGGATTCCTCGCCGGCGGGTGATACATCCTCGCGGGGCTCCAGCACCGCCAGCAGGTGCAGATACACCGTCACCCGCGTGCGGCCCGTCTCCTCGAGCGACAGCGGCGTCACCTCCGCGTTGCCCGGCACCTCCACCAGGTGGCCGCCGGGCAGCACCGCGGTCAGGTCCTCCAGCGCCACCGAGCCCTTGGCGAGTAACACGTCGTTGAAACGCAGTGAGCTCACGCCCACCACCGGCAGGCCCACGAACCCCGCGTAGCGCCGGGCCTCCGTGGAGAGGGATTCCTCCTGGGCCCGGAAGTGTTCGGGCAGCAGGGTCTGCCCTTCCTGCCACAGGACTCGCGCGAGTGTGTCTGGGTTCATGGCAGGGGAGACGAGAGAGGGTTTTTGTCACAGGGACCGCCCGAGGCAAAGGCTTGCTTGGGCTGGGTGACAATGTTTAGAAAAAGCTACCGGCCTGAAGCCTGTGACGTCAAGTCAGCCCGGATGATCCACCGTGTCTGGTTTCTCGCCCTGGAAGGCATGGAATGCCACGGGTTGGGTCTTTCCTGTCACCCCGGGTTGTTTCGCGCCCATCGTGGCGGGTCATGCGACGGGGGTGTATTGCTTTTGTGTATTCGTATGGTTTATCAATTCCTTCACAAACGGCGGTTCCGTTTTTGGGGGCACTCATGGCCATCACCGATGAAATTCCCAGATCACGCATCACGCTGACCTATCGCACGCAGGTGAATGGCACCCGGGCGGACAAGGCGCTTCCGTTCCGGCTGCTGGTGATGGGGGACTTCTCCCGGGGGACGTCCAACGATCGCAAGAAGGACCTGGATCAGCGGGAGATCCGCAACCTGGATGGAAAGAACCTGAACCAGGTCATCCAGAACATGGGCATGACGCTGAACTTCAGCGTGCCCAACCGCGTGGACAAGAAGGACCCGGTGGATGGTTCGGCGCCCGCGCCGCTGCAGGTGAACCTCAAGCTGGACTCGATGAAGTCCTTCAGCCCGGTGGAGGTGTCCCGCCAGGTGCCGAAGATCAACGCGCTGCTCACGCTGCGCAAGCTGCTGCTGGAGCTGCAGGGCAACCTGGACAACCGCAAGGAGTTCCGCCAGCTGGTGCGCCAGCTCGCGCAGAACCCCGAGGCCGTCCAGAAGCTGAA
The DNA here is from genome assembly GCF_003611695.1 of Corallococcus carmarthensis. GTDB lineage: Bacteria > Myxococcota > Myxococcia > Myxococcales > Myxococcaceae > Corallococcus > Corallococcus carmarthensis. The sequence continues at coordinate 25,113 of NZ_RAWE01000099.1, read as the reverse complement.
GACGGAGCTGGCCGCGTTCAAGTCGCTGAGCCTGCCGAAGCTGGCCGCGACGAACCCCCAGCCGCCGACGACGTGATGCCGGGCGCAAGCCCTTCCCCACGACCTTCTTCCTGAACGAGGCCTCCTTTCATGCCCACTCCTCCTGCGTCTCCCACCACCGCGGCGACCGCCGTGGCCGACGTGCCCCTGGACCTTCCGCTGTTCCTCAACAGCGTGCGGCTGGGCTCCGTGCCCGCCGTGCGCGACCCTGCAGCCCAGTCCGACCTGCTGGTCATCCCCGACGACGCCACCCCCGAGGAGCGCTTTGTCTCCAGCCTGGCGGCCATGGTCCACAACATGGACACGGACGAGGGCCGCTTCGACAAGCAGACCGTGCAGGAGCTGGTCGGCACCATCGACGCGCTGGTGTCGGACCAGCTCAATGCGGTGCTGCACGCGCCGGAGTTCCAGGAGGTGGAGGCGCAGTGGACCGCGCTCAACGACCTGGTGCGCAACACCAACTTCAAGGCCAACATCGAGCTGAGCCTGCTGGATGTCTCCAAGGAGGAGGCCTACAGCGACCTGGAGACGAACGCGGCGGACGTCGCCGGTTCGGAGTTCTTCAAGAAGCTGTACGTCGCTGAATACGATCAGTACGGCGGCGCCCCCTACGGCGCGATGGTGGGCCTGTTCGAGTTCGCCAACACGCCGCAGGACATGCTGTGGCTCAAGACGATGGGGAAGATCGCCGCGGCCAGCCACGCGCCGTTCGTGGCGTCCGTGTCCCCGCGCTTCTTCGGCTGCGACACCATGAAGGAGGTCTCGCAGCTGCGCGACGTGGCCAGCCTCCTGGACTCGCCCAAGTACTCCGCCTGGAACGCGCTGCGTGACACGGATGAGGCCGCCTACGTGGGCCTCACGCTGCCGCGCTACATCGTCCGGCCGCCCTACAACCCGGAGACCTACCCGGCCCCTGGGATGAACTTCACGGAGGCGGTGAAGGGGGACAAGGAGGAGGAATACCTCTGGGGCAACGCGTCCATGCTGTTCGCGCGCAACCTGGTGCGTTCGTTCGCGACGTCCGGCTGGTGCCAGCACATCCGCGGCCCCAAGGGCGGCGGCCTGGTGGCGGGCCTGCCCGTGCACCTGACGCACCTGCGTGGCGAGGAGGAGATGAAGCTGCCCGTGGAGATGTCCATCCCGGACTTCCGCGAGCTGGAGCTGGCCAACGGCGGCTTCATCCCGCTCATCCACAAGAAGGGAAGCGCGGAGGCCGTCTTCTTCAGCGTCCAGTCCCTCAAGAAGGCCAAGGTGTTCGAGGACACGAAGGACTCGGAGAATTCGCAGCTGGTGACGAACCTGGCCTACACGTACTCCATCAGCCGCATCGCGCACTACGTGAAGGCCATCATGCGCGAGAACATCGGCAGCACCGCTGGCGCGCAGTACATGCAGCAGCAGCTGGACAGGTGGATCTCCCGGTACGTCACCACGCTGGTGAATCCGGATGACCTGACGCTGCGCTACTACCCGTTCAAGGCCTACAACCTCACCGTGGCGGAAGTGCCCGGCAAGGTGGGCTGGTACCACTGCAACCTCTCCGTCCTCCCGCACATCCAGTTCGAAGGCATGAACGTGGACCTCCGCGTGGATGCGCGGCTCGGCTGACAAACCCCGCAGCAAATTGGAGGACCGAAACCATGGGTGATGGACCGCTTGGCATTTCGTGTGACTGGCAGCAGACCATCCAGCAGCGCCCCCAGAAGAACATCCCGGTGGGCTACCTGCTGGACATCAAGGGGATGGGCAAGGACGACGGCGCCTTCCCCAAGAGCAGCAGCCTCTTCTACACCCCGTTCGTCGGTGATCCCGCCTACGCCGGCGTGGCGTTGCAGGACGTGGGCGCGAAGAAGGCCGTGCGCGCGGTGGGCCTCATCACGCAGCTCCAGTGGGAGGGCGGCAAGCTCGACCCCATGGACTTCACGGTGCTGATCTCGCCGGAGAACAAGGCGGACTTCACCGGCATCACCAACACGGAGATCCGTCAGCTCAAGTTCTGGATCTGCGAGTGGGACAGCACCGCGGGCAAGTGGTTCGAGAAGTGCTACCCGATTGGTGACGAGGCCAATGGCCCCCCCAACGAGATGTCCGCCCGCCTGAACCAGAAGGGCAGCGAGGTGATGCTGCACGTGGGTGAGCCGGAGAACGTGGGCGTCACGGACGTCAAGTTCTGCCAGATGACCTTCCAGGTCATCCCGGACAAGGCGCACCTGTGCAACATCCACTACGGGCACAACTCGACGGACAAGGACGTGTACGCCTGGGGCTACGTCGAAGGCGGCCAGTCGTAAGCGGTTGAAGCGGACGGGGAGGGCGAAAAGCGCCTTCCCCGTTCCGCTTTGGGGGCTACTTGTCCGAGCCCCACTTGGTGACGCGGCGCTCCTGGGAGTTGGTGGCGAACTCCAGGGTGGTGCTCTTCTTGGGCGCGGGCACCACCCGGAACTGGAAGCGGTGGAAGCGGATGTCCAGGTCGTCGGCCAGCGTGGCGGGCTGGTTGTCCAGGAAGACCTTGGGGCGGCCTTTTTCCGTGTCCATCAGCGCCTCGGCGGTGGCGGGGCTCTTCAGCTTGGCGGCCTCGAACCAGGTGTCACCCGCTTCATCGAAGTCGATGATGGCCCACGCCAGCTTCAGGCGCAGGTTCTCCAGCGGCTTGGCGAAATGGTTGAGCACGTTCGCGGCCGTGACGCGTCCCACGTACACGCTGAAGTCCAGGGGGCCGGAAGCACCATTCATGGCCAGCCGTTCAATGAGGCCAATGCATTGCGCCTTGGGCCCGAAGTCACCCACCGTGGGGGAGAACAGGGTGAGCTCCTTCGTCAGGTTCAGCCCCCCGCAGCCATTCCATTCCAGCAGATACCCCAGCGCGCCGCGGAAGCCGGGCCGGTATTGAAACCCGGTCTGCCAATTGCATTCGAGTTCGAGCACGTCGGGCTTGGCGATGGGCATGGGGTGTCTGTCCTTGTGAATGAAAGACATGTAACATGAAGTGGAAAGACAGACCATGAGAGACCTGAGCCTGTGCCTGCGCCCCGTGGAGGGCGGACCGCTGGAGCGCCTGGAGTCGCATGATCAGCGCTTCCTCACGGTGGCGGACCTGGTGCAGCGGGAGGCCTACGCGGAGGCGGCGGACGCCATCGAGGCCCTGGACGCTGAGGGGGCCTACGAGGTCCGCCTGTCGGCCTACTACCTCTTCGCGGCGCTGCGCGAGGACGGGCTCGTGCGCCTGCCGGACGCGCTGGAGGTGCTGGTCGCGCTCGCGCGCGCGGCGGCGGAGGAGGTCTCGCAGGGCGAGGGGAAGGACAAGTCCAAGCCCGCGGTGCTGCTCAACAAGGCGCTGACGTGGCTGTTCCAGACGCTGCTGAGCGCGCTGAAGTATCACCACGGCAAGAAGGACGCCGGCTGGGAGGCGTGGACGAAGGGCTTCACGGACGGCAAGCGCAAGGACGCGCTGCGCGGCATCCAGACCTTGCAGGCCGCGCTGGAAGGGCCCGCGTTCCGCAACGGGGCCCAGGGCCTGGCGGGGCTGGGGCAGTGGCTGCGGGAGACGACGCAGGAGCGCGCGGCGGCTCCCGCGCCGGCCGCGGAGCCCTCGAAGCCCGCCGCGCCCGCGAAGGGACGGGGCGCGAAGTCCGCCGCGCCACCGGCCGCTCCCGCCTCGCCTTTCCCCCGCACGACGGGGCCGCTGCAGCTGCGTGGGTCGGCGCACCTGTTGGAGCTGTGCGACAAGCTCAAGGCCTTCGAGGTCCTGGTGGAGCGGGGGGACTTCCAGAAGGCCGCGATGGTGAGCGACGACGTGCTCCGGACGCTGGAGGACTTCGACCCGCGGCGCTACCTGCCGGAGCTGTTCACCTCGTTCGGCGCGCTGCTCAACCGCCACGTGGGGGACATCCAGGAGCACTGGGAGCGCAAGGACTCCATGGAGTGGCGCACGCTGTCGCAGTTCTACCAGGTGGACCTGGGCGCCTTCGTGGGGCCCGGCGAATCATGAACGGCGCCTCGCCGCTGCTGTCCCCGCTGGAGCGGCGCATCCGCGCCCGGGCGAAGGAGTTCGACCTGGGGCCGCTGCTGCGGCTTCTGGAGACGCAGGGCTATGGCCGGGACCGGGTGCTCTTCGAAGGCAACCCGGAGCCGGTGGCGTCCGCGTCGCTGGTGGAGGAGGTGACGTTCCACGTCTCACCGGTGCGCCGGGTGGTGGTGACGCTCAACCTGGGCCTGTTGGCCACGCCGGGGCTCCTGCCCAGCTACTTCCTCCAGGTGGCCGAGCAGCTGCCGGAGCCGGAGCCGTTCCTCGACTTCATCCGCTTCTTCGACCACCGGCTGCTGCGGGCGCTGGTGGACGCGCTGCACCCCGAACGGGACGCGAGCCTGGTGGGGGACTGGGAGCGCACGAAGGGCTTCTACCTGCGCATGGTGGGCGTGGATTCACAGGCCACGCTCCAGTGGCTGTTCCAGCAGGTGTTCCCGGAGCTGCGCCTGACGTGTTCCCGCCGCGCCTTCCGGACGCGCTTCTCCGGCATGCGCCCCACCTTCGGGCCCACGCCGCTGGATGGCACGGGCATCCTGGGCAACACGTACGCGACGGACATCGGGGGCTTCCAGGTGGACCTGTTCGCGGACGAGGAAGCGGACCTGCGGGGGCGTGACTGGCCCGCGCGGGTGCGCCACCGCTTCCACCGGCACGTGCTGCCCCTGCTCGTCCCCGCGCGGATGCAGCTGGAGGTGGTCCTGACGGTGCAAGCGCATGGGCGGACCGCGCGCCTGGGGCCCCGGGGACAGCTGGGCTACGAGCGGCTGCCGGGCGCGGAGGGCAAGCCGCTGCGGCAGCTCATCTTCCTGGGCGACACGGCGGTGCCGGTGGCCGCGCCTCCGCGTGCCGAAGGCGACCGGCAGGGCATGAGCATGGGCACGCCGAAGGCAGCCGGACGCTAGGAAGGAAGGGGACCGTGGGCTTTCTGCACCGGAAGTTCCTGGGGGTGGTGGAGACGCCGCGCGAAGCGGTGCTCCGCAACCTGGGCCACCTGCTGCGGGCCAAGCGTGGCGCGGCCTCCGTGCTGCCGGGCTTCGGGCTCACGGAGACGGGCTTCCGCTCGGACGCGGAGCGCCTGGCGGGGCTGGGCCTGGAGATCCGCGAGACGCTCACCCGCTATGAGCCCCGCGTGGAGGTGGTGTCCATCGAGGAGGCGCCCGCGAAGGAAAGCGGCGCGCCCGGCCTGGTGGTGCACCTGCTGCTGCGTGACTCCCGTGAGCCCATGGACCTGCTGTTGGAGCCGGGCTCGCGCCGCCTGCGCGAACGGCCTCCGGAAGAGGCGCGGGGGGAGGACGAGCCATGAGGTTCACCGAACAGCTGAAGGTGTCGCTGCAGCTCAAGGCCGGGGACAAGGCCTTCACGCTGCCCGCGGGCAGCATCAAGCGCCTGTCGGTGAAGGCATGGTCCTACGGCTTCGAGGCCCAGGTGGAGTGGTGGGTGCTCTGCAAGGAGAGCGGGGACGAGGACACGCTCTTCACCCCCTTCACCGACACGAAGCCCCTGACCGCGACGCTGACCATTGACCGCCGCTACGGCGCGCAGGCGGAGGGGCGCGAGGGCGCGGAGGCCCTGCCGCTGAAGCTCATCGGACGGGTGGAGGATCGTCAGGTGCGTGAGCTCTCGCAGGCGAACGTGCAGAACGCTCCGGTGATGCAGCGCCGCTACCGCATCCGCCTGGTGGACCCCGCGGCGATGCTGTGGCGCCGCCACTTCCCCAGCGGGGTGTGGGTGCACCAGACGCTCCAGGCCGTCATCCAGGCGAACACGCCCGGGGGCCTGGACGTGGCCTACAAGTGGGAGGCGGCGCAGGTGAAGCAGTCCCTGCACGCGCTGGGGCTGGGCGCGGACGACGACTCGGGCGCGAGCTTCCTCGACTTCCTGCACTGGGTGCAGGCGCGCATGAACGCGGGCGTGTTCCTGGACTACGCGGAGGGGAAGTACACGCTCGCGGACGCGAAGCCGGAGGCTGGCGAGGCGCTGGTGCTCGCGCGGGATGAGGTGGAGGAGGTGGACCTGCGCTTCCCGGAGCCGCGCCGCGACGCGCTGTGGGTGCTCAACAGCTACGTGGACGCCGGCACGGCGCGCAAGAAGGTGGAGAACGCGGACGCGATCCCGGGCGTCCTCACCGAATGCCTGGTCACCTCTCCGCTGGAGGGCACGCTCACGGACCGGGAGGCGGTGGAGACGAAGCGCCAGCACCTGGAGGGGCCCGAGGTGCGGCTCACCTTCGCGCTCTACCCGCGCGTGGCCCTGGTGCTCAACGGGCTGTACACGCTGGGCAACGGCTTCAGCGAGCAGGCCGCGACGCACGGCAAGCAGTACCGGCTCCACACGCTGGAACTGGAGGCGCGCGCGGTGGGGGAGGACGCGGCGCACGACCCGGACAGCACGGCCAACGACTACCGGATGTCGCTGAAGGCCACGCTGGAGGAGGCCGCGGACCCCACCTTCCGGCGCCCCCACTTCCGGCCGCCGCGCTGGCCCTTCTTCGCGGAGGGACGGGTGGTCAGCGAGGAGGGCGCGGAAGCGGATCGCACCTATCAGATCCGCCAGGACGAGGAGACGTCCGTGGAGTCGTACCGGGTGAAGCTGCACCTGTGGAACAAGGAGGTGCGCATCCCCTATGAGCCGCACCAGCAGCCCGGGCACTTCTACTTCCCCGCGGACAAGGGGACGCGGGTGCTGGTGTCGCTGGGCTACCAGCACGCGCGCATGGATCGCTTCCTGGAATGGCGCCCCGGCGCGCGGCTCCCCAAGGAGTCGCAGGGCAACCACCTGCTGCTGGGCAAGACGGACAAGAGCGAGACGTCCATCCAGCACCTGTACCAGGACTCGAAGCCCATGCTGCGCATCCAGCGCACCCTGGAGAAGGACACCCAGCTCATCGAGGTCGCCGAAGGCCGGATGTACCTGCGCGTCCAGGAGGGGGAGTAGGCCATGCGGATGGATGAGGCGCTCTACGCGTCGTTCCTGGAGGAGCTCCAGGCGCTGGAGAAGTTCCGGCTGGGCTACACGGCGCTGCACCCGTCGGCGCCGCTGGATGGCGAGGACGCGGACGTGCGGCGGCTCACGGAGGCCATGGCCCTGTTCACCGCGCGCACGCGCCGGGCGGGCCAGCGGGCACTGGAGCGGAGCACGCTGCGGCTGTTCCAACAGCACTTCGCCTACCTGCTCAATCCCGAGCCCGCCATGGCCATGCTGCGCGCGGAGCCGGACGCGCGCTTCGTGGACGCCGCGGAGTTGCCCCGGGGCACGCCCTTCCTCCTCAACCCGGGCCCGGGTGGCGGCCCCACCGGTACGCTCGCCCTGCGCACGCTTTCGCCCATGCGGCTGTTGCCGGTGCGGCTCACCCAGGCGCGGCTGGAGCGCCAGGGGGATGACGGCGCGCTCTTGCGGCTCGTCTTCGAGGGCGGCTTTCCGCGCAACGACTCGCCGGGGGAGGTGCGGTTGCACATCAACCACCTCAACGACTTCCGCGCGTCGCTGGCCGTGTTCTTCCAGCTGAAGAGCGCCGTGCGCTCCGCCACCGTGTGTTTCGACGACGGGACGGTGGAGCACGAGGTGAAGCCCTTCGACGCGCGCTCAGGCCCGGTGCGCTTCGGCGCGCCCCGGCCGGTGGCGGCGGAAGCGGAGCCGTCCGAACACCCCCTGCAACGGCTGCGGCAGCTGCTGCACTTCCCGCAGCAGGAGCTGTTCCTGGAGGCCCGCATCCCTCCCGCGCCCCGCAACTGGCAGGGCTTCACCCTGAGCCTGCGCCTGGCGGGCCGCTGGCCGTCGGAGCTGGTGGTGGGGCCGGACTCGTTCGTGGCGCACGCGGTGCCGGTGGTGAACCTGCACCGCGCCATGGCGGCGCCCATGGAGCACGACGGCACGAAGGAGCGGCACGCGGTGCAGCACCCGGACCCGTCCATGGGCTTCCGGCTGAACACGGCCGTGGGCGTGTACCAGCTGGACGCGAAGGGCATGCTCCCCCTGCGCCCTGGCGCCATCTCCGGAGGCGCGGAGACATACGAGCTGGAGCACGAAGGCCAGGGCCTGGCGCGCACGTCGTGGCTGGCGCTGGACATGCCGGACGCGTTCCTGCGGCCGGTGCGGCTGGGCGTGGACGGCCTGTGGCACCAGCCGCTGCCGCCGCGCTTCGAGGCCCGGGGCTACCGGCCCGTGCTGGCGGACCGCTTCCTGGACGGCGTGCCCTGGAGCCTGGTGGGCGCGGTGGCGCCCGGCGGGGACAACCCGGTGGAGCACGGGCAGCAGGCGCTGTTGCAGCTCTTGGCGCTGCGCACGCAGCGGTTCCTGGGGCGCGAGGACCTGATGTTCCTCCTGGAGGTGCTGGGCGTGCGGGCGCAGCGGCACTTCCGGGAGCTGCTGCCGTCCCTCACGGAGGTGTCCGTGAAGTCCAAGCCCTTTGCCCGCAGCGCCGCGGGCTTCAAGTACGTGTACCAACTGGGCTTCGGGCCCATGGACGCGTCGCTGCTGCCGCTGGTGGATCTCCTGTGCGGCCGGCTGGTGGAGCTGCTCGCGGTCTGGAGCGCGGAGGACGTGGTGGAGCTGGAGGTGCGCCTGCCCCAGCGCGAGGCGCCCCTGCGCTACGTGCCCGTGCCGTGAGTCACTTCACCTGCATCTTCATCTGGCCGGCCACGTTGATCTTGATGATGCCGCCGTAGGCGCAGTTGCACATCGACTTGTCGGTGAGCGCCGGCTTGCCCTTGATCAGCACCGTGGGCGAGCCCGGCGCCCAGGGCGCGACGGTCACGGGCATGCACGGCATGGGGGTGAGGGCCCCCATGGCGGCGGCGGTGGCGGCGGCCACGGCGGGGTTGGCCAGGGACTGGCACATGCCGAAGGGCGGCACGTTCATGCCCGGGATGTTGTCCATGATGGTGGCCGCCGGCGCGGTGGCGTTCACCTGGTTCACGGGTGGCACCGACAGCGTGGACGGCGCCAGACCGAAGCTGCACTGGAGCAGGGCTCCCGACACGACCTGGATTCCCATCAGCGTGACTCCACCCGGGCGCGCAGTGACGTGAGCGCCTGGAACAGGGGGTCCCCCGACTTCAGCTTCAGGGAGCCCGTGAGGTACTGCGCACGGCACCACTCCTCGTCCACCGGCCCGTCCTGCTTCCCCTCCAGGCGCCGCGCGTGGAGCGCGAAGCGCTCGATGCGGTCCGGCAGCGCGTCCGGGCCCAGGGCCTGTTCGATGCGGCGGCGCACGTCCGCGTCGCTGACCTCCACGCCGGGGGGCAGGTCGCCGGTGAAGACGAGCAGCACGCTGCGATACGCGCCCGCCATGCCGCTCACCGGCACGGCCAGCCCCACCGCGTCCAGCGAGGGGCCGGGGGGCTCGCGCAGCACGTTGGCGGCCTCCGCGAAGAGGAACACCCGGCCCTCGCGCCGGGGCTCACGCGCGCCGAAGTGGTGGTACTGGCCGCGCACCCGCGTCAGGACGACGTGCGCGGGCGGCCGTCCGGCGTCGGGCAGCGGGGTGAAGAGGCCCGTGTCTCCCGCCGCGTCCTGCCCGCTGTCGGTGAAGTCGCGCAGCGCCCAGGCCCGGCCGGGCGCGGGCGCGATGTCCGTGTGCACGTCCAGCCCCACGCGCCGGTGCGAACACAGCACCGCGCCCCCCCACGCCGGGTCCACGCACACGTTGCCGCCGGGCACGCTGGACAGCCCGCTGGCCCTGAGCGCGTCGCGCCAGGCGTGGAAGTCGAACGGTGCCTGCGGGTCCCTGAACCAGAGGCCCACGTTCTTGAGCGGAAGACGCGCACGGGCCACCAGGTCCCGCATGGCGGGCGTGAGGCCCAGGGCGCGCAGCGGGTGCTCGGTGAGCAGGGCGGGGGAGACCTCCAGGTCCGCGGGCTCCACGTGCAGGTACGTCGCGCCGCGCAGGAGCGTGGTGAAGTACAGCGCCGGCAGGTGCTGGAGCGTGGCGAAGCCCGGCGCGGCCAGGTGGTCGCCAGGGGACAGGCCGAAGGTGAGCAGGCCATCCACCAGCGCGCTCCGCCAGGCGTCCCCGGCGGTGAGTGGGACGGGCACGTCGCTGGGGTCCGCCAGCGGAGAGAACAGCAGGCCCACCGGCTCCGAGGGCTTGTACGTGTACGACGCGAGCGCGGGCGGCACCTGCGTCTGCATCGGCAGGAGCAGCGCCGCGTGCTTGCCCAGCAGCGGCACCTGGTGCGGTTCGGCGGCGATGTGCTGGGGCGCGAGCGCGTCCAGCCGGCGTGCCACGAAGGCGCGGGCCCCGGGGGGCAGGAGGCTCACGCACGCGCCCAGGCCCAGCGCCGCGCACAGCGACACCATCAGCTCCGGGCCGGGGGGCAGCAGCAGACACAGCTTCGCGCCCGGCTTCACGCCCAGCCCCGCCCAGGCGGTGGCCCTCCGCGTGGCCTGCTCCTGGAGCTGGCGGTAGCTCAGCGTGCGCCAGCCCTGCGTGCGCGAGTATGTGCGCAGCGCGATGCGGTCCGTCGTGGCGTGGCGGGCCACCAGGTCGTGGAAGAAGTCGTGGTGCTGGCCGGTGCGGCTCTTGAAGGGCGTGCTCCTGCCAGCGTGGAGGGGGACGAGCGCGGCGGCGAAGCCGTCTGGATCCTCCCAGCTTCGCGCAAGCCATCCGGGCACGGTGTCCGGAGGCGGCTGGGTGCCGTCGAACGCGGCGAGCACGGTGCGCGGCTCGAAGGTCATGGCGGGGACGGCGGCGCGGGTTCGGGGGGAAGCAGCTCGCGGGTGGGCACCGGCTCCACGCGCGAATCCGGGACGTACTCCGGCCGGGTCTGGAACTCCTCCAGCCGCAGCTGGGGCACGGGCTCCGGGAGCACCTCCATCCGCGGAGGAGGCTCCTGGCGGAACGTCACGCCCAGGAGCACGCGGGCGATGGGCGTGCCCGGCGAGCGTCCCAGGCCGGGCCCGGCGAGCGCGTGGAGCTCCAGGCCCTCCGACAGCGGGATGCGCCCGCCGCCGAGCAGCTCCACCGCGGGCTGGTCCATGTCCGCCGCGAAGGCGGCCTTCACCGCCAGCTCGCCGCGCAGCCCCTGTCCGGCCGTCGTCACCCCGGCGCCCAGGCGCATCTCCAGGGCCTGTCCGCTGGCGCCCGGCGCGGAGAGCGGATTGCGCGAGCGCAGGAGCACGCCGGCCTCCAGCGTGGGCTTGAGGAACCCCACCTGCGTGCCCATGGCGGCCAGGGCGCGCACGCGCAGGCCCGAATCCCTGCCCAGCACCGCCGCGCTGCCAATGGGGAGGCCCACGCCCAGGTCCACGGAGAGGTCCACGGGGTGTTCGTCGCGCCGGGACAGCAGCCCCAGGCGCGCCTGCACCTCCGGAGTCCCCAGGCCCTGGGAGGCCAGCGGCGTCAGGCCCAGGGGGCCGGGATCATCTCCCTGCTGCCACAGCACCACGGGCACCTGCGCGCCCACCTCCAGCCACGGCAGCACCCCGTAGCTGCCCGCCAGGATGGAGGACGCGCGGTTGCGCACGGCCTCCAGGCGGCGTTCGCCGTTGAGGAGCACGAGCGGAAGCTGCTGGTACTGGCCCACGAGCCCCAGGCTCATGCCGCCGGGCACCAGCAGTTCGCCGTTGCGCATCACCGCGGTGCCCCGGCCGGGATTGATTTCCAGATGCTCCAATTCGAAGCCGGGCAGGGCGGATTGGGCCCAGACGGGCAGGGCGCTCAGCAGGACCGCGGCGGCGGCGCCGTGCGCTGTCAGGAATTTGGGCATGGGCATGATGGCGCTGTGGCCGCTTCTGGCGGGACGCGCTCCCCCGGCGGACATCATACCCAGACACGGGGGCGAAACATAGCCGTGCCCTCCGGAACGGATGAGCAGGGAATGGGTCGGGTCGACCCTGATGCATGGGGTTGGCGACCCGCCCGGTCCTGGCATTCCGGTGCCGCCCCTGGGTTCGAAGGTGGGTGGATGTCTGGTTTTGGTTGTATCAGGAGACCGGCAGCTCCACGATGAATGTCGCACCCTGTCCGGGCTGGCTCTCCGCGCGAAGGGTGCCCTGGTGGGCTTCGACAATCTGTCTGGTGATGAAGAGGCCCAATCCCAGACCTCCGTAATGCCGGGCCGACACGGCGCGGGTGAACTTCTCGAAGATGGCCTGGAGGCTCCCCGGCGCGATGCCGATGCCTTCATCCCTCACGATCAGCCGTGCCCGGCCCCGGCCCCGCTCCACCCGGAGCGTCACCGGGTGGCCCGTGCCGTACTTCAACGCGTTGGACAGCAGGCTGCTCGCCACCTGCTCCAGCCGGTGCCGGTCCCAGCGGCCCACCACGCCCGGGGGGGCTTCGACAATGAGCTCACAGCCCGCCTTCGCCGCCTGGTCCTTGAAGCGCTCCGCCACGTCGCGCACCACGCCCGCCAGGTCCACGTCCTCCAGCCGCAGCGGCGCGGCAGGGCCCGTGAGCTGCGTCACCTCCAGCAGGTCGTTGATGAGCGTGGTCATCTTCCGGATCTGCCCGGAGGCGGTCTCCGCTGTCTGCACCACGCGGTCCCGCAGCATCTCCAGCGTCTGGGCTGTCTGCGCGTCCCTCATCAGGGACTGGAGCTTGAGCTGCAACGGCGTCAGCGGCGTCTTCAATTCGTGCGACGCCACCGTCAGGAACTCGTCCCGCAGGCTCACCGCATGCTGCAACTGGGCCTGCGTCTTGCGCAGCTCCGTGACGTCCTGGAGCGCCAGCAGGACCACTGACGCATGCCCGTGCTGGGCCGGCAGGGGGGCCGCTTCCACCAGCAGGGAGTAGTGCCCGGTGGGCGTGTGCCAGATGACCGGCTCCCCATGCACCTGCGCACCCTTCACCGCCCGGACGCCTGGAATCTCATCCATGCTCAGCTCCCGGCCCGTTTCGTCCGTGAAGCGGTGCACGCCCGTGTAGGTTTCCGCCCGCAGGCCCCCGGGGAATTCGCCGCCGGCCATCTGCCGGGCCGCCTGGTTCGCGAAGGTGAGCCGGCCAGAGCGGGGCTCCACCAGGATCAGCGCCACCGGGGTCCGGTCCAGCACCGCCTCCAGCCACTGCTGCTGGTTCCTCAGTGACGCGGCCCACTCCTCCAACTTCTTCCGCGCCTCCACCCGCTCCGTCACGTCGATGGCGAAGGACAGCACGGAGTCCACCTGTCCACTCACGTCGCGCAACGGCTGGTAGACGACGTCGAACCGCCGCGTCGAATCCACCCCGTCACCCTTGAAGTCGGAAGTGACAGCGAGCTCCTGCTCGAGGATCGGCTCTCCACCGGTGTAGGCCTTTTCAATCATCCGGGAGTACTCGAGCCCCCGGGGGGTGGGGTAGTCCTTGACGGAGACGCCCAGCAGGTCCATGCCCCGCGAGAGCACCTTGTAGAGGGGATTCACAAGCGTGAAGACCTGCTGCTCGCCGGAGAGGATGGCGATGGACGCCGGGGCGCTCGTCAACACCGCGCGCAGCTTCGCGCGCTCGTTCTCGGCCCGGGCCTCCGCCTGCTTGCGCTCGGTGATGTCCTCCGCGGTGGACACCCATTCCCGGATGACGCCCTTGTCCCCGAACACGGGAACGGCCCGGCCCACGACGTCCCGGTATCCCCCGGCGCGGAAGCGCAGACGGAACTCGCCCTGGTAGGAGGTCTTCGTGCGCAGGGACTCCACCCAGCCCCGCACCACGCGCTTGCGGTCTTCGGGGTGGATGGCGGACAGCCAGCCCAGCCCCAGGTGCTCCGCGTGCGTCTGACCGGTGAAGTCCAGCCATCGCGGCGCGGGCTCCACCACCTCGCCCCGGGCGTTGGTGGTCCACACCGGCTGCGCCATGGCCTCCACCAGCGAGCGGTAGCGCTGCTCGCTGGCCTGGAGCGCTTCGTGGGCCCTGCGCTGCTCGGTGACCTCCACCACGATGACGCCGATGCCCAGCAGCACGCCCGGGGCCGTGCGCACCGGGTAGTAGCTGACGAGGAAGTGGCGCTCCACGCCCATCTCCTTGGACGTGGCGCCTACCACCTCCACCGTCTGGGAGGCTCCCCCTTCCAGGATGCGCTGGTACTGGGGGCGGAGCGTGGGCCACATCTCCGGGACGATCTCCTGCACCTTGCGCCCCAGGTGGGCCGCGCGCGGGAGGCCGTTCATGGCGGCGAGCGCATCGTTGACCTGGACGAAGCGCTGCTCCATGTCCACCACCGCGAGCCCCACCGGCGTGCTCGCCACCAGCGTCTCGAGGAGCAGCCGGGAATGCGCGTCGGCGAGGGCCGCGGTGGCCTCCGGGTCGAAGCTTGCGCTGGGACTCTCCACGCGCGCCTCCTGTGGCCCCGACACATCCCGGCGAGCTTGGAGGCAGGGCCCCGTGACGCCGCCTCCCACCATGGAAGGGGCCTGACCTGGAGGGTGTGCATCCCCGCCCCCTGAGGGCAATCCGCGCCCGCCCGGAAGCGCAGCCGCTGTCTGGCTGGCACCCAATGACAGACAGGCCAGGGAGCGGGGCCCCGCTTCGTGGACACCCCTCCGGGGGAATCACGGCCGTGGGGGACCGGTCCCGTCCTTGTCGCGGGGGGGCGACTGCCAGGGCCAGCGCCCGTCGATCTCCACCTCCAGCGTGAAGCTGAGGAAGGTCCGGATGAGGACGATGAGGCCCAGGATGAGCACCTGTCCCATCGTGGGGGCCTCCGCGACCGTGCGGATGATGTCCGCCGCCACCAGCAGCTCCAATCCCAACAGGATGGCGCGGCCCAGGTAGTGGCGCAGCTGACGGTAGGCATTCGCCCGCTTCGGGCCTCGTGCGTCCCGGACCACGAACGCCACGGAGGCCAAGGCGCCCACCACCATCGCCCCCACGCCCGTGGCCTCGAACAGGCGTGCGGCCAGGTCCACGAAGTCCGCGAATCGCATCCGCCACTCTCCTGCCTGGGAAGATGGATTGCGGCGCGGTGGACAACCACTGATTCCTACCCACCCCGTAGGGCGACACCTGCGTCTGGATTGATACACGTTCAGTCAAAGACTGACGCTTGTCTGGTGTTGACGCCGGTTGAGTTCCTGGTTCATTGTCGCCGCCCTTCGCGTGGAGCCTGCGAGGGACAGGCGTTCCGCGGGGTGGCGGGGGGTGCCGTGACGCAGCAGCTTGAAATCAGACATGAAGCTGCCCTGGAGGGTTGTTTCGCGTGATTCGCGAGATCCTCAGCGGACTGCTGTGGCAGGGCCGGATGGCCTTGCGCAGCGGCGACGTGCGCGTCTTCGCCGCGCATGGCTACGTGGATGAGGGCTACCGGCCGTCGCGCGTGCCGTTCCTCTCCGTCGTTGGCCCGTTGGGCCTCTTCCCCGAACCCGAGCGCGAGAACGGCCGCACCGGCGTCGCCACCGTCCGCGTCCCGGGCCACCTCATCGGCAGGCCTCGGGCGCCCGCGGACAGCGTGCCCCCCAATGGCTCGCTCAAGCTGCGCCTGGATGGCCGCGCCACCGTCACGCTCACGGGCCTGCCGGGAGGCTCGTTCGCCTCCGCTGGCACCGGCCCCGCGCTCGCCGCCGCCATCCATGCGCGACTGGAGGACGCGCTCACCGGAGGCCTCTTCCAGGAGCCCACGGGCGCGCCGCTCACGGATCCCCTGCTGCTGGAGGCGCTCGCCGCCGTCACCGCGCGCTGGGACGTGGAGGGAGGCCGGCTCGCGATCAGCTCCGACCCGGGCATTGCTTCGATGGAGTTCCGCTCCAGCGTGGAGGTGTTGCCGGTCGCCGGCAGCATCGCGGGGCCCCTGGGGCTGGAGCCTCCGGAGCGCGCCCAGGAGGGGAGGGTGTTCCTGAGCAAGCTGCGCGCGCCCAGGGCCATGGCCATCGACGTGCAGGTGGACCTGTGGGCGGGCTCGCAGGTGGACCTGGCGTCCATCATGGACACGGTGGCGCTCTCCATCCCCACGCGCGGGCAGATGGTCTTGCGCCCGTCGCTCCTGGCGGAGGACGTCCCCAACGGCGCCACGACGCTCCGCCTCCTGCCGCAGGGTGAGCCCACCACGCTCCTGTCCCTGGTGCACCTGGAGGCCAGTGATCAGAACCTGGAGCGCGCGCGCGGCGGACGCGTGGACCTGACGCCGGGCGCGTCCTTCCTGCCTGCCTCAGAGGGCCTGCGCCTGTCCGGCACCGGCACCGCCTCCGTCCTCGTCCATCCCACACCCTCCGTGCCGGATCCGTTCCACGCCGAAAATCCGGCCCCGGAGGGACTGGCGCTGTCGCTGGGGCTGCGGGTCGCTTCCGGCGCGGTGGCCGGACAGGCGGTTCCGGTGGCCGTGCTGCTGGCGCAGGCGCAGCCGGTGCTGCGGCTCGTCGTCCGCTACGAACAGGTGGGCACCCGGCTCATGGGCGAGGTGGTGGCCACCGCGACGCTGGCCCAGGGAGCCGGCACGCAGGTCGCGGAGACGCGCTGGCGTCTTCCCGTGGAGCGGCTGGAGGCCGGCGTGGTGCTGCACGCGCGGTTGGAGGCGGGGGAGGGTGTGGTGTGGCTGTCGGCGGACGGGACGCCGCAGCCGCTCCAGGACGTGGAGGCCACGCCCGCGCCGCCTGTCGCAGCGCCAGGGGTCACCGTCGCCGGGAGCGACATGGTGCTCACGCTGGGGGCGCAGACGGGCACGCCGCTGGACTTCACCGTGGACCACCTGCACCTGGTGGCGGAGCCGGTGGGGCCGTTGGATCCCGCGCTGCGCCGCTCCGTCACCGCGGCCTCCCGCCTCAAGCCCGGCGACGTGGTGGTGCTGGGCGCGAGCGAGGACGGCTACCGCGTGGGCAAGCAGCGCTTCCAGGCGCTGGTGCTGGGGCTGGACGGCGACGGGGTGACGCTCAGCAAGCCCGTGGAGGGCGTCTGGGCGCGGGGCCGCACGCTCGTGTTCCAGGAGGAGTGCTTCTTCTTCCAGACCCAGCTGCGCCGCCGCGACGACCTCTTGAACCACCTGTACCGCTGCTGCGTGGACTACCGCGTCTCCGCGCTGATGGACGAGCCGAACGCGCGCCCCACGGCCCGCCTCGTCGACAAGCCGCAGGTGGACCTCATCGCGCGCGGTGCCTCGCGGGGCGCCAGCGGCCACCCGGGAACTTCCGTCACCGAAGTCGATACCGCCAGGCGCGGGACCATCTGAAACCAGGAGGATGAACGTGGCTGAGCGATTGCATCCGGGCGTCTATGTCGAAGAGATCAGTGCCGGTGCGCGCCCCATCGAAGGGGTGGGCACGTCCACGGCGGCGTTCGTCGGCCGCACGGCGCGCGGCATCCCGGGCCTGGCCTGGTTCGTCACCGGCTTCGCCGAGTACGAGCGCGCCTTCGGAGGCCACGAGCCCGGCGAGGCGGGCCTGGTCGCGCAGGCGGTGGAGGCCTTCTTCGATTCCGGCGGACGGCGCGCCTACGTCGTGCGCGTGCTGCCCTCCGATGCGCTGGCTGGCGAGTCCGCGCCCGTGGCCTCGCGCGCGGGCGGCGGCCTCAACGCCCTCACGCTCCTGGCACGCGGCGCGGGGGCGTGGTCCGACTCCCTCCGCGTCCAGTTGGGCGACTCCATCAACTTCCCCGGCGAGGCGTTCCGCGTGGAGGTCACCTGGACGGAGGCGGGGGCCACGCGCCGCCTGGAGACGTTCGAGGACGTGCGCATGGATCCGTCCAGCGAGGACTACGCCGGCGACCGCATCAACGACATCTCCCGCTACATCCGCGTGCGCGATGAGTTCCAGGTGCGGCTGGCCGCGCAGCCGCCCGGCTCGGTGCTCGTCCCCGGCGTGCCGCCGAAGCTCAAGGCCGCGGTGCTGTCCGGCACGAAGTACAGCCTCTATGACGGCGGCAAGCTCCAGCTCTCCACCTGGGACGAGGCCCAGCCGGACCTGCCCCGCACGACGCTGGACGTGCTCATCACCCAGGCCCTGGTGGTGGCCGCGGTGCCGGCCGCCACGTTCGCCAACGGCCGCACGCAGCTGGACGCCACCCAACTCAAGGCCTTCCTCACCCAGGCCGTCACCGCCGCGGGGCTCACCAACACGTTCGTCATCAGCGGCGCGGACTCGCCGGAGATTTCGCTGAAGGTGGCCACCGGGCCCACGCTCACCATCCCCAAGCCCACGGGGGCGACGTACGACCTGGATCCGGAGGACGCGAAGGTCACCGTGGGCCCGCCGGGCGCGACCACGGTGGTGCCCATCCCCATCCTCGCGGCGAACGCTGGCGCGGTGACGCCCGCGGAGCTGAACCACTCGCTGGCGGTGGCGCTCGCGGGCAAGGTCGCGTCGGTGGTGACGGACTCGCAGGGCAACACCGTCATCACGGGCCTGGCCACGGCGGCGGGCACGTCCACGCTGTCGCTCTCCGCCACCGGCTTCACCGGCACCGCCGCCGCCGGCACGGCGGGCCTGGGCTCGGAGACCTTCGACGGGCTCCAGCTGGCCATCAGCGAAACGCTCCAGCCCACGGTGCCCACCATGCTCCGGCAGCTGGGTTTCGCGCCGCGCTCCCGGGGCTACTCCGATGACTCGCCCGCGAACCCCGCCGTGCGTCCGGCGGTGGTGACGAACGTGCGGCTGCTGGGGGGCGACGACGGCACCGGCCTCCTGGACACGTCCGACTTCGCGGGGGACGCGGCGTCGCGCACGGGCCTGCACGCGCTGGACACCGAGGAGGTCAACATCGTGGCGCTGCCGGGCAAGAACGAGGTGTCGTTCATCGCCGCGGGCATCGCGTACTGCGACAACCGGGGGGACTGCTTCTTCCTCGCGGACGGCCCCGGCGGCGTGGACAAGGACTTCGCCGTCGTTCCGGATGACGCCAAGCAGTTCGTGGAGGGGTTGCCTTCGCGCTCGAAGAACTCGGCCATGTTCTACCCGTGGATCCGCGTGGCGGACCCCGTGGGTGTGGGCCGCAACCCCACGCGGCTGGTGCCTCCGTCCGGCCACGTGGCGGGCCTCTTCGCCCGCACGGACACCACGCGCGGCGTGTGGAAGGCGCCCGCCGGCATCGAGGCATCCCTCTCCGACGCGCTGGGCCTCCAGTACCCGGTCATCGACAAGGAGCAGGACCTGCTCAACCCGGTGAGCCTCAACTGCCTGCGCCAGTTCCCCGGCGTGGGGCTGGTGTCGTGGGGCTCGCGCACGCTGTCGCCGGATCCGGAGTGGCGTTACATCCCGGTGCGCCGCACGGCGCTCTTCCTCAAGGAGTCCCTGCGGCGCGGCCTGATGTGGGCGGTGTTCGAACCCAACGACGAGGAGCTGTGGGGCCGCATCCGCGTCTCCATCGAGTCCTTCATGCTGGGGCTGTTCCGGCAGGGCGCCTTCCAGGGCAGCACGCCCGAGGAGGCCTTCAGCGTCGTCTGCGACCGGAGCACCAACCCGCAGGAGAACGTGGACGCGGGCATCGTCACCGCGCAGGTGGCCTTCGCGCCGCTGAAGCCCGCGGAGTTCGTGGTCATCGAAATCAGCCAGAAGAGCCTGCTGGCGGCCTGATGCCCACGCCCGTCCCCGCCAACGCCCGCAACCCGCTGCGGACCTTCCAGTTCCGGCTCCGGATGAGCACGTCCGCGGCCGGCGAGTACGTGGCGGGCGTGCGCACCGTGTCCGGCCTGACCGTCAGCGTCGGCGCCTATGAGACCTGGGAGGGCGGCAACAACCTGCACCGCTACGCGCAGCCCCACAAGGTGAACTGGGAGCCGCTCTTGCTGGAGCAGGGGCTGGCGTTGGACGACACGTTGGAGCGCTGGGCGCGCGCGGTGCTGGAGTTCGCGCGCACCGGCAAGGCGCCCGGCGAGCCGGTGAAGCGCGACCTCTTCATCGACCTGTGGGACGCCTACGCGCACCCCACGGACGTGCCCACGCCCGGAGGCATGGAGGCGCGCATCCGCAGCTTCCACGTGCACAACGCGTGGGTGAGCAAGTTCCACGCCCTGCCCAAGCTGGACGCCATGGCGGGGGAGGTGGCGCTGCTGTCGCTGGAGCTCACCCACGAGGGCTGGGAGCCGGTGCCCCGGCCTGTCCTGTCCAAGCCCTCGGCCACCATCCCGACGCCCTGACGTCCCCATTCGAGGAGTAACGCCATGCCCCGATTCGTCGAATCCACGAAGCGCGACCCGTACCGCAACTTCAACTTCCGCGTGCTCTTCAACAACATCGAGGTGGCCGCGTGCCGGAAGATTTCCGGCCTCACCGGCACCGTGGAGGTGGTGAAGTTCCGCTCCGGCAACAGCCCGTCCTCCGTGGACGAGCTGTCCCCGGGCCGCGTGCACTACGAGCCCTTCACGCTGGAGGCGGGCCTCACCCAGGACACGACGTTCCGGGACTGGGCCACGCAGCTCATCCGCCACGAGGCCACGCCCGGCTTCCGCTCCGCCGAACCGGACTACCGCCGCACGGTGGAGATCCTCGTCTACGACCTGGACTTCAACCGCGCGGTGAAGAAGTTCGTGCTGCGCAACGCGTGGGTCTCGAAGTTCACCGCGATGTCGGAGCTCGCCGCGGAGGCGAACGAGATCCTCATCGAGACCCTGGAGATCCAACACGAGGGCTTCACGCTGGAGCCGGTGGTCTGACGTGCTCCTCGAACCCTCCACGCCGGTGCTGCTGCCGCACGGCCTCTTCGACGAGGACGGCCGCTGTCACCGCCAGGGCGAGCTGCGCCCGCTCACCGGCCGCGAGGAGTGGGCGCTGGCCCAGGCCGGCGAGCGTCCCGGCCCGCGCGCGTTGAGCACGTTGCTCGCGGCGTGCCTGGGACGGCTGGGGGACTACCCGCGCGTGGACGCGGAGCTGGCGGCCTGCCTCACGCGTGGAGACCGGCACCACCTGGCGCTGCACCTGCGGGCCCGGATGTACGGGGACCGGATGACGCTGGTGGCGCGGTGTCCCGTGCCCCGGTGCGAGGCGATGGCGGACGTGGACGTGCGGCTCTCCGCGCTGTCGCCGGAGCGGCCCGTGGATGCGCCGGAGGTGCTCAGCGTGGCGCTGCCGGAGGGGCGGGCGGAGGTGCGCGAGCCGACGGGCGAGGACGACGCGCTGCTCGCGGAAGCGCAGGGCACCCGGGCGGAGCGGGCCGCGCTGCTGTGGTCCCGGTTGGTGGTGGTGGACGGGCAGGCGCTGTCGCCTTCCGCGTGGCTGGCGCTGCCCACGCGCTCGCGGCACGCGGTGGCGCTGACGCTGGCGGAGGGCTCGTCCGCTCCGGACCTGGGGCTCCTGGCGCGCTGTCCGAAGTGCTCCGCGTGGTTGGAGCTGGAGCTGGATCCGTTCGCGCTGCTGGCGCGCGAGCTGCGCGGTGGAGCGGCGCGGCTGGAGACGGAGGTGCACGTCCTGGCCTTCCACTACCACTGGTCGGAGGCGGACATCCTGGCCCTGCCGCGGGCGCGGCGGTGGCGCTACCTGGAGCTGCTTCGCAACGAGCTGGAAGGCCGTCCGCTGGTGGATGGCTGGAGCTGACGAAGGAGGACGCACGCCATGGCCCCACCCCCGGTGCAAGGACAGGTTGGACTCACCCGCCGCGAGCTGGAGCGTGAGCTCGCGTGGATGCTGCGCAGCGTGCCGGAGAACCCCAAGGAGTTCATCAAGCTGTTCACCCAGACGGTGGTGACGCTGATGGACAAGAACAACGAAGCCATCGCCCGGAGCCTCGCCCAGCGCGAGTCGCCCGGCGCCCGGGGCAATGGATGACGCGCAACCTGGACCCGACGCTCATCGCGTTCGACCAGCAGCTCCAGAAGGGCATGCTGGTGACGCTCCCGCAGACGGCCGACGACAAGACGGCCGAGCCGTCCGTGCGCGCGCTGCGCTTCCAGTACAACCCGGAGACGGTGACGCGCACGCGCGCGGGCCAGTGGGAGACGAAGCCCGGCAAGACGCCCGAGCAGACCAAGGTCCTCACCGACGGCCAGCGCGGCGGAGGCCTGCACGCCAAGAGCGAGACCATTGCCCTCAAGCTCGTCTTCGACGTGACGGAGGCGCTCTTGCGCGACACGAAGGGGGAGGGCACCCAGGGCGTGCTGCCGGAGCTGGCCATCCTGGAAGGCATGGCGCTGGGCAAGGACCAGACGGGCGAGGAGGAGAAGAAGCCCGCCACGAAGCTGGTGTCGCTCAACCCCACGGAGCTGCTCCTGATGCTGGGGCCGCGCACGTTCCCGGTGGTCATCACCGGGATGACCATCGTGGAGCAGCGGTTCGACCCGGCGCTGTACCCGCTGCGCGCGGAGGTGGACCTGCGCATGCGCATCCTGGAGGTGGGGGAGAACGCGGCGAACAACAAGGTGGCGCAGGCGTTCGCCAACCTGCGCGACCAGCGCTTGCGGATGGAGGACCTGGCGGCGGTGAAGGGCGCGGATGCGAGCACCCTCATCGCGCAGGCCCTGGCGCCCCAGGTGAAGCTCAACGGAGCGAGCTGAAGCGGCCATGAGCGACCCTTCCTCGCGACACAAGGACCTGCCGACGTACGCGGTGCCGCTGGGCCCGGAGGGCGCCACGGTGTCGCTGTATGTGCCTCGCGTGGCGCCGTGCGTGCCCACGTCCCTCTTGCACAAGGTGGTGGCGGGGGACCGGCTGGATCTGCTCGCGCAGCGCTACTTCAGCGACCCGTTCCAGGCGTGGCGCATCGTGGACGCCAACCCCACGTTCGAGCCCGAGGCGCTTCTGGAGCCGGGCACGGTGCTGCTCATTCCGGAGAAGCCCTGATGGCGGAGCAACGCGCGGCGTTCCTCCAGCTCTGGATTGACGGGCAGCCCGTGACGGACGCCCGGAGCCGGGTGTCGCGCCTGGAGGTGGACGAGCGCACCGACGACGCGTCGTCCTTCCACCTGTCCCTGGACATGGCGCCCACGGACTCGGGGGACTGGGACGCGCTGGCGGACGGGCGCTTCGCGCTGCTCAAGCGCGTCACCATCAGCTTCGGACTGGGCGCTCCGGACAGCGAGGCGCCGGACGTGCAGGACGTGGTGTTCGACGGCTACATCACCGCGGTGGAGCCGTACTTCGGCCCGTCGCGGGTGCCGGACTCGTCGCTGGAGGTGTACGGGCTGGACGCGTCGTGCCTGATGCACCTGGAGGAGCGAACGCGGTCGTTCAGCGGGCTGTCCGACGCGGGCATCGTGCGGCAGCTGTACGGCGAATATGGCTTCGCGGTGGACGTGCAGGACACGGCGCCGGTGCGCGACCCGGCGCGGGCGGTGGTGCTCCAGCGCGGCACGGATGCGTCGCTCATCCGGTGGCTCGCGCGGCGCAACGGCTACGAGGCCTTCGTGGAGCGCAAGCAGGGGCCGGTGGCCGCGGGCGCCAACGCCGCGCCGGAGTGCGTGGGCCACTTCCACCTGCCGCGTCCGGACGGCCCGAAGCAGCCGGACCTGTCGCTCATTCCGCGCTCCACGCCGTCGGTCATCGAGCTCAAGGCGCGTTGGGAGAGCCACCGGCCCACGGAGCTGCATGGCGAGCACATCGACGAGCGCACGCGGCGGATCCGCTCCTCCACGGTGACGGCGCCGCGCTTTCCCCGCATGGGGACGACGGGCCGCGCGGACATCCTCAAGGCGCGCATGGCGGCGGTGCTGCCCAAGCGGCCCCAGACGAAGGCGGTGGGCTTGCAGTACGTGGACGTGCCGCACGACGTGCCGGAGGTGGAGAACCTGGCGTGGTCGGACTACCGCGAGGCGGACTGGCTGGCGGAGGCGAACGGCACGGTGCAGGGGCTGCGGTACGAGCGCATCCTCCGCGCCCGGCGTCCGGTGGGGCTCGTGGGCGCGGGCAAGTTGATGGATGGCACCTGGTACGTGCGGGGCGCGCGGCACCGCTGGGTGTGGGCGGAGGCGCTGGCCCGCTACGAGGTGGACGTGGACCTCGCGCGCGACGCGCTCAACGGGGTGGCGTGATGGGGCGCGGCCTGCACTTCCCCTTCCAGTTGGGAGACCTGGGAACGCCTCGCACGGTGGGGCCCTCGCAGGTCATCCGGCAGCAGCTGGAGCAGCTGCTCTTCACGCTGCCCGGCGAGCGCGTGAACCGGCCGCGCTTCGGGTGCGGTGTGCAGCGGATGGTGTTCGGAGCCGCGAGCCCGGAGGCCGCCGCGGCCGCTGAGTACATCATCCGCCTCAACGTGCAGGAGTTCATGCGCGACCAGGTGCGCCTGGACGCGGTGAAGGTGAGCGCCGAGGACGCGACGCTCTACGTGGACATCCTCTACACGCTGCTGGCGACGGGCGAGGAGAACGCGGAGCTGTTCCGCCGCGACCTGGAGGCGCCGCCGTGAGCGTGCGTGTCCTGACCTTGCCGCTGGAGGCTTCGCTCGCGGAGGCACAGGCCGCGTTGCAGACCACGCCGCCGGGCGAGGTGGAGTGGGTGCTGCCCGTGGGCGAGGGCGTGCTCTCCACGGACTCCGTCATCGGCACGCCCGTGCACGCGCTGCGGCTCACGGGCGGTCCGGGTGTGACGCTGCGGCTCGATGGCGGTTCGCTCGAAGTCACGGGACTTGTCACCGGCGTGTCGGGCGTGACGGTGGTGGCGGTGGACGCTGGGTTGATCCTCCTGGGGGCGCGAGTGGAGGTGTCGGACGTCACGGTGCGCGCCACCGCGTCGGGCGACTGCGCGGCGCTGAGCGTGGAGACGCCGGATGGCATGGTGGTCATCGATTCGCTCACGGTCGCGGTGGCGAGGGGTGAAGAGGCGACGGGGCTCCGGCTCCTGGCGACGGAGGCTCGGGTCACGGGCCTGTCCGTGGGAGCCGTGGAGGCCTCGGTGGGCGAGGCCTTCGGCGTGCGTGCGGTCTGTCAACGCTCTCAGTGGGCGGACGTGACGGTGCGGGACGTCTCGGGCGTGGGAGCGGGCGTGGGCATGGAGCTGGCGGGCTTCTCTCGCGCCGACCTGTCCGGGGTCACGGTGTCGAAGGTGTCAGGTGGGAACGCGACCGGTGCCCGGGTGCTGGTGGCTCGGGAGGAGGGCGAGGGCCTGTCCGCGGTGGACGTGTCCGTGAGCGACGTGAAGGCGCTGGGGACGGAGTGGAGCGTCGGGCTCGTGGCGGCTTCGGCGGGCGCGTTGCAGGTGCGCGGCTTCACCGTGCAGCGGGTGCAGGGGGCGTTCGCGCTGGGCCTGCTCGCGCTGGTCGCCGTGGGAGTGCACGCGGCGGCGGACACGTT
>NZ_RAWE01000098.1 GCF_003611695.1 Corallococcus carmarthensis | reverse complement strand
TCGCTGCAGCACGACATGGGCTTTCACCGCCTCTCCTCCCGGCACCCGCCCACCATCGACGCGGAAGTCTTCCTCAAGCTGCTGGCCCATAACGTCAGCCGGCTGCTCTCCCGCAGCCGGCTTTTTTGCGTCTTCGTCCTCTTCGAGGCCCCTGCTCCTCCCCCTGCATCGCGGCCAGGCTGAACCGCTATTCCGCGCAACCCTCCTGTCGGACCCGTTTCCGCGGCTCGGCTGGAGCGGCAGTCCCCCGGCCGCGGTCTTCCAAACGGGTCCGACTGTCGGACAGTTTCCGCGGCTTGGTTGGAGCAGAGGCCGCCGGCCACGGTCATCCAAAACGGGTCCGACTGTCGGACCGGTTCGTGCGGGGTGCTCAGCCCTCCCGCTCCCGCTCCACGTCCAGGACTCGCTGCCAGAGCGCGAAGGGTGACACGCCGACGTAGCCGCTCTCCTGGCCGTCGTTGCATTCGATGACGATCCACCGGCCGGACACCTCCTGGGCCACGTCGACGACCAGGAACGGGAGCGCCACCCGGCGCGCCGCCTCCCCCGCGAGCGCCAGCGCCTCCTGCTCCTCCCGTGGCGTCAGGGAGTACGGCGTCCCCTGCCACCAGTAGGGCCCGGCGCCCACCAGCTGCTGCCGCCACCAGAAGGTCCGGAACTCGAACGAGCGAGGCAACGCATCCGCGCCCTGCGTGTCGTCCACGCGCCGCAGGGGCCGCAGCTCGCGGCACACCACCTGCTGCCAGTGCAGGATGGAATCCCGCGCGTAGGCCTCCAGCGCCTGACGGAAGGCCTCCGGCCCTTCGATGATGGAGAGGGACTTGCGGTGACGGCTGGTCTGCCGCGCGCCCTTGAGGAACACCGGCCAGCCCAACGCCTCCTCCACCGTGCGCGCATCCGGGGGCGTGTCGAACCAGATGCTTCTGGGCGTCAGGTCCTCCAGCAGCGGATACCAGTGCGGCAGCTCCGTCGCGAGCAGATGCTGCTCTGGCGAATGGACCAGCCGCACGCCCTGCGCCTCCAGCTCGCGGTAGCGCTCCGCGTAGTCGGGCCACGCTCCCGCGCGTGCGATGACTTCGATGGGCGCGTCGGGCAGCCCATACGGCCGCCGGCACGCGAAGAACCGGTCGAAGGCGAAGTCATAGACGCCCTTCCCCGTCGCCGCGGTGAGCAGCCACAGGCGGTCCTCGACCCTCAGCAGATCCTCTCCGGGACGCAACATGGACGAAAGCGTGTGGCCGTCCCCCTTCACGGGTCAACGGCTCACCCCGCGCGCACCACCACCGGGGCGGCCTTCACCGGCGTGCCCTGCGTCAGCCGCACGCCCACGAGCACCAGCGCGCCGCCCAGCGCCAGCTCCCAGTGCAGCGCCTCATCCAGGAAGAGCCATGCAACCAGCGCCGTCACCGCCGGCTGCAGGTTGGAGAAGATGGCCACGCGCGACGCGGGCACCTTCGACAGCGCGTAGTACCAGAGCAGATACGCCACCACCGACGTCATCAGCCCCAGGTACACGATGGAGCCCTTCGCCGCGGCGCTGGAGGCCCACACCGCCGCGGGCTCCAGCACGAACGGCACGAGCGGCAACTGCAGCGCCGTGGCCACCGTCATCGTCCACGCCGTCGCGCGCAGCGCCCCGTGCTCGGCGGCCAGGGGCCGGCCTTCCGTCGTGTAGACCACCCACGCCACCACCGCCGCGAGGATGAGCAGGTCGCCCTCCAGCGTGCCCTTCGCGCTCGCGAGTCCCCGGCCCAGCAGGAGCACCACCACGCCCACCAGCGCCGTGAGGATGCCCGCCGTCGTCCGCGTGGAGGCCCGCTCCCGCCCCAGCACCAGGCTGGCCACGTACACGCCCAGCGGGGTGAGCGCATAGAACAGCGCCGCGTGCGCCGCCGTGGAGCGCGACAGGCCAGAGAAGAACAGCGTCTGGTTCACCGGCCCGCCCATCAACCCCAGCAGCGCCACCCGCGTCCACGCATGGCGCGGCGGCAGCATCCGCCCTGGCGTCAGCATGAGCAGCGTCACGAACGCGGCGCCGCAGACGAGGAAGCGCCACAGCACCACCGTGAACGGCGACAGCTCCGTCATCGCCCGCTTGGCGGCCAGGTACGTGCCCGCGCTGATCAGCACCTGCACCGCCAGCGCCGCGTACACCCGCCCGAGCGGCGGCGTCGCGGAGGCCGGCGTCACGGCTCCAGTTGCAGAAGCGCCCATCGTGCGGCGCTGCGTACCAGCTCACTGCCATCGCCGCTGAGTTTTTCGAGCAACGGCCGGGCGTGCACCTGCCGTGCGACCCCCAGTGCATAGACAGCGTTGCGCCTCAAACCGTCGTACCGCGCGCGCGCCAGCGCCGTGCCTGGAATGAGTTCCTTGTATTGCTCGGGGGTGAGCGCCGCCAGCTCCAGCGTGCCCAGCGACGCCACCGCGCGGGGCATGAAGCGGTCGTCCTCCGCGAACACCGGCTTGCGGTTCAGCGGGCACACCTGCTGGCAGATGTCGCAGCCGAAGATGAGGTTGTCGAACTTGAGCCGGAACGCCTCCGGCACGTCGCGGTCGCGGTTTTCAATCGTCTGGTACGACAGGCACGCCCGCGCATCCACCTGCCGGTTGCCCACCAGCGCGCCGGTGGGACACGCCATGAGACACCGCCGGCAGGAACCGCAGCGGTCCGCCACCGGGCCGTCCGGGTATGCGTCCACTTCCGCGTCCAGGATGAGCGTGGCCAGCAGCACCCAGGAGCCATGCGACTCAGTGATGAGGCAGCCGTTCTTGCCCACGTAGCCCAGGCCTCCGCGCGCGGCCCACACCTTCTCCATCATGGGTCCGCTGTCCACGCCGCCGTAGGTGCCCAGGCCCGGGTACCAGGCGTTGATCGTCTTGCGGAAGGCCTTCATCCGGTCGCGCAGCGTGGAGTGGTAGTCGCGGCCCCTGGCGTACCGCGCGATGGGCGAGCCCTGCGACGGCGCGTCGTCCCGCCAGTAGTTGTTCGCGAAGGACAGCACCGTGCGCGCGCCCGGCAGCAGCACCGACACGTCGAGCCGCTCCTCCGCGCGCGACCCCATCCAGTCCATGTCCGCGTCGTAGCCGGCCTCCAGCCACGACATCAGCGACGACGGCGGAATGGGCTCCGCGCGCGCGAAGCCGATGAGGTCGAAGCCCACGTCCTGGGCGAGCTGCCGGAGCCGGGCAGTGGGCAGTTGTGTCGCGTACACGGCTACTTCGTCGGCTTCTCGGGGATCCACTTCACGTCCGGCAGGCCGGCGCGGAAGTTCACCAGCCGGGCCACCACGAAGAGCAGGTCCGACAGGCGGTTCAGGTACATGGCCACCGCGGGCGGCGCCTTGTCCTCGCGCAGCAGCGTCACGACCCGGCGCTCGGCGCGGCGGCACACCGTGCGCGACAGGTGTAGCGCCGCGGCCGCGGGCGAGCCGCCAGGGAGGATGAAGTGCGTCATCTTCGGCAGCTCCTCCTCGTAGCGGTCGATGTGGCGCTCCATCTCCTCCACCCACTCCGGGCGCAGCTCCGGGATGTGGGCCGCCGCTTTGGTGTGCGGCGGCGTGGCCAGCACCGCGCCCACCGTGAAGAGCTGGTCCTGGATGCGCTGGAGGAAGTGCTCCAGGTCCGCCGGCAGCGGGAACGTGCGCGCGAGGCCCAGCGTGGCGTTGAGTTCGTCCACCTCGCCGTAGGCGTCCACCAGCGCATCGTCCTTCGCGATGCGGCCACCGCCGAAGAGGCCCGTCTCTCCCGCATCGCCGGTCTTCGTGTAGATCTTCATGGCAGCCCTTATCTAGCGATGCGACACATGCAGCGCCGTGCGGAGAGGATCAGCGGCCGATATATTGCTCGGCTGTTCGACCCCGCCTAAGGAAAAAGGCCCCATGCGGCCATACCTGAGTCTGATGGAGCACGTCCTGAAACAGGGGACGAAGAAGGGCGACCGGACCGGCACGGGGACGCTGAGCCTCTTCGGCCACCAGCTCCGCTTCGACCTCAGCCAGGGCTTTCCCCTGGTGACGACGAAGAAGCTCCACCTGAAGTCCATCATCCACGAGCTCCTGTGGATGCTCCGGGGCGACTCGAACGTGCGCTCGCTCCAGGAGGCCGGCGTCACCATCTGGGACGAGTGGGCCACCGCGGACGGAAGCCTGGGCCCCGTGTACGGCCACCAGTGGCGCTCGTGGAACACGCCGGACGGCGGCCATGTGGATCAGATGCAGCAGCTGGTGGAGGGCCTGAAGAAGAACCCGGACTCGCGCCGGCACCTGGTGAGCGCGTGGAACGTGGCGGACGTGCCGTCCATGAAGCTGCCGCCCTGCCACGTGATGTTCCAGTTCTACGTGGCCGACGGACGCCTGTCCTGCCAGCTCTACCAGCGCAGCGCGGACATCTTCCTGGGGCTGCCCTTCAACATCGCGTCGTACTCGCTGCTCACGCTGATGGTGGCGCAGGCCACGGGCCTCACCGCGCACGAGTTCATCCACACCCTCGGTGACGCGCACCTGTACCTCAACCACGTGGAGCAGGCGCGGGAGCAGCTCAAGCGCGAGCCTCGCCCCCTGCCGCGCATGCGCCTGAACCCGGACGTGAAGGACCTGTTCGCCTTCCGCTACGAGGACTTCACACTGGAGGGCTACGACCCGCACCCCGCCATCAAGGCGCCCGTGGCCGTATGAGCGCGCGCGTGTCCGCCATCGTCGCCATGGCGGCGAACCGCGTCATCGGCCAGGGCAACACCCTGCCCTGGCGCCTGCCGCAGGACCTGGCGCGCTTCAAGCGTCTGACCCTGGGCCACACCCTGATCATGGGGCGCAAGACGTACGACTCCATCGGGAGGCCCCTGCCCGGCCGCACCACCGTGGTGCTCACCCGCCAGCGCGACTGGGCCGCGCCTCAAGGCGTCCGCGTGGCCCACACCGTGGACGAGGCGCTGGAGCAGGCGAAGGGCGACAGCGAGGTCTTCATCGCGGGCGGCGCGGACCTCTACGCGCAGACGCAGGCCCTGTGGCACCGGCTCTACCTCACCCGCATCGAGCGGGACTTCCCCGGCGACGCCTTCTTCCCGCCCATGGACCTCACCGGATGGAGTCAGGTGGAGGAGGAACGGCACCCGGAGGGCGACCTGCCCTTCGGTTTCTTCACCTACGAGCGTCAGGGTTAGCCCCTATTCCGGGGGTTCTTGGATTGCCGTAGCGTGCGGGCTCCTCACACCGAAGGAGCGTGCATGCGTCGCCATCTGATTCGTGGACTGGGACTGTTCGCGGTGCTGGGCCTCGCGGCCTGTGGCGGGCCCATCGAGGACGGCACGGGCATGGAGCCCGGCACCCAGGAGCAGGAGCTGCGGCAGTGCCCGGAGAGCGGCATCTGTGCCCCCGGCGAGGTCTGCTACTACGGCCCGGGCGGCCCCTGCTATCCGTGCAAGACGTTCCCCCAGTACTGCGGCGTTGACCTGCCCTGAGTCATCCCCGGGAGCACTCCGAGTGTTGACCCCCACGCCCCCCTCGCTTCCTGAGGGGGGTCTCATAAATTGATCTTGATTCGCAGAATTGAACGCTCCTGGGGGGGTTGGTAGAAGACGGTCGTGAAACACGCCGCCTCCCTCACGCTGTGCCTGTTGCTCGCGCTGTCCTCTTCTGCCCGGGCTGAAGCGCCCGCATCCGACGAGGGGCGCACCTGGCACCGGCTGGTGGGCATCCTCCAGTACCTCCAGGCGGACTACCCGGCGGCGGTGTCGACGCAGTCGGAGTTCGAGCTGACGGAGCAGAAGAGCTTCGCGGCGGAGGCGCTGGCGGCGGCGAAGGACCTGGGCCCGGCGGCGGCCACCTTCGTGCCCCGCGTGGAGGCCATCCAGGCGCGCGTCAACGCGGCGGCGGATCCGGAGGGCGTGAGCCGCGACTGCGGAGAGCTGGTGGAGAGCCTGGTGCTGGCGGGTGGCCTCGCGCGCAGCCCGCGCGTGGCCCCGGACCTGGAGCACGGCAAGAAGCTGTTCCAGGCCAACTGCACGGCGTGCCATGGCGCGGAGGGCAAGGCGGACGTGTCCATCGCGGCCACCATGGAGCCGCGGCCGGCGAACTTCCATGACCCGGAGCTGATGGAGGATGGCCTGACGCCGTACAAGGCGTTCAACACCACCAGCTTCGGCGTGCCCGGCACCGCGATGCCGGCCTTCCCCACGCTCACCGAGGACGACCGCTGGTCGCTGGCCTTCTTCGTCTTCACGCTGCGCCAGCCGCCGTGCCAGGGGGAGCCGCCCAACGCGTCGCTGGAGCGGCTGGCCACGTCCACGGACGCGGAGCTGGCGAAGGCGTACGGCGCGGACAAGGTGGCGTGCCTGCGCCGCAACATGCCGGACACGGACGAGGAGAAGGTGCTGCTCAACGCGCGCGCGGCGGTGGGCCACGCCCTGAGGCTGGGCGCGGACGGCGACTACGCGGCGGCGAAGACGGCGCTGCTGGATGCGTACCTCAACGGCCTGGAGCCGGTGGAGCCCAAGCTGCGCGGGCGCGACCCGGAGCTCACGCAGAAGCTGGAGGAGGCCTTCCTCCAGGCGCGGCTCGCCGCCGAGCGCAAGAGCCCGCACCTGCAGGACGAGGGGCGTGAGCTGCTGTCGCTGTTGGATCAGGCGCGCAAGTCCACGGGCAGCACGACGGACATCCTGTCGGTGATGTGGCTGACGCTGCTCATCCTGCTGCGCGAGGGCTTCGAGGCGACCATCATCGTCACGGCGCTGCTGGCCGCGCTGAAGAAGATGAAGGCCATGGACCAGGTGCGCGTGGTGCACGCGGGCTGGGTGTCCGCGCTCTTCGCCGGCGCGCTGGCGTACATCGTGGGCCGCAAGCTGCTGGCCGGCGCGCAGCGCGAGTGGATGGAGGGCGTCACCGCGCTCGTCGCCGTGGCGATGCTGCTGTACGCGGCGCTGTGGCTCAACGCGCGCGCCAACGTGAGCCACTTCATGGGCGAGCTGCGCCAGAAGATGCAGGGCGCGCTGGGCCGGGGCAGCACGTTCGGCCTGTTCGCCATCGCGTTCACGTCCGTGCTGCGCGAGAGCTTCGAGACGGCCATCTTCCTGCAGGGCCTGGCGGTGGACTCCGCGGCGGGCGTGGCCTGGGGCGTGGTGGCGGGCATCGTGGCGCTGGCGCTGCTGGTGCTCTTCATCAACCGCATGGGCTACCGGCTGCCCATGAAGACGCTGTTCAACATCTCCACGGGGGTGCTGGTGGTGACGGCGGTGATGCTGCTGGGCAAGGGCATCCACTCGCTGCAGGAGGTGGGCGCGCTGCCGCTGGTGCCGGTGCGCTTCCTCTACGTGGACATGCTGGGCATCTATCCGGACGCGCTGTCGTTGGTGCCGCAGGCGCTGCTGGCCGTGGCGCCGCTGCTCTACCGGGTCCTGCGCCGCCGGTCCCGCGTGGAGACGCCCGCCTCCGGTGACGGGGCGACGCCGACGCCGCCCTTGCGGTAGCGTGGGCCCTGGTGAAGCTCCCGCGTCTGTTCCCACTCCTCGCCCTGCTGCTCGTGTCGGGCCTGGCCTCCGCCCAGGAGGCCCCCGCCGAGCCAGCCCAGGCTCCCGCCGGGAGCCTCACGCCGCCACCGCTGGTGGTCGCGCCGGACGAGGACGTGCCGCCGCCGCCGCCGGACGTCCCCTCGGAGGGGGAGGTCCCCACGCGCACGTCCGTCACGGCGGAGGCCCTGCCGTCCGTGAAGGCCGCGCCCGCGAAGGACCCTGTGCCGCGCGTGGCGGTGGAGGTGCTGGGCGGTGCGGCGGGCGGCGTGGTGGGCGCGACGATATTGGGTTCGGTGGGCTACCTGTTGGGCTCCGCCACGGTGGGCTGTGACGAGTGCCTGGTGATGGCCGTCGCGGGCGCCGCGGCGGGAGGCATCATCGGCATCCCGGTGGGCACGTACGCGGGCGGCCGGTTCATGGGCGGGCGCGGCCGGGTGGGCGCGACGGTGGCCGGGAGCATGGTGGGCTGGGGCGCGACGTTCCTGGCGCTCACGCTGGTGAACAGCGGTGGCACCGAAGCGCCCCCGGCCGTCAACGCCGCCCTCTTCATCCTGCCGGTGGTGGGCGCGAGCGCGGGCTTCGAGTTGTCCCACGGCAACGCGCTCCGCCAGGAGGCCGAGGCGCGGGCCTCCACGCCTTCCGTGCACCTGATGCCCGTGGCCACCTACAGCAGCAAGGGCCCGCATCTGGGCCTCATGGGCAGCTTCTAGGCCCCGGTCGCGGTTCAGGCTCCGACGCGGAACCAGGTGAAGGAGTCCTCGCGCACGCGTCCTTCCGCCACCAGCTTCTCCAGTGACGCCAAGGCGCTGCGCTCCGCCACGGGATGCAGGATGGGCGGCGTGTCCGCGTAGGCCGTGGCCACCACCTCCGCGAGCGTCGCGCCCGTCGCGGGCACCGCCTCCAGGATGAGGGCCTCGCGCTGGGCGCGGTGACGCAGGTACTCGTTCAACTTGCCCGGGCCGTCCGGCACCGGCGAACCGTGCGCGGGGTACAGCGTGGTGACGGGCCAGTCGCGCAGCCGCTTCAGCTGCTCGAGGTAGTCCACCATGTTGCCTTCGGGCGGGTCGATGACGATGGAGCCCACGCTCGCCACCATGTCGCCCACGATGGCCGACTTGCTTCGCGAGTCCACCAGGCACACGTGTCCACGCGCATGTCCCGGCGTGTGCAGCACGTGCCAGCGCTGCACCATGGGGCCGTCCAGGTTCAGCACCTCGCCGTCCTCCAGCAGCCGCTCCACCGGGAAGTCCAACCGGTCCGCCGTGCGCGCATGGCACCAGAGCGGAATGCCCAGCCGCTCCTTCACCGCGAACGCCCCGCCCACGTGGTCGCCGTGGTGATGCGTGAGCACCACCGCCACCGGCCTCGCCCCCTCCGCCTTCAGGCTCGCCACCAGCGACAGCAGCTTCGCGTACTGCTTCACGTCCGACGAACCCGGGTCGACGATGAGCAGGTCGCCCGTACCCAGCACGTACGCGTTCGTGTGCGTCGCCGGAGGCAGCGTGGGCGTCTCCAGCGCCACCACCCGCACGCCGCGCTGGAACTCGATGCGCTGGGCCACGTAGCCCGGGCAGTACGGCGGCGTGCACAGCTTCGCGCGCGCGTCCGCTTCGTTCGTGAACTCCGACAGCACCTGCAACGCGTGCTGTGCGGGCGGATGCAAGAGCGCCGTGCCGTCGCTCCAGCGCGACAGCCCGTCCTCCGGGCGGATCCACGCGCCTTCCGTCAGCTCACCGGGGATGATGCTCGCCGCCGCGCCCTCCGGCAGCTCCACCAGATAGAAGCGCGTGTCGAAGCGCACCGGGATGGCCGGCGGCGTCACCCATCGCCCCGCGGCCCGCAGGTCCTCCGCGCGCAGCGACAACGTGTGGCGCACCAGCCACTCGCTCCACTTCACCGTGCCCGCGAGCAGCGCTGTCCGCCCCTCCTCCAGCGTCTGGGGAGACAGCGCACGCGCCCCTTCCGCCACCAGCACGCCCGCCTCCTCGAACAGCTCGCGTGCCGCCGCGGAGCGCAGCGCGGCCTCCTCGCCCTGGGCGCCCTGCACGGGGACGTCGTGGTCGTCCTTGTCCAGCTTGCCGCCGGGAAAGGCTTGGAAGCCGCCCGCGAAGGTGAGCGCGCGCTCGCGCTTCACCCAGTACACCTCCACGCCGCCATGCGCGCGGCGGTAGAGGATGACCACCGAGGAGGGCCGGGGCTCCACGGGGGTGTGGGGCCCGAAGAGGCCCATTCCGGGAAGGGGCTCGCTCATGGTTGCACCGTCGTCCTTCAGGATTCCGTCGTCTGGCCGAGCAGCCGGCCCATCATCTCGCGCGCCCGCTCCGCCTGGTCCGGCCGGACGTAGAGCCGCGTCAGTCGCACCGCGCCACTGTAGCGCTGGTAGAGCGGCGTGTAGCGCGCCACCTCCGTCAGCCGGCCCGTGGACACGTCCAGGATGAAAAGACCCGGGTTGCCGCCACCCCCGGAGGCCCCCACGTACTTGCTGAGCGCCCCCTTGGACTGCACGGTGTAGTGCTCGAAGCCGCCGCTGGTGAGCGCGCTGTTGAGCACCTCCAGGTCGTAGCCCGTGTCGCGCTCCGTGAACTGCGCCAGCAGCTTGAAGCCCTGCCGCCGGCTGATGCGCTCCGCCCACCGGTTCTTCGAACGGCGCAGCGTGTACCAGAGCGCCGCGTCGTCACAGAGGAGGAAGGCCTCCGGGTCGTGGGGGATCTCGAACTCGCCGGGCGTCTCCTCGTAGTAGCGCCGCAGCATGTGGTCGAAGTTCACCGACGTGTGGTGCAGGTACACCGACACGAACATGTGGTAGCGGCTGAGCAGGAAGTCCTCGAACGCGAACGCCGCCGCGCGCGACAGCGCCAGCACGGCGCGCCCGTCCTTCACCGCCGGGTTCAGGTTGGAGACGATCCAATCCATGTCGTACCGGCCGTAGTTCACGCCCGTGTAGAACGAGTCGCGCAGCAGGTAGTCCATCCGGTCCGCGTCCAGCTCGCCGGAGACGATGGCGCGCAACAGCGGCGTCCAGTCCACGCCCTTGTGGGTGAAGCCCGGATCCTTCGGCGGCTTCGCGCCGGTGATCAGCGCCACCGCCGCCATGGGGGTGATACCGCGCGGGCCGAACTCGCGCTGGATGACCTCCGTCAGCGAGCTGTCCAGGAGCAGCTTCGCCGTGTAGTCCTCGTGGGTCGCCTGCTCCCCTTCCGCCACGGAGTCCAGCCAGCCGGGCAGCCGCAGCAGCGACCGCCGGGGCGCGATGCGCTCGGACGCATGCGACAGGGGCATGTGGCCCAGGTCGTGGCAGAGCACCGCCAGGCGCACGGCGGTGCAGAAATGTTCACGCACATCGTCCGGCAGGTCGGAGCGGCTGGCCACGGCGTTGAAGACGCGCGAGGCGACGAACATGGCGCCCAGGCAGTGGGCATGACGGGTGTGGGTGGCGCCGGGGAAGGCCATGTCCCCGAAGCCCAACTGCCGCACGTAGCGCAGGCGCTGATAGAAGCGGCTGTCGATGACGGCCTTCTCCGGGTCGCTGACCGGGATGACGCCGTGGATGGGGTCGCGAATCCGCATGTCGTCCTTGCCGGCCCCCTGCTCCCAGGAGTTCCGGAACTGCTCCTACAGGTCACCCACCGTAGCGCATACCCTGGCAGGCGGTAGCCCTGTGAGGGACCGACCGGCCACCACGTCTCAGGCTGGGAAGGTCCCTGGGGACGTGCTAACCCTCGGGTCACTCCGAATGCACATCATCCTGCTGCACAATCGCGACCACGACCTCCTCGAGGACGACCCCGGGCGCGAAGCCCGCGAGGACGTGGTCCGGGTGGCCGAAAACCTGGCCCACGCGCTCAGCCGGGACGGCGTGGTCGCCGAGCCGCTCGCCATCGAAGGGGACAGGCTGGACTTCGTGGAGGCCCTGCGCTTCCTCCAGCCCGACCTGGTGGTGAACCTCTGCGAGTCGCTGGCCGCCGACAGCCGCGGAGAGATGGCCGTCCCCTGCCTGCTGGACGCGCTGGGCCTGCCGTACACCGGCTCGTCCGCCCTGTCGCTGGGACTGGCGCTGCACAAGCCCAAGGCCAAGGACATCCTGCGCGCCCACGGCGTCTCCACCCCCGCCTCCTTCCTGGTGAAGAAGCGCGAGGACGCACTGGCGGTGGACCTGCCGTGGCCCCTCATCGTGAAGCCCGCGCGCGAGGACGCCAGCGTGGGCATGGACTTCGACTCCGTGGTGACGGAGCGCTCGGCGCTCGTGCGGGCGTGCGAGTCCGTGCTGCGCACCTTCCACCAGCCCGCGCTGGTGGAGCAGTTCATCGAGGGGCGGGAGGTCTACGTGCCGCTGCTCGGCAACAGCCCGCGCCAGGCGCTGCCGCTCACGGAGATCCACTTCGGCCGTGCGTTCGAAAACCGGCCGAACATCGTGTCGTACCGGGCCAAGTGGGAGGCGGAGTCACCGGAGTACCGGGACTCGCCCACGGGGCCCTGCCGGCTCGACGCAGTGCAGGAAGCGCGTTGCATCCAAACGGCGCTGGAAGCATTTGCAGCGCTGGATTGCCAGGACTATGGACGCGTGGACCTTCGGGTGTCGCCCGAGGGTGTGCCGTACGTCATCGACATCAACCCCAACTGCGACCTTCATCCAGGCGCGGGGTACGCGAAGGCGGCGCAGGCCGCCGGCATGGACTACGCGACCCTGGCCTCGCGACTCGTGGAGGTCGCTCTCGAAAGAGCCCATGGAAATCCGCACACTCGAAAGAAAGGACCGGGAGCCGCTCGCCGCGCTGATCCGGCGAATCGAAACCTTCTCGCAGGAGGAGCAGGACTGCGCCATCGAGCTGGTTGACACCGCACTCACCGCGGGCAACCGGGACTATTCCATCCTCGTGGCGGACCGCGGGCAGGACGGCGGCGGCCTGGTGGGCTACGCCTGTTACGGCCC
Organism: Corallococcus carmarthensis; assembly: GCF_003611695.1. Lineage (GTDB taxonomy): Bacteria > Myxococcota > Myxococcia > Myxococcales > Myxococcaceae > Corallococcus > Corallococcus carmarthensis. The sequence continues at coordinate 20,844 of NZ_RAWE01000098.1, read as the reverse complement.
CACGCCGATGACGGAGCACACGTACGACCTGTACTGGATTGCCTCCGCGCCGGAAGTCCGCGGCCAGGGCATTGGCGCGCAGCTGGTGTCCTCCATGGAGGGCGACCTGCGCCGCCGCAAGGCGCGGCTCATCCGCGTGGAGACGAGCGCCACGGAGGCCTACGGCCCCACGCGCGGCTTCTACGCGTCCATGAAGTACGGGGAAGAGGCGCGCCTGCGGGACTTCTACAAGCAGGGCGATGACCTCATCATCCTGACCAAGCGCCTGTAATCCCGCTGTCCCAAACCCCTGGGCGTGAAGACGCCGCCCGGGTCCCCGTCAGGAGGGAGCAGATGCTTTCCACGAACCGACCGATGCGACGCACCCGTCTGGGATTGTTGAGCCTGCTCACCCTGCTGATGGGGGCACCCTCCCCCGCCTGGGCCCAGGCCCCCGCCGCGCTGAAGGACCAGGCGAAGGCGGCAGCGGCCAAGGCCCAGGCGAAGACGTCTGGCGCTCCGCAGACCCAGGAGCTCTCTGACGCGCTGAAGGCCCCGCGCCCCAAGGGCGGCGAGTACTTCGGCCTGTACCTGATGGACAAGAAGGTGGGCTGGTTCTTCACGGACCTGACGGTGCTGCCGGGCAACAAGGCGCAGAGCATCAACGAGCTCATCTTCAAGGCGCAGGTGGGCACGCGCGTGTCGGAGCGCGTGCACCGCGAGGTGCGCGTCTACGAAGCGAAGCCGGGCGGCAAGCTCTTGTCCTTCACCGTCATCCAGAAGGGCGACGGCGGGGACAACGAGCTGGTGGGCACGGTGACGGGCGACAGCATGCGCGTGGTGCGCAAGCGCCCGGGCCAGCCGGATGAAGTGCTCAAGCCCATGCCCGCGCCGAAGGAGACGGTGGAGGACGCGGATCAGGCGCGCGTGGCGCTCTTGCGCGGGCAGAAGGTGGAGGGCGTGGCGCTGGACGGCACGGACCTGGAGGGCTACCGCACCGTCACGACGGTGGAGGCGCCCGAGGAACAGATGCTGGGCGGCGTGAAGGTGAAGCTGTCGCGGGTGAGCACGCTGTCGGACAAGGAGAAGGTGCCGGTGGCGGCCTTCCTGACGACGGACGGCAAGATGGTGCGGGTGGACTTCGGCCAGACGATGCAGGCGCGCGCCGAGTCGGAGACGGTGGCGAAGCGGCTGGACCTGGTGGAAGTGTTTGGCCTCACGCGCGTGGTGCTGCCCAAGCCGCTGCCCGCGAAGGCGCGCGAAGTGCCCGGCCAGGTGAAGCTGGTGATGAAGAACCTGCCGGAGAAGTTCCAGCAGGACACGTACCGGCAGAAGTACCAGCGGCTGCCGGATGGCCGCGTGGAGGTGACGCTGCTGGCCGCGCCGCCTTCGCCCAAGGGCCGCGTGGCCCGGCCGGTGGCGGACCCCGACGGCGGGGAGAACCTCAAGTCCACGCTCGCGGTGGAGGCGGACGCGCCCGCCATCAAGGCGCAGGCCAAGAGCATCATCCGTGAGGAGAAGGACGCGTACACGGCGGCGCGGATGCTGTCCGCGTGGGTGTACAGCAACCTGCAGAAGGACTACGGCGCCAGCGCGGACCGGGCCACGGACGTGCTGCGCCAGAAGAAGGGCGACTGCACGGAGCACTCGCTGCTCACGGTGGCGATGCTGCGCGCGTCCGGCATCCCCGCCCGCCGCGTGGACGGCGTCATCTACATGGTGAACTCCGACGGCGTGCCCGCGCTGTACTGGCACGAGTGGGTGGAGGCCTACGTGGGCGAGTGGACCCAGTTGGATCCCACCTTCAACCAGCCCGTCGCGGACGCCACGCACTTCTACGTGGGCTACGAGGGGAACGCGGAGATCACGCCCCTCATCGGTTCGCTCCAGGTCACGGACGTGAAGTAGTCCGGTGGGCGTGCGTCCCCGAGCCGAGGGCCGCGTCAGTGGCCCGGGGCCGCCACCAGCCGCTCCGCGAGCAGGGGCGGCTCCGTGATGGGCCGCTCGCAGACGAAGCCGCGGCAGAGGTACGCGGCGCCCTTCCCTTCCACGGGGTCGCGTCCCGCGAAGAGCTCCTGGAGGCGCGCGGGCGGAGCGGCGCTGGTGTCGTGCCATCCGAAGGAGAACACCGGCGCGTAGGTGCGGTTCGCGGCGGCCAGCAACGGGGCCACGGCCTCGCGCGGGCCCGCGAAGGTGACGCCCGACGCGCCGTCCAGCAGCGAGTCCGCCGCGAGCGCCAGGTGGCCGTAGCCCAGCGGGTTGCGCACCAGCTGATCATGCAGCTTGGCCACGTAGTGCTCCGGGTGGTCCAGGTGGCACACGTCGCCGGTGAGCGCGGAGAGCGTCACCTGCGCCTCCGTCAGCGTGGACGCGCCGGACGGGAAGGCGTTGTCGAAGAGGGAGAAGGCCGCCACCACCAGGTCCTTCTGTCCCCGGGGCGCGGAGAGGTACGCCTGCTTCTCCTCGTCCCAGAACAGCTCCACCGCGCGGTGCGCGAGCGCGTCCGCCGCGTCCAGGTACTTCGCGTCGTACGTGGCCTGGTAGAGCGCGGTGAGCCCTGAGGCGAAGTCGCCGTAGTCCTCCAGGAAGCCGTCGATGCGGCCCTGGCCGTCCTGGTGCGAGCGCAACAGCCGCTTGCCGTCCCACATGTTCGCGAGCACGAAGTCCGCCGCGTTCGCCGCGAGCTTCGCCCAGTCCGGCCGGTCGAACACGCGCGAGGCCAGCGCGAGCCCGCGGATCATCAGCCCGTTCCAGCCCGCCAATATCTTGTCGTCGCGGCCCGGCTTCACGCGCTGTTCGCGCAGGAGGAAGAGGACGCGGCGCGCCTCGGCCAGGTCCTTCTCCACCGCCTCCACCGGGCGGCCCTGCTCCTTCGCCAGCTGCTCCACGGGGACGACGACCTCCAGCACCGTGGCGCCGTGTTCGAAGTTGCCGCCGGACTTGATGCCGAAGTGGCGCATCACGGTGTCCGCCTGCTGGCCCACGGGCAGGGCCGCGCGGACCTCTTCCGAACGCCAGACGAAGAACTTCCCCTCCTCGCCCTCGCTGTCCGCGTCCTGCGTGGCGTAGAAGCCGCCGGCCGGGTCGGTCATCTCGCGGCGGACGTACTCGACGGTCTCCTCCACGACCTTGCGCCAGAGCGGCCGTGACTCCACCTGCTCCGCTTCCGAGTACAGGTGCAGGAGCTGGGCGTTGTCGTAGAGCATCTTCTCGAAGTGGGGCACCAGCCAGCGCTCGTCCACGGAGTAACGGTGGAAGCCGCCGCCCAGCTGGTCGTAGATGCCGCCCAGGGCCATGCGCTCCAGCGTGCGGAACACCGCCGCCTTCAACGGCTCACCGGCGCCGCGCCGCCACGCGCGCAGCAGCAGCGCCACGTTCATGGGGTTGGGGAACTTGGGCGCGTTGCCGAAGCCGCCGTTCACCGGGTCCATGCGCTTCAACATGGACTGGCCCATGGCCACGATGTCCTCCGCGGACAGGTGGGCGGGATCGGCGTCCAGGCCGTGCGTGGACAGCTCGCCCAGACCCTCCTGGAAGCGCCGGGCCTGCTCCTCGATTTCGTCCGGCTTGTGCTCCCACGCGTCGCGCAGCGCGTGGAGCAGGCGCGGGAAGCCGGGCCGGCCGTAGCGGTCCGAAGGGGGGAAGTAGGTGCCGCCGTAGAAGGGGCGCAGGTCCGGGGTGAGGAACACGGTGAGGGGCCAGCCACCACCCTGTCCCATGAGCTGCACGACGCCTTGGTAGATTTGATCCAGGTCGGGGCGCTCCTCGCGGTCGACCTTGATGTTGATGAAGCCCTCGTTCATCAGGCGCGCGATGGCGGGGTCCTCGAAGGACTCATGGGCCATGACGTGGCACCAGTGGCACGCGGAGTAGCCCACGGAGAGCAGGATGGGCTTCTTCTCCGCGCGGGCGCGGGCCAGGGCTTCATCCCCCCAGGGGTACCAGTCCACGGGATTCGTGGCGTGCTGGCGCAGGTACGGCGACGGCTCCCGGGCCAGACGGTTGGTGTGGCCAGAGGGGGGATGGTCATCCATGGGGTACTCCCGGTGCGCAGCGGCTTCGCGGCCCTTCACATTGTGAGCCTGGGTTCGCGGGGGCAAGCTGAAATGGCCACACTCCCTGCTGGCCAACGGCCCTCCGGTGCGCTTTGTCCAGGGGCGTGCGTGCGTCCGCCCACTCCAGCCCCGGCCCGGGAATGAAGGCGTGCCTCGTCCTGGTGGCGATGGGCGTGGGGGTGCGGCTCGCGCTGGCGCTGGGAACGGACGTCTACTTCGACGAAACCTATTACTGGCAATGGGCCCGGCATCTCGCATGGGGATATTTCGACCATCCGCCCATGGTGGCGTGGCTCATCGCCGCGCTGGGCATCCGGGGGACGGCGCTCGTGTGCGGGCTGGGGACGGGCGTGGCGGTGTGGGGGCTCGCGCTGGACGTGTACCGCTCGCGCGACGCGGCCTGGAGGGCGCTGGCGCTGTGGAGCGCGGTGCCGGTGGGCATCCTCTCTGGCGTCTGGGCCACGCCGGATTCCCCCATGCTGCTGTTCTGGGCGCTGGGGTTGTGGGCGCTGTACCGCGAGAAGTGGGTGCTGGCGGGGCTGACGTGTGGGCTCGCACTGCTGTCGAAATATCCATCCGTGTTGCTGGGGATGGCCTTCATGGTCGCGGCGCTGCGGGCGCGGCGGCTGCCGGCGGGCGCGTGGCTCACGGCGGGGCTGGGGTTGCTGTGCTTCCTGCCGGTGGTGCTGTGGAACGCGAGCCATGACTGGGTGGGGTTCAAGTTCCAGCTGAACCACGGCCTGGGCGGAAGCGGCGGGTGGGCGACGTTCGGTGAATTCGTGGCGGGCCAGTTCGCCATGGGTGGGCCGGTGCTCTTCCCGCTGGCGCTGGTGTACGCGGTGCGCGGACCGAAGGAGCAGTTCCTGCTGCGCATGGCGGCGGTGATTCCGCTGGTGTTCTTCGGCTACGCGGCGGCGCGGACACGGGGCGAGGCCAACTGGCCCGCGGCGGCGTACGTGGCGGCGTGCATTGGCGTCGCGGGGATGCGGCCCGTGTGGCAGCGGGCGGCCGCGTGGAGCGGGATGGCGGTGGTGCTCGCGGTGACGTCGCACCTGCTGTTCCCGGTGCTGACGTTCGAGCGCGACGTGGTGCTGGCGAGGACGCACGGCTGGGGCGTGCTGGAGCGGCTGCGGGCGCCGGAGCAGTTGTTCCCGGGCATGGCGCCGGGCCCTACGGCGGTCTACGCGCCCACGTATCAACTGGCTTCGCAGGTGGCGTACGCGACAGGCGCGGAGACGGACACGGTGGGTCCGTCACGGCGCAAGAGTCAGTATGACGTCTGGCCTGAGCTGGAATTGAAGCCCGGGCAGGACGTGCTGTGGTGTTCGGAGAACGGCGCGGCGCCGCCGGAGGAACTGGTGCAACGCTTTGGGTCCGTGGAGGGACCCGTGAAGCTCACGGGGGTCTTCCGGGGCCGGCGGCTGCACACGTTCACGGTGTGGCGAATGAGTGGGCTGAGTCCTGCCGTGCAGCCATAGTGCGTCCTCAAGCGCTCCTAGGCATCCGACACCGCTTCGTGCTTGTCACTCTTCGGCCCGAAGCCAGAACCAACGCCCTTTGGACCGAAGCGCACCCGCAAGGAACCCCTGAAAAGAGTCTGCGATCTGCGAGCAGTGTTCAGGAGAGGGGAACGCTTCGTTGTAACCATCGCGAATGGGATAGCGACCGCCATCCTGGTGGCTCACGTCGAGGAGAATGTAGTTGCTGTCCCGCACCTCGCAGATGGCATACCAGGACGCCGGACCGGCCTGATCGGTATCCTCATCGCGCATGACCACTCGCGCGCGGGCAATCCGTGAGAGCGGTAGGAAGGTGAAGGCGGGATCGACGAAGCCGAAAGTGGGATCCCGGTGGGCAAACAGCCGGGCGCCATCACAATGCAGGTAGAAGGCGCGAAGGTCCGGGTCCAGGCGCCAGCCCACGCGCTGCTCGAACGCCACCAACTGTTCCGGCGTCGCGGGCGGGTTGGGCAGGTGGAGGCGGGATATCTCCTCGAGTAGCTCGTTCATCGACTTGTGCCTATTCTCCATAGGGATAGTCCGTGCCTACGCTCGTCCATGGAGGCGCGTTCGCGTAGCACTGGTTGTAGAGCTTGAAGAGCGTCTGATGGATGTCCTTGGGAAACGGCAGGATGTTGTCCCAGTCCGTAGGATTGCCGCCATGCCAGAGGTCCCGGATGTGATGCCCCTCGTAGGGGTTCCCGTTCTCCGAAGGCCATGCCCCAAAACGCTTTGCCCACTGCTCCCGGAACTCCGGGCGACTGTCGTCCCATTTGTCGCGGGCGGCCTTGTTCTGGGCGGGGTTGAGCGTTGCATAGTTACAGCAGCAGTTCGTCATGCCGAACCGGCTCCCAGCTCGAACGACGGTGCCTGCAAAGTCCATCTTCACGTCCGCGAGCCACATGCATCCCTGGAGAGCGTAGCCCCTCCCTGAGCACTTCTCACGGCAGTAGGCCATGAGCTGTGAGCTGCACTGCCATGGCCCATAGTAGACGATAGTGCGGAACTGCCCGCCACCAGGCACGGCCACCAGAGGCCCTACCCATTTCCGAACCGAGACAGGGGTCGTGGGCGTTGGACCTTCAGCGCAGGCCGAGAGCAGCAACGTTCCGAGCAGGAGGCGCGCTGAAGGTCGAGTGGGTGCGTTTCCCTTTGCGGTCATGAGATCGCCCCCTACCGCGCGCAGTGGAGAATCCGATCTGGCACGAAGCCGGGGGACAGTCACCTCCCTGGCACATCGTCCGGGATCCCCCGAAACCTCTAGGATTGTTCACGCATGCTCCCGAGCAAACCCAAGTCCGGTCCCCGTTCGTTCGCCTTCCTTCGCACCGATGAACTGCTGCATCCGCACGACCTCGTCACGGTCTGCGCAGCGCTCGCGACACACCTGGACGAGGGCACGCCACAGGAGGCGGACTGGCATCAGCGCCTGGCGGATGCGCTCTTCCAGCATTTCGGTCTGTCGGACCTGCCCCAAGCCCATGCAGCCGCTTCAGTCGCAAGCGGCACAGAACTCCGTCAGGCCCTGGGGGACCGCGACGTGCGGCCGCTCGCAACCGGCTTCGAGCTGGCGAATGCATGGGGATTCCCGGTCGAACAACTGGACTCCAGCGTGACAACCGGAGCCCTTGAGGCGAAGGGACTCGCGCTCCCGTCCCCTCGCGACGAGGACTTCTAGCGCGGCGTTCACGGCGCCAGCGAGGAAGCACCTCCCAGACAGTTCACCCCTGGCTGCAGAAGGTGTACGCGCAGGTACCGGAGTTGTCTGTGTAGATGCTGTCGAAGTTCAACGTGTAGGAGGTCTTCCCAATGGCCCCGTACATGTCAGGGCACGGCCCGGTCGAAACACCCGAGTTCCAGAGCCCCGCTGGATCCGCCGTCACGTTGATGACGGTTGCGCCGGGGGGCGCCTCGTATTGAAGGGGCGCCTTCATTCCTCGATAGGTCCGGGTCTCGCAGAACATCCGAGGATGGCTGCAGAAGGTGTACGCGCAGGTGCCGGAATTGTCGGCATAGTAGTTGTCGAAATTCAGTGCATAGAACGTCTGCCCAATGGCTCCGGACAGATTGGGGCACGGGCTTGGGCCAGCGCCCGTATTCCATGGGAGCCCCAGAATCGGCGTCACGCTGTCGATGACGTGGGAGGGGGGCGGCGAGTACTGGATGGGCGCGGTCATGCTGAAGCTGCGGGTCTGGCAGGTGGGCTCACGGCTGCAGAAGGTATAGGTGCAGGAGCCAGTGTTGTCGGAGTAGATGTAGTCGAAATCCAGCCTGTAGGACGATCGACCCACGGCATCGCTCACGGCAGGACATGGCCCGGTGCCCGCGCCCGAATTCCACGTACTATTCGGCTTCACGACCGCGCTGACAATGATGTTCCCGTTGGGCGCCGAGTATTGGATGGCTGATTTCATGTCGTAGGTGAGGACGTCACACGTGGCGAGTCCCGCCTCGATACTCCCGATGGATCCGGTCTCGGGTTGCGATTCATGCTCCAGGGGCCCTGGCAGGGTTCCCCCGCATCCTGCCGACACCAGGAGAGCCATGAGCTGAAATGCATTCAAAACCCAGACACTTCCCTTCAACTCCATCCTCTTCAATCGCATGAGTTCCTCCCAACGCCTTGGACGGGCGCGGAAGGTACGGGAACCTGTTGGGAGCGGGCATCACCCTTCCGGGTGACGCCTGAATCCAGACGTGGAGGAAGGTCATGCGCGTGAAGATTCAGCCGGGTTCCATGCAGGGAGAGCAGGTGCTCTTGGACGTGATGACAGCGCTGACCAGCTCCCTGGACCTGACGGAAGTCTTTTCGGAGTCCCACAGGGTGTTGTCACGCGTGCTGGCCGCGGACTTTGGTGGGCTTTGCGTGTCCAGGCCAGGTGAGCCCGGTCAATACGACTGGCCCATGGTCCACGACATGCCCCAGGTCTTCTTCGATCGCTACCCGGAGATTTCAGACGAGTGCTTCGTGAGCGCCGCGGTGATTCAGCAGCCCAACATCGTGCTGCGAGACACCGAGATGCTGTCGCGCCAGGAGATGTGGAACAGCGCCATGTATGCGCACTGCCGCGAGATGCACATGCCGGTGGAGCGCGTGATCTCCGTGTCGCTGGACATGGGGCTTGGCTGGCACAGCGGCTTCACCCTGTACCGGGAGAACCGGAAGGCTTTCTCCGAGCAGGAGCGGGCCTTTCTTCAGCGCCTGACGCCCATCCTGGCAAGAACGGTTCGCAACTGCCTCATGCTGGGAGACCTGGCCCGTCAGGGGGACCTCCTGGACCAGCTCTTCCGCCATACAGGGCTTGAGAGCATCGTGCTGAGCCCTCCCAACACCGAGCTGATGCGCACCCCCCACTCCACGGCGCTGCTCCATCGCTGGTTCCCCGATGCGCCCTGTGGCCGTTTCGGTCTGCCCCAGGTGCTCCTGGAGGCGCTGGAGCGGCTCAGCCGCTCCGGACAGCGGATGCTTTCAGGGCAGGACGTCCTGACGTTCCGGCGGCCGGGGAAGAGCTTGAAGGTGACCTTCCTCCCGCTGCCAGCCCATCCCGGGAGAACGCCCTGGGCGCTGTTGTTCCAGGAGGTGTTTCACAAGGTCCAGCTGCCCACCGATTGGCGCAAGCGGCTCACGCCTCGCGAGCTGGAAGTGGTGGAGCGTGTCTTGAATGGCTGGGACAACCAAACCATCGCGGAAGACATGGGCAGCTCGCTGAACACGTTGAAGACGCACCTGAAGCGGGTCTTCGTCAAGCTGGCCGTGCCCAGCCGGTCCAAGCTGATCCTCCTCGCGCAGGAGCGGAGCGCCGAGGCGGAGGGGTGAGCAGCATCATGCCGTGCGCCCGACGCACGAAGCCGGGGGACAGTGCCCTCCCCCGGCTTCGTGGCTCACCTTACGGGCAGAGCGTGCCTTCGCGGCGACACACGCGGTCGCCGCAGAAGCACGAGTAGCCCGAGGCGCAGGGGCCGCACTGCGGGGGCGGATTGGTGCCGCCGTGATAGCCCTCTCCCGTCACGGTCGCGGTGGCGAGCAGGTTGGTGTGCGCCCTGCCCGCGTAGAGGTTGAACGCGAAGGTGTTGCCCGCGGTGATCCAGGGCGCGGCCTGGCAGAAGTTGTCGCCACGGGCGAAGAGCACCTCGGGCTGGCCATTCGAGCTCAGCCAGATTTCTCCCTCGGAGACGCCGCTGACGTCGAAGCAGATGTTCGTCGTCCCCGTCTGCGTCACGTCCAGGTTGATGCGCACATTCGTGGGCGTCGCGCTGATGGTCCCGACGATGGGATCCGGCTTGTAACAAAGGGTTTCGTTGTAGCCCAAGGGCGAACACGAGTGGCCCAGCGTCGAGCAGTATGACGAACAGAGTTGACCGACGCGGGTGTAGCCGGCCGGGCAATTGACCGTATAGGAACCGCAGAGGGAGTAGGTGACGGCGTTCTCCTGAGTCGCGATGGAGTCGCTCCCAGAACCTTCGACGGAAGTCCCCTCCTCACCCGGAGCGTCGATGTCAGGGCCCGAGCAGGCCAGGGCGAACGCGGCAAGAATCAACGGCAGGATGCGCTTCATGGATCATCACTCCTCGTACGGGTTCGAGAGGCGCAACAGACCATGACTGCCCACCAACAGCCACACCCTATGTGAAGACTCTCATGCACATCGCGAAGAGGAACGCGAAGTAGCTTCGGGCCGCGAGCCTCCCCGAAAGCGCTCGGGGCCTGCGGTTCTTGAAGAACAGCGTCAGGTTGATGATCGCCATTCCCAGGGGCAGCAGGAAGAGCCAGCCCGTGGCCTGTGAGTGCCAGGGCTTCGTGAGGGACAGGGAGAGCCCCGACGCTCCGGTGATCATCGCGAAGGCAATCACGGCGCTGGCCGCGGAGCCCACTTCGTCAGAGTAGAGCTTCTCCCCCGGCTTCGTGGTCCCGGGCCACGCGGTCTTCCGCATCACCTCCCAGTGCAGGTACAGGAAGACCATTCCCAGGATGGCGATGAGCCCTTGGGGATTCAGCGGCCTTCCGGTGCGCTCCGCGTGCGCCACCCAGATGTAGAGGCCGTGGCCCACGTGAAGCTGGATGGCGATACCTATCATCAGGAACATGCTGCGCTGGTACGCAACCCAGTGCTTCTCCAGCCACCAGAGCACCATTGCGTGCGCCATGATGCCGAGCAGGATGACGGCCCGTACCCAGGACACCGCCAGGTTCGTCCCGAGCAGCACGGCCGCATTGAGTCCCAGCGCCACGTACAGGTCCCCGAAGCTGACGTCTCCTTTCGCCAGGCCCCGGTTGGGGTTGTGGACCCGGTCGTAGTCGTAGTCACGCAGCTCATCCACGATGCGCATGAAGTAGCCCACGCCGAAGATGCTCAGCGCGACGTGCAGCAGGTCCGGGGAGAACGCCAGCCCCCGGCCCCCGTCGAGCACGCCAAACATCCCGTCCAGGCTCACGCACCAGAGCGAAATCACCAGCAGGTAGAACAGCGGCGGGTAGCGCTGCACGGAGAAGCGCAGGGTCGCTCGCGCCCGGTCAATCACTGACCTGCTCATGCCGCCACCAGGGTGACCGTGCCCGTGGAGCCATCCACGCGGACCCTCGCACCGTCAGGGATGCGCGTGGTCGCGTGCGCCACGCCCACCACCGTGGGGATGCCGAACTTCCGGCCCGCGATGGCCGTGTGCGACAGCATGCTGCCGCGCTCCACGACGATGCCTCCCGAGGCCAGCATCAGGAACAACCAGCCCGGGTCCGTCTCCTTCGCGATGAGGATGTCGTCCTTGCCCAGCGTGCCCACCGCGCCCGGATCCAGCACGACGCGCGCGTTGCCCTCCACGATGCCCGCGCTCGAACCAATGCCTTTGAACAGCGCGGCGTCATCGCTGGCGGCCTCCACCGCCCTGGGGATGCCGTCCGCCACGCTGCCCACCGTGGTGAAGTCTCGCGGCGGCTGGCGGTCCTGGTTGTCCTGCTGCTCCCGCCGCCGCAGTCTCGCGAGCTCGCCCAGGTTCCTCGTGACGCTCCGGCCCTCGAAGTGGTCCAGCACCTCGCGCATCGTGAGGTAATGCACGTCCAGCGGCGCATCCAGCACGCCCCGCTCCGCCATCCGCTGACCGAGCGCCGCGAACACCTTCTTGCTGAACCCGAAGAGCTGGCCTCGCCAGAACCGGCTGTCCTCCCGCAGGCCAATCACCGTCCGCAGCCGCTCCAGGAGTTGCTGGATGGCGAGCTTCCTCAAGGGATGCCCCTGGAGGAGCGTGGCCAGCTCCGCCTCCGCCTCCGTGCGCCGGGCCTTGTCGGACGTCCTCAATTCCTCACGCGTGACGGACGTGCGCGCGTAGGACTGGACGACTCGAACCAGGTCCCACGGCGTGTCCCGCAGGTTCGGGCGCTCCACGTTCAGCTCCTGGACGCCCCGGTCGCCGAACTCGCTCAGGTGCTCGCGGAAGGCTCGGGCGAGCGCGGGCGGCACGTCCCCCGCGTCGATGCTTCGCCAGAGAGCTTCCGCATCCCCTTCGTCGAAGCGCTTCGCCAGTGCCGGGTCCGCACGCACCATCTCCGCGAGCGCCACCGCGGAGAGCAGCGCGTGGGTGCCCGCATCTGGCTTCGCCCCACAGAGCAGGCCCACCAGCAGCGCGCTGGGGTCCTCGCCGGTCCACTTGAGCAGGAGCCTGCGCGCCAATCCGAAGCACGTGTTGATGTACCAGTGATTGACGAGCGTCAGCCCCCACCAGTTCCCCACCTCGGTCCAGACGCGCCGGAAGTGGTGGATGAGGACCAGGGGATCCTCCTTCTCCACGGACAGGGCCCGGAGCCCCGCGAGCGTCTGCTTCCACCAGGTGGCGAACGCTTCGAAGTCCCGCTTGAACGTCGCGGTGACGGTCAGGGCCCCCATCGTGGAGCGCCCCAGCGCGTAGGCGTAGCTCGCGGTGTTGGGGAAGCTCTCACGGTGGCCCGGCAGCCGGATGACCAGTGACGCATCCAATTGGAGCACGTCCTCCAGGTCCCGCATGGAGGTCGCCGCGATGAAGGGATTGATGCCATTGACGTACATCAGGTTCGACAGCGAGTGGTAGACGCGCCCGTCGATGAAACCCAGCATGTTCTGTAAGGCGGGCGTCTGGTCGTGCAGGCCCCTCGCGTCCGCGCCCTTCATTCGGCGCAGCAGGTCGTAGAAGATGACCTCGTAGAAGTAGCTCGCCAGCGAGTACGTCAGCGGCGTGGTGACGCCCGGGAAGCTCTCCGAGACGTTGCCGCAACCCCAGACGCGGATCTTCCGGAAGTCGAAGGCGATGGGCCGCGATTGCAGCACGTGGAGCGTGCCGTCCTCCGTGAACGTGCCTTCGATGTCCTGGGGGACGCCGAAGGTGCGCTCGATGTCCTTCGCCAGCGTGGCCAGCCGCTTCAGCTCTTCATCCGTCAGGCATGGCGCGTCCCGCAGAGGCTCCGGCACGGGCCGGCTGAGGAGCTCGCCTCCTGGCTCGGGGTTCTCGCAGAGCATCTCCGCCTTGTGGCCCAGTTGCCGGTCGATGCGGCCTGTCTGCGGATGGATGAAGTAGTGGTCCACCCCCACCTTCTCCTGCACCACGCCTTCCCCGATGCCGTGCCCCGCGACGACCAGTGTGCGCCGCTCGGTGGTCTTCGGGTCGCACGTGAAGGCCACGAACGAGCGGCGGCCGGGAATCATCCGCTGCACTCCCACCGCCACCATCAGCCCCCGGACGTCGCGCCCCTGCGCCAGCCGGTAGATGAGCCCCTCCGGGGTGTAACCGGACGCCCAGCAGCGGCGGATGCGGTCCAGCAACGTGTCCCTCCGCACGTAGAGGAACGTGGAGCTCACGCCCGCGAACGGATCCGTCTCCGAGTCCTCGCTCTCCTCCAGCGCCCGGCCTACGACGGAGGCCCGCACGGCCACCATGCCACCCGTCCCGAAGGTCCGGTCAAAGGCATCCAGGATGGAGGCTTCGCGTTCGGCGCCCAGGGGCACCTGGAGGAAGAGCTGCTCAATCGCTTCCGCCACGCGGCGGATGTCCTGATGGGACGTCGGGTCCACCGCCGTGGTGAGCCGGTCGATTGCGGGCTGAAGGGGACGCGCTACCTCCTGGAACATCGTGGTGGTGAGGCAGAAGAACTCGGGGACCGGGAAGCCGTGCTTCGCCAGGTGCTGCTGGCGCGCGAACTTCTGGCCGACCTGCTGCGGGTCACCGGCCTCGGTCATGGAGACGAGCGGAAGGGAAGGCATGACAGGGGGATTCCTTCAGGAACGAAAGTCATTGAGCGCGCTTCGCAGGGCATCCACCGGGGACCGCGCCAGCAGGTCCTCCGGCCCGAGCACCGCCGCGAGCCGCGAGACATCCAGACACTGTGAATGCGTCAGCAACTCCAGACGCTCCGCCATCGCCCGGGCACGCCGGCTGGGAGTCTCCCGCATGACCCGCAGGAGCCATCCGGGGGCGCGGACCTTCACCGTGGGCCGAGGCAGGCCCAGCCCCTGCGCCACCGTGCCCAGGAACTCCCCACGCATCAGCGGGCGTGAATAGGCGGCGTTGAAGGCCTGCTGCTCAGGACGCGGTGTTTCCACCATCCGCCGCGCGAGCCTCCAGAGGATGCGGCCCAGGTCATCCACGTCGATGACCGAGCACCCCACCCCGTCGTCCCCCACCTGCACGCCCCGCTTCAGGAGCTTCACCATCGCGGGCAGGACGAACCGGTCCCCTCGCCCCAGGAGGAAGCGCGGCCGGAGCAACGCCGCGTGGAGACCGGTCCGGACCGCGTGCTCCGTGATGAGGTCCTCGGCCGCCACGCGGGAGCGGGCCAGGGCGGTGATGGGTTTGAGCGGATGGTCCTCCTTCACGCCCCGGTGCGGCCCGGGTCCATACACGGACATGGAGCTGCCGAGGATGACGCCCCGGCAATCCCCCGTGAGCCGCGACAGGAGCCGCCGTGTGCCGTCCACGTTGGTCCGCTCGAAGCCCGTGCCGTCGGTGTCCCGCTGCTTCATGGCGAGGTGCAGGACGACGTAGGGGTACCGGGGGAACAACGCCTCGGAGATGCCGTGCAGGTCTCCCCGCACGACGTGCACGCCGTCTCCCCAATCGCGGCCCTCGGGCGAGCGCACCAGCGCGTGCACGGGATGCGCTCCGCGCTGGCGCAGGAACGCCTGCCCCACCATGCCGGTCGCGCCCGTGAGCACGACGCCGAAGCCGCCTACCAGACCCATGGGACCAGCCGCTTGCGGCTCGCCGCGTACTCGGCGTAGCCCGGGAAGGAGCCCAGCAACAGCCGCTCCTCGTGCCGGATGCGCAGGAGCACCGCGGGGACGAACAGCAGCGCGAACACCGCGATGCCCACGACCGCGGGGAACACGAGCAGGTAGCCCACGTGCGCCAGCAACATGCCGGTGTACGCCGGGTGCCGGAGCCTCCGGTACACGCCCTCCGTGACGAGCAGGCTCGCGTCCGGCAGCCGCACCCGGTGCGAATAGGCCTTCCCCAACGTGCGGATGGCCGTGAGGCGCAGCGAGACTCCCGCGATGAAACAGAACAGGCCCACCGCGCGCGGCACGGGGCCCATGTCCAGCGTGGGGAACGCGACCGCCAGGAGGATGGTGGCCAGGCGCCCTATCGCGTACAGCTCCAGCGTGGCGCTGTCCCGCTCCGCCGTGGGCTTGCGCGTCTCACGCAGCGTCACGCGGCTCTCCACCAGCATCCACGTCACGTAGAGCCCCAGCATCAGGGCCGCGATGGGGCGGCCGTCCTCGGGCGTGCGCAGGACCTGCCGGATGCCCAACGGAATCAGCAGCCCCACGCCCGTCACCAGCAACAGCGTGGGCATCCACCGGTGCAGGCCCTTCATGACGCCGCCTTCGCGCTCACGGCGCCAATGAGGCCCGAGTAGCAGCAGACGTCCTCCTGCCAGCCCTGCACGGCGATCCACATGCGTCGGCGGCGTCCATCGCTGCGCACCGGCTCCGCCCACTCGGGGAGCCGGAAGCTGACGAAGGTGCGGATCACCACCGGCACGTCGTTGCGCACGAAGCGCCGGAACTCCAGCGACAGGCGCGTCATGATGAGCGACCAGTCCAGCGGCAGGCCCACGCCGTGGATGGTCGCGATGCTCGCCTGCCGCGCCAGCTCCGTGAGGAGCATGCCTTGCACGTGTTCGGAGGGATGGTCGAAGACGAACTCCGGGGACTCGGTGAATGCGTTGAACTGCTGGAGCGCGCCCACGCGGCAGGCGTTCGCGAGCAGCACGTTCGCCGGGTCGCGCTTGTGGACGAGCACCGGGTCGACGCGCTCCAGCGGCCGGCCCTGCTCCGCCTCGCTGAACGACTGCCGGCCTTGTGAGACGGGGTTGCGGACGGGAATCCGGGCCAGGAGCTCGGAGACGTTCTCCGGCGGATCCTTCTTCCACGGGCCGCCCACGCGCACGCCCACCGGCGTGGCGTCCGCCCACTCCGCCAGCGCGGGGAACTCCGAGGCCCGCGCGCCCAGGTAGAGACCACAGTGCTCCTGGAGCACGGCGGCCAGGAACTCCGCCTCCTCCACGTCCTTCACCGGAATGCGGCAGGGGTGCTCGACCTCCGGGAGAAGCGACTCCGGCACGAGCAGGAACGGGACGGCCTCCGGCGACGCCACCCGCACATGACGCTCGGGATGGCTTGAATCGGAATCCATGTCTGCCTTTCTCCAGCTGAGGGGGAAAAGCAGTCTAGGAATCGAGATGTCTCAACACGAGAACCGGGGAAGGCCCGCTTTCACGCAGCGGGAGATCAGACCCGGAGGATTTGCGGGGTCTGTTTCATGAACCGCCATGACACGTCGCGAAATGAGTCTTGGATTGAGACGGACGGTGCGACAGCCGGCTCACTGCCCCTCGGGCGACACCGGCTCGCAGCGGACCAGCACTTCCAGCTTCTCTCCCCCACCGCCCAGGTAGATGGTGCCCGTGGTGGGCGTGGCGTCGGAGTACTGGCGACCCACCGCCACGCGCACGTGGTCCGTCTGCGTGAGGATGCCGTTCGTGGGGTCGAAGCCCTTCCAGCCGACCTCCGGCAGATAGACCTGCACCCACGCGTGGGAGGCCTCCGCCATCACCGCGTTCGCGTGCTTGGGCCCCGTGTAGAGGTAGCCGCACACGTAGCGCGCCGGCACGCCCAGGAGGCGCGACAGGCAGATGAACACGTTCGCGAAGTCCTGACAGACGCCCCTGCGCGCCGAATAGACAGAGAACGCCGTGGTGTTCAGCGTCGTCGTGCCCTGCGCGTACTGGTACTCCTTGAAGATGGAGTAGTTGATGTCCAGCAGCGTGTCCAAGAGGTCGAAGTCGTTGCGGCGCGCGAAGCTCATCGCGTACTCCAGCAACTCCTCCAACTGGGTGTCTGGCAATTCCGGCGGCAAGAGGTACGGCTGGAGCATGTTCGCCTGCCAAGGCATCCACACCAGCGGCAGCACCGAGCGCACGTGCAGGGGCCGGTACCCCAAAGGGTCCGTGTCCCGCAGCTCCACGCGCGAGCGGGCCTCCATCACCAGCTCCGTGTAGGGCGTGTCCACCACCGCCCGGCGCACCCGGTTGCCGAAGACGTCCTCGTACTCCGACCGCGTCACGCCCACCGACAGCGTCACGTCGTGCGACAGCAGCGTCTGGAGCCGGTCATGCCGGGGCGTCAGCCGGAGCAGGTGCGAGCTGCGCTCCACCGGCCTCTCGTAGCGGTAGACCGTGCGGTGCAGCACGTCCATCACCCGCACCGGCATCTCCGGCGGACGCCGCAGCCGGCTTCGCGCCTCGAACTCCGCCGCGATCGAGGGCGCCACCGTCCCCTGCGTCTCCGGCGGCAGCACCTCCACGCGGATGGCCCCCTGGCGCACCAGCACCAGCGCCCCCGGCGCCAGCTGCATCCAGTTCGCCGGCACGTCCGTGCGCGACTCCAGCGGATGCGTGGCGACGATGACGCCCTTGCGGCTCTTGGCGCCCCGGCGCGTGAGGTCCAGCTCCACGTCGTCGTCGCCCAGCACCAGCCGCTCGTAGGGCGGCGACACCTGCCACACCCACGCCTGCGTCGCGCCCGTGCGGTCCGCGTACACGCACAGGTCCCGCCCGTCCGACACCACCAGCGTCAGCGGGCCCAGCCCGTTCATCTCGTCCAGCCACGCGCGCAGCCGGGGCGCGTCCACGTCCCCCAGGCTCCGCCAGCCCTGCTCCTGCATCCAGTCCAGGAAGCGGCAGAACAGCGTCTCCGAGTCCGTGGAGCCCACCGGTTCGAAGCGCGCCCCCGGCTTGATGGTCAGCCGCTGCTCCAGGCTGCCGCTGTGCGCGAGCAGCCAGTCCCGGCCCCAGGCGCTGCGGGCGAAGGGCTGCGTGTTGGCCTCCGTGAGCGGGCCCCACGTCGCCGTGCGCAGGTGGAGCAAGAGCAGCGACGACTCCAGCGGATCCCACGTGCGCACCAGCTCACTGCGGCGGCTGTGGAGCTGGGGCGCGGCTTCCTTGAGCACCGTGGCCGCGAACTCGCCGCCCGGGTAGTAGCCCACGCCCCAGCCGTCCGGCGGCTTGGCTCCGGGGGCGAGGCAGCGCAAATCCAAGCCAGGGGCGAGCTCTCCCTCGAAGGACAGCGCGAGCAGGTTCAACATGGCGGCGGACTCTACCCGGCCATCTCCTGGGTGCCCACCTGCACGGGGGCCTTGCCGAAAAAAGCGCGAGAGATCTCCGTGCACAACGCGTCCGTGCCCTCCACCATGCGCGTGAGCAGGTCGTGCACCGACGTGCCCTCTTCGCCCAGCGTCTGGGGCTTGAGCTGCTCCACCAGCGGCACCAGCCGGGCCAGGCACTCCTCCCCTGGCTGCCCCCGGCCCACCACCGGGCACAGGTGCCCCAGGTAGCGCCACGCGGACTCCAGGCAGTGGCGCACCGAGCGCGGGAAGCGCGGCTCGAACAACAGGAACGCCGCCACCGCCTCCCCCGTCACCCGGCCCTGATGGCTCTTCATGAAGGGCTCGAAGCCGGAGCACGCGCGCAACAGCGACAGCCACAGCGCTGTCTCCACCACCCGGTGCGTGTGCTTCATCTGGCTGAAGATGATGTGGTGCACGTCCAAGAGGCGCGACGTCTGGCCCGCGCGCTCCAGCATCACGCCCAGCCAGATGAACTCCTGCGGCGTGTCGTGCAGCATGGTGCTGTCCAGGAAGCCCAGGCACAGCTGCACCATGCGCCGGATGTGCTGGTAGAAGCCGAAGCGCGACGCGGCGTACTCCGCCCGGCCCGCCTCGCCGGTGAGGAAGTGGTACAGCTCGTTCGTCACCTCCCAGCACTCGCGGCTGACCACCTCGCGGATGGTGCGCGCGTTGTCCCGCGCCATCACCACCGTGGCCACCAGGCTGGAGAAGTTGTCGTCCTCCCAGGTGAGGAAGTTCTGCACGGCCTCGCTGTCGGACTCCGCCTTCTCGCCGTGCTTCCGCGCGAACGTCTCCCGCTCCCCGAAGATGGCCAGCGCCGGCACCCAGCACTGGTCCGCCGGCAGGTCCGCGTCCAGCGCCAGCTGATCCGTCATCTGCAACACCCGCGCGACGCTCTCCAGCCGCTCCAGGTAGCGCCCCAACCAGAAGCAGTGCTCCGCGATGCGGGCAATCATGCGTCCTCCTTCTGGACCCAGGTGTCCTTGGAGCCGCCACCCTGGCTGGAGTTCACCACGTAGGAGCCCGCGCGCAGCGCCACGCGGGACAGCCCACCGGGCAGCACCCACGGTCCCTGCGGCGAGGTGAGGATGTACGGCCGCAGGTCCACGCGGCGGGCCACCACCGTGCCGCTGGCCCCGTCCCAGGTGGGGCACGTGGACAGCTCCACGCGCGGCTGCGCGATGTAGCGGCGCGGCGTGGCGAGGATGCGCTGGCGGAAGTCCTCGCGCTCCTCCTTGGTGGACTGCGGCCCCATCAACATGCCGTAGCCGCCGGCTTCATCCACCGCCTTCACCACCAGCTCCTCCAGGTGCTCCAGCACGTAGCGCCGGTCGTCCTCCCGCGCGCACACGTACGTGGGCACCTGCGCGAGCAGCGCGGATTCGCCCAGGTAGTAGCGGATGATTTCGGGAACGAACGCGTACACCGCCTTGTCGTCCGCCACGCCGTTGCCCGGCGCGTTGGCCAGCGCCACGTTGCCCGCGGCCCACGCGCGCATCAGGCCCGGCACGCCCAGCATGCTGTCCGGGCGGAAGGCCTCCGGGTCGATGAAGGCGTCGTCGAGGCGGCGGTAGATGACGTGCACGCGCTTGGGCCCGCGCGTGGTGCGCAGCCACACGCGGTCGTCGTCCACGAAGAGGTCCGCGCCGTGCACCAGCTCCACGCCCATGGTGCGCGCGAGGAAGCTGTGCTCGAAGTAGGCGGAGTTGTACGGGCCCGGCGTCAGCACCACCGCGGTGGAGCGCTCCGGGTCCTCCGGCGACGACGCGCGCAGCGTCTCCGCGAGCTTCGCCGGGTAGTGGTCCACGCGCCGCACCCGCGTGCGCTCCAGCACCTCCGGCAGCACGCGCTTGGAGAGCACCCGCCCCTCCAGCACGTACGACACGCCCGACGGCGTGCGCAGGTTGTCCTCCAGCACCCGGAAGGTGCCCTGCCCGTCGCGGATGAGGTCGATGCCCGCGATGTGGATGCGCACGCCGCCCGCGGGCCGCACGCCCTTGATCTTCGGCAGGTACTGGGACGTGCCCAGCACCATGTCCCGCAGCTCCGGGCGCCCTTCGAAGATGCGCTGCTCGCCGTAGACGTCATCCAGGAACAGACCCAGCGCGCGCACGCGCTGCTCCAGCCCGCGCTCCACGTGCGCCCAGTCCGCCGCCGACACCAGCCGGGGGATGAGGCAGAAGGGGAAGATGCGCTCCGTGCCGCGTTGATCCGCGTACACGGAGAACGTCACGCCCTGGTTCATCAGCGCCCGCTCCGCCAGCGACTGCATCCGGGAGAACTCCGCCGGGGAGCGCGCGCCCAGCCGCTCCAACAACCGCAGCACGTCCTCCCGTGGCGCGTCGCCCGTGCCCAGCAGCTCGTCCCAGGTGCCCTGCTGGATGGCATACCCGTCAAACAGTCCTCGGACCTGAAGCTGTCTCATTGATGGACCTCGTCTCGTCACCGAAGACATACGACGCCCTGCGTCAACCGCACTGTAGCGGGGGTCGGGGGCGTGTGACAGAAGCCGGCCGTCCGCGTGTGGGTTCCCGGGGGCGGAGGCGGCTGGTGAACACATGCGACAGGTGTGACACCGGCGCGGACGCAGCCTGTCGGACAGTCGGACAGGTCCCGGGTTGTAGCCCGGCGGGGGCGTGATGACGGTGCGTCCCCAGCAGGAC
>NZ_RAWE01000097.1 GCF_003611695.1 Corallococcus carmarthensis | reverse complement strand
CAGGAGGTGGGGCGGGGCTCTCCACTGAAGAGCCCCAGAAGGCCGCAGCCACGACGAGCGCGACGACACCCGCAACGCCCGCGAGCCACCTTGCCGGCCGGTGCGGACGCTTCATCAGGGCGACGTGCATCTTGAGGGGGGCGGGGTTGAGAGGGAGCGGCGCTCCAAGTGCCCCCCGCGCGGCGGGCTCGGGCTGATGTTGTGCGGATGGTGGATGCGCCGGCACGTCGTAGTCGACGATTGGGTCGGCCCGGAGATCCGCAAACTCGCGACGGAGTGCTTCCGTGTCGACCGGGCGCCGTGAGGGGTCCCGCTCCAGGAGGCTCTCGACGAGATCGCTCAGTACCTCGGGAACACGGGCGTTCGCGAGTCGGGGCGGCGGCGGCTCGAATTGTTGGCTGTTCAGGGCGAAGCGCGGGCGGAACTCTGTCGGTCGCGGATCGGTCAGCAGCTCATGCAGCATGACGCCGACGGCGAAAATCTCGTCGGCCACCTGGAAGGCATAGCGAGCCCGGTGCTCGTCCTTGTGCTCGCGCAGGAATTGGAACTGTTCTGGCGCGCGGTAGCGTTCGGTTCCCGGAGGCAAACCGCCCTCAGTCAGGTCTTCGGCCAACGAGTAGGTCGCACAGCTAAAATCGATGATGACAGGCTCGCCGTCACTCTTGCGGATCAGGACATTGAGCAGCTTCAAATCCCGATGCAGCACGCCCCGACTGTGCATGTAAGACAGTGCGGCCGCGATCTTCTCAAAGACGCTCAGAATCTCGCGAATCGTGGGGTGTTTTCGCTCTGCCCACTCCGCAAGCGTCCAGCCGTCCACGTAGTCAAGCGCAAGGTACACGTTGCCGGTCGCCGTGTAGCCATACCCCTGCGGGCGGACGATGTTCGGGTGCTCCAGAATGAGAAGCGCCGTCAGCTCGCGCAAGGTCCGGGCATGGGTCTGCTTGAAATCGCCGCTCACTTCCCGGTGACGCGCCACCTTGATCGCACCGCGATTACCGTTCTTCTCTCCGAGGAAGACGCGGGCAAAGCCACCGTTGCCGAGTTCTTCGGAAACCTGCCATCCGTCAATGAGCGTGCCGGGCGGCGTCTCAATCGGCGTCGCCGTCATTGGGCGCCTCCCGTAGCGGGCTTCGGGAAGCGCACTTCAGGAATCAAGAGACGCCGTCCGTCGTCCCCGCGCACCTCCAATGCGAAGACAAAGCTTGCGTCCGAATCCTGAATTTCCGCGACCGCGATAACGCGCCGCTCCTCCCCCGGCAGGATCGGGCCCTTCTTTGCTGTCACGAGCCGCGCCCGCAGAGGCATGCCGACACGGCCCGTAAATGTTGCCTCTCGTGGTGTCCAGGCTTGTTGGTCGGAGGTGTTCCAGATCGTCACGTCCACCAGAACCCACCCCTTGCCCCGAAAAGATACGGCCCCTTGTGTCCTGAAGCCCTGAGCATCATCCCGCTTGTCTTGGATTTTGGAGGTTGTGACGCCTTTCCCATCCACTAAGCCAAGCAACACGAAGTCTTCCGGCTTCGGCACCGGCAATTGAGCGTCCGTCTTACAAGCCGTGTTCGGAGGCTCCGGGCGCTGCACGTCAATCAGTGCGTCAACGTCGCTCGGGTCTGTCATGAGCACGAAGGCGGCCCGGGTGGGCGCTCGGCCGTCAGCGAAGAAGACCCCGATCTCCTGACGCTCGCCTTCGGTGAGATTGGCTACAGGCTGAACGATGATTGAGCGCTCGCCCGCATCCAGGACACGGATCCGCGACTCGTCGAAGGTGAGGGTCTTCCGCTGGATCGGCGCAGAGAACAGGAACAGCGTCCGGGCGCCCCCCGCGACATGGACGACGGGCAGTGGTTCGGCGGGCGTGCTGGCGACGGTGACGGGACGTTCCCGCCTGACGCGCGCCCCCGGTGCCGGCTCAGCCCCCGCAGCAACTCCCGAGACGAGCGCGAACGCTAGAGCCAATCTGAACGGTTGGAGCAATGGTGCATGACCTCCCAAGGGGGAAGGCTACCATCGCGCGCCCGCGCGCAGTGGGTCTCTTTCCTACAGCCGGAGGGGCGCCCCGGGTTCCTGAATCGGGTCAAGGCGCCGCACGGCCGCCGATCTCCGAGAACCGCTCATAGGCCCGCTTCAGCGCGTCCAGGTGGGCGGGGTTGTCCAGGTCGAGCGGCGCGTCGGTGAGCTGCACGACCCAGCCGCCCGAGGCCGTGCGCCACGCCCGTGAAAGCAGTTCGGCGTCGCGGGTCGGGTCCGGAAAGCCGATGGCCTGCGCGGCGGCAGCCGACCAGTAGTTCAACCACCCGAGGTAATGCGGAACCTCAGGCGAGCGGATGTAGTCCGGAAACCTAAGCGCTGGGAGGCCGCGTGGTGGGACACCCGGCTTACGCACCGGATCGATCGTCTGCTGCGAAATCTCGACGGCCGCGTTGGACGGCGTAGCGCGTCCCCAGAAAGCGCGAGCGCCTTCCCCTATGGCTGCCAGCACATTCGCTCCCGCCGGGATACCGGCTGCGTCCAGGTGCAGCGATCCGTGAACCTCCAAGTGCGGTGGGCTCCCTGCCGCAAGCCCGTTCGGGTTCTCCCAGCCGGTAATCGTCACTGGGCGGCTTCTGTCATCGTTGCAAATGAACGGAAACCCGTTGTCCGTCCTATCTGAAACGATCCATTCGTCGCGGTGAGGTAACGCAACAAACTCTTCCTTCTCGGAATACGTCCAGTCCAGCCGTAGACCAGGAAGCGCGCCTTCCATTCCATGAACGATAGCGAGAGGTCGCCTGTCGTCACCCACGAGTGCAGGCGCATAGACAATGATGCCGAGTTCATCAGGAAAGACCGCCATGTTAGCACCAGTCCATGACAACAACCGCGAGAGTGTTATCCAATTTCTCAAGAGCAGCCTTGTGTGCAGCGCTTCGGACGCCAACGACAAACTTATATCCACATGCTTCTGCGAGCCTTCTCTCGCGTTGCAATTCGGGCAGCTTCACCTTGGCAAAAAACTGCTGGGAGTGCAGGTTGTGTTTCTCGAACGCATCAGTCTTGACGTCCCACAGAGTCCGCGTAACAAGCACCAGTGCGTCAAACTGCTTGCCATTAACAAGCACATCCCAGCCGGGGAAGCTGTTCTGCGGAAGGAGATCGGCGCAGTCGTTGTGCGGATCATTGCCGCCACGATGCGGCACCGGAACGGGCCTGCACTCAAGGCGGCGCTCTCGGTCCATTGGATCGGTCGGCGCTGGAGGGAACCAGTCCTGCCCCGCTGGATCGGGCTTCGATTTGGGCTTGCGTTGCGCTTCGGCTTCCCGGGAGGACACCTCCGTTCCTCGTGAGGTCCCAGCTTCCTCGGGGTAGGCATGGCGGAACTCATAGGCATTCAGTGCCTCTTTGATGGCGACGCCGACCACCACCACGCCAAGCACGATCACGGCCCCTACAGCAATCTCAGGAGCTGCCAGCACGCAGAACCCAAGTCCCACGGTCGCGGCATCCGCTGAAGCAATCGAGCATCTCCCCGTGGTGTCGTGGAACTCGATCCGGTCACGGTCGAGGGTCCGATAGCACTTCTCCACCAGCGCGGGCCAAGGCTGGGAAGCCTCACGGACGACGCATCGTCCCCCGTCAGTCCACGGCAACTCTGCTGCTCGCTGGAGGTTGGCGAGCCTCGGGTTCCACGTTCCCCGCTCATTGGGAGGGGGCGTCGAGGAAGCGCAGGCGGAGAAAACGAGCAGAAGCAAGAGGGCGCCGCATCTCCGGAAACGCATGGCAACATCCCCGCAGCAAAGGTGGGTGCTTCGGTTCTTCGACTCGGGAGCATATCAGCATGCGAGGACGCAGCCTTTGAGCGGAGCGCCACATTCGCGACTGCAACAACCGCCAACAGGGCCTGCCGCATCACAAGGTGGTCAGATGCCGCGATCGCTTGCTCAGACGAACTGTGTCTCCTGCATCGCCCTTGTGGCGTGCTGCCACAGCCGCCAGTGCCTTATTCCAGCACCAATGAGCGAAGTAGCCATGAAGCCCAGGCAGATCAGCATTGCATCGTCATGCTGTCGGAGTCCGATCATGGGCGGAAGGAATACAATGGCAAATACGACGGCAAAGAGGAGTAGAGCACCAAGCATTCCTTCTGGCGCGCTGATACTCCACTGGATACTTCCCCAGATATAATTGAGCTGCGTCCAGCCCGGAGAGGCGTGGTTGTAGATGGAGTGAGGAAGAGCGTTGCCTGCCTCGTCCATTATCCGCAACAAGGTTACGCGCATCCCTTCGCGGCCAGGGGGATCGACGTTTTGGATTTTCAGTTCAAACTCACGCCCATTGTCGAGGCGGATCCACACTTGCCGGTCCACATACTGAACGTCACGCTCGTTCTCTCCATTCTTTTCGCGCACGATTCGAACAACAGGTGCGCCAATGGATGTAATCGTTCCGTCCAAAGTCTGAAGCGTGAAGCGAGCCCCCATGGAGGCGAACTCATGAAATCGTTTCGGCAGTATCGATGTGCGTGTGGATAGGGCTTGGCAGGAGTGGTTCTGCTTCCATTGCTTGAGCATCTCCACTGGAAAGGACGACTCTTGACAGTCCACCAGCGCATGATGGTGCCGACACAAGAGCAACAGGTTGTCGTACCCGTTGATTACTGCTTTGCTGGCATCCTCAAATGGATAAGGCCGAGGCCCGCCGGAGTTCACGGAGTAGATGTGTGCGATGTGGCCAATGATGACCGAGTCGTCACAGGGCGTGGCATCAGCAATCAGCTTGGATGGACAGTCTGGGTACGCACAACGATTTCCAGACAGCCCCCACAGCCTGCCGAGCGTACTCGCCTCGTATTTACGAGAATGTTCGTATGTCTTCACTCCTGGGGTCGGCATCGGAACTCCGGTAAGGGCGACGCAGCGGCCTATTTGAAGAAACTTAAGACTGTGGCAGGCAAAGTCATGGTCAAGGTGAGCATGCAGGGGCTTGCCGACGCGGGCAGTTTTTGACGCCTTAACTACGGCTGACTTGAGCGTTGGCCCGGCCCCCGTTTCTGGAACCCCGTGGCTGCGGGCATCCCCGATGCTCCTTGCCGCCCGAACTGCCCGACCGGCTGAACCACATCAAGAACCCCGCGAGCCCGACAAGGCTTCAGCGGTCGGCACGGATTGCATCTGAGACAGTCACCCGCCCGCAGGTTGGCGCAAGCGGGTGCATGTAATAGTGAAGCTAGGGATTGATGGTCGCCTTCACCTGCACGATCATTCCCTTGAGCAGGTTGTACTTGTTGTGAACGACAAGCACATAGTCTCCTGCCGGGATGTCTGCGGTATTCGTAGCGCCAGTGATTTTCAGGCCCTGGAACGTGGGAAAATGCTTGAACTCCTTTCCTTCCTTGAACTTTTCGTAGTTGTCCGCCGTCATCAGGTAGACGTCAAAGCCCTTGTCCGTGTTCTTAACGCCTTTGACGCTGACTTGAAGCGTTGCTTTGCTTGAGAGCTTGAAGCCCCGCATCTGGGAGCCGTGGTTTGAGAGCGCAATTTCTTCGTCAACTATGACTTGGGTCTTCGCGAAGAGTCCGGCCGCGTGTGCCTGCGGCGCCACCGTCAAGCTGACGAGCACGGCCGTAAACGTGACGCAAAGAGCAACGAGCCCCGACTTCAGCATGTGGTGAACCCCTGGGTAGTGAGTGGCAGGTGGCAAATACCTGACATTTAGGGGGCTCGTCTAGCCTAGGCCCATTGACATGTGTGCGGAACGTCGGTGCTCCAAGCGAACGCGGCGCACAGTTCACTTCCCGGGGTACTCGTCGCGAAAACCAGCAATCCCAGAGTTCGCCACAGTGCACGCATGACGCTGGATCCTTCGGCACAGTGACTGGGGCTGTAGCGGTGCCGTGGCACACTGACGCGGGCGGGGCTGGGGTGGGGCCGTAAAGACTCCTGGAGTACCGCAACGGGTGTGCCAAGGCAACCGAGGCCATCCCGGACGTGAGGGGTGGCGGCACTGCGAGCACTTGGAAGGCTCCAAGAACTCAGGGGCCACCGAACGGGGAGGGGCAGGCGCCGGGCGGCGCATAATGGCAGGGCGGCCCCTTGAAGCACGGCGGGGTGGACTGCCTAGCAACTCGTCACACTTCCCCCCCAAGAGCGGCCGTCCGTTTACCGGGCGTGTTTCGGCAAGAATTCGGGGGGCGCCGCACGTAACGAAGCCCCACGAATTTTCTGAGGATTTTTCGAGCGTGGGGGACCGCCGAGCAAGGTCCCCAGTGCCCGCGCTTCGGAAACGGGAACCGGGGGGAGTGTCTCCAGGCAGCCCCCCGCTAGAGCGAGCGATTAAATGCCGGGCTCCACGAGCCACGAGCAAGCGGGCCTAGTCGTCTACGGCGCGTCGGGGCCCGTGCATGTGCCCGTCTCCGGGACTCGATGCCAGACGTGACCGCGCATCAGGCGGAGCTTGCCGCGCTTGAGGGGCTGCGCGGTCTCAGGCACCCACTCGACCCCGAGCCGCTCGAAGTCCAGGTCGCGGGCGAACCCCTCCCAGAAACCCGCGACGAGCGACGGCGCACTGGCCGACAGCATGCGTAGAACCGCGTTGTCGTGGTTCCCCCCAGGACGGCCAGCTTTGAGCGCGGGCAGGTCTTCCGCATGCACTGTGCGAGCTGCCCCGCTGTCACCCCGTCGGCTTAGTAGGTGATCGCGCTGAACGCCTTCGGCTGGCGCAGCTTGAAGTCGCCCTTCACGATCGCGCGGATGGTCGTCTCGTCGTGCTCGGCGCGGGTGTCGTGCTCGGAGAGGATCAGATTCTCGTCGATCCCGTAAATGAATTGCCGCCAGTCCGCCGAGAAGACGACCTTCGTCACGGGGACGCGCGTCGTCATCACGAAGGGGAAGCCCCGGATCGTGCCTTTGTCGAGCATCTCCTGACGGAAGATGAAGATGCCCGTGTCCTTGAGCTGCATCAGCGCAGTCGCCCGGGTCGGGTGAATGACCCACGCCGCAGTGCCCATGCGAACATGCGCGGTCAGCGGCAGCTCGACCGCCCTGTCGATGTCGGCCAGGTATGCCGCGGCGGTCGTGCCCGTGCTCGCGAAGACCTGCGCGGGGTCGAGCTGCACGAAGAGCCCCTTCGGCGCGGCGCTCGTGCCGTCACCGTTGAAGCCAGCGTCGTCGAGGCCATCGGCCACGGTGGCGCGGATGTCCTCACCGACGCTCGCGTCACCGACCCCCGGCGTGCGCAGCAGGTCGTTGCTGACGTCGGTGAGGACCATCCCCTTGTGCGCCTTGAGCACGAGCTTCCCGTACTTCGGCGCGGTCCTCGGGACAGTCTCCCCCTCGCCAACCCATTTGAAGACAGAAGTTCCCGTCTGCGTGCCCATGTGCAACTCGCCCTTGAACGGCTGGGTTCGCACGCCGAGCTTGAGCAGTGCGGCCTCGGGTCGGAGGAATTCGATCACCTCGCCGCTCTGCTGGATCGGTACGAGCACGCCCGCGCTGTCGAACTTGCTGAGCTGAACTGCCTTCTGCACGTCGGCATTGCCGAAGCGCTTCGCGGCGTCGAGCAGCTCGCCCGCGCCCGTGCGGCGACCCAAGGCGATGACGCTCTTCGTGAACGCACCAAAGTTCGCGACGCTTGCGTAGACGCTGCCCTCGCGCGTCGCCCTGTCTGTTCCCACGCGGCCGGGGGCGCTTCGGGCCGCAGCGTTGATCAGCTCACGCGCGACCTCGGGGCCGAGCGCCTTCACCATTTCCGCGATCTGCTGGCGAGTCATCTTCTCACACTCCTCGGATGTGTTGCTTGAACGCCTCGACGAATTGCTTCGCGGCGTCGGCGGCGTTGAAACCCTTCGTCTTTCCTCTTCTTCGTCGTCTGCCTTCGGCGCGTCGGCAGGCGGCTCGCCCGAATCGGGCTTGCTCTCGTTCGCGGGCGCGGGCTCGTCAGGCTTGTCGGCCGGCTCGGCGCTCGCGTCAGGCTTGTCGTTCTCGTCGTCGTCGGCCATCGCTTCGGCTCGCGCGTCGAACAGCTCGACGACCCGCTTCGCGATGCGCTCGACGATGTCTTCACCCTCACCGTCGAGCGACTTCGCGCGCACAGCTCGCGCGTTCGCCGGGATCGTCACGATCGAAACTTCGAGCAGCTCTTGAGCGTCACAGTCGAAGCCGCCCCGCTCGTTCTGCCGGTAATGACCCGGTAGCATCAGGTAGCGGACTGAGACAGCGTTGAGGATGCCCCTCGCGATCTTGCGCTCGACCTTGCGCGCGAAGTCGTCTTCGTCGTCAAACTCGACATCAATCATCAGCGCGTCGCCTTCGACGTAGACGCGCCCCTTGCCGATGGGAAGCGGCGGCTCAGCTCCCGTGAGTGCAGCCTGAGCGCCGTCGTCGTGATTGAAGAGAACGACGCCGTTCGCGTTGTACCCGTCGATCCTCCAGCCCTTGACGTTCAGCCGGTCGAAGTAGCGATCGAAGTCGCCGTCGCTCGCCTTGAACGTATAGACACGTTGACCGCTCCCAGCCTCGACGGCGGTCAGCGCAGCCGCATCCTTCCGAACGGCTGCAAGCTGAAGAGAGCGTGTGATTGAATTGGGCATCGCACCCGCTAAATGGGTGCGGTTTTTGTCTGTGGCTCATTCGCCGCTGACGGCGTCGGCGCGCACTTCTGCCGAGCTGCCTGCGGAAGGCGTCGGAGTCTGCTGGGGCGCGCTTGGTTGCTGGCCGGGCAAAAGCCGGGCATTGGAACCACCAGACGCGAGAGACAGCACGGCGGGCCTGTGGAGGGGTTCCAGGAGCGCGGCAGCCGACCGACGCTCGGGCGAGTGCGGTGCCAAGGGCGGGCAGCGGCACCTGGGGACCGTGGAGCGTGGCGGGGTGTGCCTGCTCTGCCCATAGCCGACGCGGCGGCATCCAGCCGGTTACGGGGGCGGTTTCGGCAAGAGTTCGGGGGGGGGCGGACGGCAAAACCCAACCGAGCCCGCGAGATTTTTTGGAAATTTTCTCAGCGTGTGGGACCTCCGAGCACGGTCCGAAGTGGCCTCGCTTCGGAAATCGGAGCCGGGGGGATGCCTCAAGGCCCTCCACCACGCGGGCAGGCTGCGGAATGCCAAGCCCTTTGGGTTGCGAGCGAGCGGAGCATGATCGCCCATCGGTGCCGGTGCTCGTGAGCCACCCGCAATTGCCGCACGCATTTACCGGATGGGAGGGAAACAAAGAAAATCAACCATGATTGAAGTTCTCGAAAAATACATTCCTCACATCATCGCAGCGCTCACCCAAGCCGGGCCTGATGGCCTCACCGTGAAGGAGCTGCGCGGGCGCCTCGGCTCTGGAGAGCAGTTCACTCGACGGGCCCTGACCCTTCTGTTGGCCACTGGCGCGGTGCGCGTGTCCCACCGGCACAGGCCCGGCGTGCGTGGCGCGGTGCCACGGGTCTACACGCTCGCTGCCCCCAACGCGCTGGCGCCGGTAGCTACGCTGGCCCCGCGTCGAGAGGGGGTGACGGAGTGACTGACGCGGCTTGTTTCTCCCTCTCCTCTCTCTCTTCTTCTCTTAAGGAAAAGGGAGTTCAGTCACTCCGTCACGTACAGAGTGAAAACCCCGGTGACGGAGCAATGACGGAGCCCCCCCGCGTTGGGACTTCCGTCACAGCTCCCACCATGCCGTCCCATGTTGACGCGGAAAACCCAGCGTCGGGCGCTGTGCCGGTGCCCGCTTCCTGGACGGTCTGCCTGACTGACTCGCGCTTCACCCCAGGGAGTCTGGATGTCGTGGAGTTCAACTCAGCGGGCGAGCTGATGGCCGCTCTCTACGAGGTGGCCGCCGATCCTCTCGTGCGCCCCGAGAAGGACGGCCGCGCCATCATCCCGGCCAAGCCGCATCCGCCCCGCGCTGATGGCCTCTACGAAGGCAAGGACGGGCAGCCCACGCCCGCGCCCTACCGCCGCAACGCGAACTTCTCCCACGTCACCCTGGGCATCGTGGACTTCGACGGTGAAACCCAGGCCGCGCTTGAGGCGTGGCTTGCGAGCCTGCGCCGCCGTGGCTTGTGGTTCCTCGCCTACCCCACGCACTCCTACGGGCGCACGTCGAAGCCAATCCGCTATCGGGTCGTCTTCCCGTTCAGCGAACCCGTGCCCCTTGGCTCGGCGAGCCGCTGGTCGGAGCGCCTTTGGCCGCGCCTCATGCGTTGCGTGGGGCTCGGCGAGCTGACGGACGCTGCG
Organism: Corallococcus carmarthensis; assembly: GCF_003611695.1. Lineage (GTDB taxonomy): Bacteria > Myxococcota > Myxococcia > Myxococcales > Myxococcaceae > Corallococcus > Corallococcus carmarthensis. The sequence goes on along the minus strand of NZ_RAWE01000097.1, from coordinate 23,311 downwards.
TTGAAGGCGGATGCGTCCTGCAAGGATGTCGCGCGGCTCTACTACCTGCCGAGCTGGGACCCTTCAAACGTGCGGCCAAGACCAATCCCCGAGCACCACCAGGGCCAGCCGTTGGACGTACAAGCCGAGTTCGGCCCCCTGCTGCGGGTGCCCTTCGCGCGCTACGCCGAACGTCCCAACGAGGAGCAGGTGGACGGCACGCGCACGGCGAATCCGGGTGACGTGCGCAGGCGCCTCCAGCGATTCAAGCGCTCCGACGCCGTGACCGTGCTCGCGCAGATGGACACAGGCGAAGTGCTCATGCTCGACGGGCAGCGGCACCTGGGCATCAACAAGCTGACCGAAATGCTCGCCCGCGTGGCCACGCCCGAGGAGAGTTCGGAAAGCCTCCTCGAATGCGCGCGTCTCTCTCTCGACGCACTCTCGCGACTGGAACCGTCCCGGGACGTGTGGGGCGAAGCGCTGCGAGGGCTCCGCGGCGCGCGCGCCAAGCTCACGCAATGGGACCGCCAGAGAGCGGCACAACGGGCAGCGGAGTATGCGGAATGGCGCCGTGCTCTGGGACTGGCGGCCAGTTCGGGCCACCACAACGGGGGCGAGCAGTGAGCACGAGTATCCATCCCGAAGACGCGCTGGCCCACGCAGCCGACATCGAAGCGGCGCGCGCCGAAGTCGCCAAGCTACCGCTGGTGAAGGTCGTTCCGCTGGAGCGCTACCTTGCACGGCGCCACGACGGGCGCGGCTTCGCCCCTGAGTTCCTGACGCAGAAGGCGGCCGAGGACTACCTCATTCTGCGAGGTTTGGTGCCCCCGCGCGATATGTGGCCGCGTGGAGTCAGCCCGTTGGCCTCTGCCCCCGACGTGCTGAACCTCTGCGCGGGCGTCATGGCTATTGAGTGCAGGCCGAACGCGCCCGATCTCATCAGGCGCAAGGACGGGACGTTTGCGGTCAACACCTGGGAGGCTCCTACGCTCGCGCCAATTCAGGGTGAGTGGCCCGACGTGCGCCGCGTTCTGCTCTGGCTCGCCGAAGACGCAGCCGGCCTTGACTGGCTGCTCAACTGGATCGCTTTCAAGGTCCAGCATCCGGGCTCCAGGCCGGGCACCGCTATCCTTCTGCAAGGCCCCCCGGGCTCCGGCAAGAACGTGCTCTATCGCGTGCTGTCGCACCTGCTGGGGCCCTCCAATTGCGTCCAGATTGGTGAGGCGGATCTGGCCAAGCCCTACAACTTCCACTTCGCCACGAAGCTCCTGATCTTCGCCAACGAGCTGCTCGATAACCACAAGCGCGGAGGCTCGCTCGGCGACGGGCTCAAGGCGACCATCACCGACGGCGAGGTCTTCCTGGAGAGCAAGGGCGTTGCCCGAACGTCCGCGACGAACCGCGCCGGACTGCTCGCCGCGACTAACCGGACGAAGCCCATCGAAATCGAGGAGGGCGACCGCCGCTGGACGGTGCTCCACAACAGGACCAAGCCCGCCGAGTACACGCACCCGGACCTGGGCATGACGCATCGGGAGTTCTTGGAATCGCTGCACGCTCCGGGAGAAGACGACGCGTTCACGCCCGAGTTCATGCGGCAGGTGGCCGCCTTCGCTCACGCCATGGTCAACCGCGCCGTGGACATGCGGCAGGTTCGCCGGCCCCACGTCAACGCGTCCCGTGAGGAGCTTCAGCAACTCAGCGAGCCGGTGACGGAGCAATTCCTGCGAGAACTCAGTGAGAGCCCGGACCCCGACGCACAGATTCGCGACTGGGCGATGAATGGCCCGCTGGCCACCGTGATTCACCGTGGCGGCGCTCAGGTGGGCAAGACCAAGGCGTTCACGAATGACGCGCTGTATGCGGCGGTCTGCGGGTTCTGCATCGTGGTGGGGCAGAAGCATCCGCCCCAGAAACGAACCTTCCTTGCCGCGCTGAAGACGGCGGGATGGACCGAACAGCGCGACAGCAAGACGCGGGGCTGGCTTCCCTCTTGGCACCAGCCGGGTCAGGACGGATCACAGCAAGCGGCGAAGGTCGTCCCTCTCACGGGATCGCGTGGTGCTCACGTAGCGAGCACAAACGGCCCACAGCCGTCCCCCGAGACCGTGCCAGGCCGAGCGCCTCCAACCAATGGGGGCGGGCCGACGCGATGACAAAGCCCACGGAAGCGGGCTCCAGCGCGCCCGAGTTCCTGACGGTCGAGGAGGCCGCAGCCCTCCTGCGCGTGAACAGGAAGACGCTCTACGAGTCGATCCGATTGGGGCAGGTGCCGGGAGTCTTCCACCTCCGCAGATCCATCCGCATCCACCGCGACGCGCTGTTAGCATGGCGCCCGGGTAACAGCGGTCCTGCGCTCGGAGAGAAGCCATGAGCGTCAGGCAGCGGAAGTGGAAGACGAAGGAGGGAAAGGTGCAGGAGGCGTGGTGGGTGGACGTGAAGTACCAGCACCCCGGCGGGAAGGTGGAGCGAGTCCGCAAGGCATCGCCCATCAACACCCGTCGGGGCGCGGAAGAGTACGAGCGTCAGGTCCGTCACGCCCTGCTGACTGGAACCTTCGGGAAGGAGAAGCAGAACGAGCCGGGCCACATCCTCACACTCGGGGAGTTCGTCCCGCGCTTCATCACGTACAGCGAGAACAACAACAAGCACTCCAGCGTCGTCACCAAGCGGCAGATCCTTGATGACCACCTGCTCCCCGCGTTCGCGAACACGCCTCTTGATGCCATCGGTCCAGCGGAGATCGAGGACTTCAAGGCCGCGATGCGGAAGAAGCCAGCGGGCATTCCCGGCAGGAAGGACGCACCCTCAAAGGATGCCCTGCGCAAGCGCAAGGGAGCCGGGGGGAAGCTCCTGAGCCTCAAGTCCGTCAACAACGTCCTGACCGTGCTGCACAAGTTGCTCGCACTGGCCCAGGAACAGGGCGTGCTCCAACACGTCCCGCGCGTGAAGCTGTTCAAGACGGCGAAGCCCGCCTTCGACTTCCTCTCCTTCGAGGAAGCCGAGCGACTGATCGACGCGGCGGAACCAGGGTGGCGGACGCTGATCCTGTTGGCGCTCAAGACGGGACTCCGCCACGGAGAGCTGATCGGGCTCCAGTGGGGCGACCTCGACTTGCCGCGAGGCAAGCTCCAGGTGCGCCGTTCCATCTGGCAGGGGGTGACGGGACTGCCCAAGGGAGGCCGGGGACGGACGGTGGACCTGCCCGTATCGGCCGTGGACGCGCTCAAGGGCCACCGCCACCTGCGCGGCGCCTACGTGTTCTGCCAACCCGACGGCCAGCCCCTCACCGCCAGCATGACCGAACACCGGCTGTCACGGGCCGTGAGCCGGGCGGGCATCACTCGCGAACAGGGGGCCATCACATGGCACGACCTGCGCCACACCTACGGGAGCCACCTCGCGATGCGCGGGGTCCCCCTCAAGGTCATCCAGGAGCTGATGGGGCACGCCACCGTCGACATGACGATGCGGTACGCGCACCTGTCACCCGAAGCGAGGGAGAGCGCGGTGCAGGCGCTTGACCGGTCCATGCCGCAAGCGCACGCCGTTCCGGGCTAGCCACGCCGGAGGGGCACATGGGGGGCACATGACGGTACGGAGAAAAAACAAAAGCCCAGCAACCCCCTAGGATTGCTGGGCTTTCAGTGGCGAGGAGTACGGGACTTGAACCCGTGGCCTCGCGCACAGCTGTCAGCCGCCCTTGTGCTGCCAGCCCTTGAGCTTCGCGTAGAGCGAGCTGCGGGAAATGCCCAGCCGCGTCGCCGCGCGCTCCACGTGGCCGCCCTCGCGCGCCAGCACGCGCTCGATGTGACGGTGCTCCAGCTCCTCCAGCGTGAGGTCCTCGCCCAGCGGCTCCTCGGTGGGGAGCAGGGATTCGAAGCGCAGGGCACTCCGGGACAGGCGGGAGCTGCCGGACAGCAGCACCGCGCGCTCCAGCACGTTGCGCAGCTCGCGGATGTTGCCCGGCCAGCCATAGGCCATGAGGGCGCGCTCCGCGTCGGGCTCCAGCTCGACCTGGCCCCGGCCCCGGTGGGCGCCCATCTCCGCGAGGAAGTGGCTTGCGAGCACTGGCACGTCCTCGGCGCGCTCGCGCAGGGGCGGCACGTGGAGGATGAGCGTGCTGATGCGGAAGTACAGGTCGTTGCGGAAACGCTTCTCTCGCGCCGCCACCTGGAGGTCCTGGTGCGTGGCGGCCACCAGCCGCACGTCCACGCGCCGGTCCTTCACGTCACCCAGGCGCCGGAAGCGCTTCTCCTCCAGCACCTTGAGCAGCTTGGGTTGGACGGCCACGTCCATGTCGCCAATCTCATCCAGGAACAGCGTGCCCCGGTCCGCCACCTCCAGCAGGCCCTGCTTCGCGGCCACCGCGCTGGTGAAGGCGCCCTTCTCGTGGCCGAACAACTCTGAGTCCAGCAGGTCCTTGGACAGCGCGGCGCAGTTGAGGTCCACGAAGGGGGCCTCCTTGCGCGGCCCGCCTTCATGCAGCCAGCGCGCGAGCACGCTCTTGCCGCTGCCCGTCTCGCCGGTGACGAGCACCGGGCTGTCGCTGTCACGCACGCGCTCCGCTTCGTCGCGCAGCGCGCGGATGGCGGGGCTGTTGCCCAGGAAGGGATCCACCTGCGTGCGCGCCGTGCGCGAGCGGTCCGCCAACAGGCGCTGCCGTTCGCGCCGCTGGGCCACGAGCCTTTCCAACACCACCTTGAGCACCGCCAGCTCCAGCGGCTTGGTGAGGAATTGCTCGGCGCCTTCCTTCACGGCCTGCACCGCCAGCTCGATGGAGCCGTGCCCGGTCAGCACCACCAGGGGCACCGCCGCGTCCAGCTCCTTGAGCCGGGGCAGCAGCTCCAGCGCGGTGCCGTCCGGCAGCCGGTAGTCAATGACAGCCACGTCGGGCCGGTGCGTGCGGAAGCCCTCCTGGGCCTCCGCCACGCTGGTGGCTTCGGCCACGTCGAAGCCGTGCTGCGTGAGGTAGCCCTTCATGCCCAGCCGGACGCCGGGTTCGTCGTCCACGAGCAGGATTCGGGTGCGCGTCATGACACCTGTGACTGCGGGGTTGGGCCGGCGTTCATGGCCGGGGGGAGGGCGGGCAGCAGGATGGTCACCTCGGCCCCTCCCTGGGGATGGTTGGAAAGACGGATGCGCCCCTGGTGCTCTTCCAGGATGCGCTGGACGATGGACAATCCCAGACCGGTCCCTCCCCGGCGCTTGCTGAAGAAGGGCTCGAAGACGTGGGGCAGGTCCTCGCTCTTGAAGCCAGGCCCCCCGTCATGGACGGTGCAGCGCACCCACGGACGCCCGCCCTCCTCCACGGCCTCCGCCGTCACGTGGACGGTAGTGCCCTGGGGCGAGTGCTGCACGGCGTTCTCCACCACGTTGCGGAAGACATGGAACAGGCGCCTCGCGTCCATGCGCACCGGTGGCAGCGCGTCCGAAACCGCACGCGCGAGCTTCACGGCGGCCTTGTCACTGGGAAGCTCGCAAGCGGACAGGGCGTCGGCGACCACCGCGCCCACGGCGCCGTCCGTCCACTCGCCCCGGGTGGGGCGGCCGTACTCGAACAGCTCCTGGGTGAGGTGGGTGAGCCGGCGCACCTCGCCGCGCAGCACGTCCAGGTACGGTTTCAATTCCGGCTGGGCGCCGTAGGTGGCCTCCACCGCGTCCACGACGGCGGAGATGGAGAACAGGGGGTTGCGCACCTCGTGGGCCACGCCCGCGACGATGGCGCCCATGGCGGCCATCGTTTCACTACGGCGCACATGGGCCTGCAGCTCCAGCAGCCGGGTGACTTCCGTGGCCACCAGGATGATGCGGTGATCCTCGCTGGCCCGCTCGTCCACCCAGGCGGCCGACACCTCCCAGGTGCGCCCGGACTCCGCGTCGTGCACCTGGCGGCTGGCGCTGCCGTGCGTCGCGCGCAGCTCCTCCACCAGCGGCCCAGCGCTGGACCAGGGCGGCGCCCCGGCGGTCGCGGAGAGCGGCTGGCCGGAGGGGTCCGCCTCCCGGAAGAGCACGCGCGCGGCGTCGTTGAGCCGGTGGATGGTGCCGTCCGCGCTCAGCACCAGCAGCGGCGAGGACACCGCGTCGAAGGTGCGGCGCCACTCCGTCGCGGAGCGGCGGAAGCTGTCGTTCAACCGCTGGCGCAGATCATCCGCGAGGCGCCGGTCGGTGATGTCGGTGACGACGCAGCCCAGGTGCACGCCGCCCTGTGCGTCCAGGCCGGAGGCCGCGGCGCGGCTGCGCACCCAGCGCACGCGCCCGTCCGCGCAGATGATGCGGTGTTCGATCTCCACCTCGGTGCTCGGGGCCAGGGCCAGCGACTCGATGCACTCGCGGTAGCGCGTCCGGTCCTCGGGGTGGATCATCTCCGCCCACAGCGGCGAGGGTGTGCCCTCCGGACCGCTGCCGGTGAAGGCGCTGGCAGGGTAGCCGGTGGTGCGCTCGATGACGGGCGTGCAGTAGAAGTCACGCAAAACGCCGTCCCGCAGCTTCCCGCCCCAAAGGTAATCCGGCAGCGACCGGGTGAGCACGTCCAGGCGCCCCTCGTGCTCCTGGAGGGACGCCTCCGCGCGCATCCGCTCGGTGACCTCCGACAGGGACGCGATGACGCCCAGCACCGCGCCGCCAGCACCGCGCACGCGCGAATAGCTCCCGAACCAGAAGCGCGTCTCGCCGGGCGCCGCGGGCGTCTCCACCTGGAGGCTGAGGTCCTGCAGGGACGCGTTCGACTCCAATGCGCGGGCGAGCCGGGGCGCCAGCGCCGTGCCCAGTGGGGGCAGCACCTCCGAGACGTGACGCCCCAGGTGCGCCTCCGCGGGCAGGCCATTCATCGCGGCCAGCGCGGCGTTGACGTGCACGTACTTCAGGTCGCGGTCGTAGAACGCGAAGCCCACCGGCGTGATGTCCATCACCGCGTCGCGCAGCGCCCGGGCGTCGTCCGCCTGCCCGCGCAGCCGGGCGCACTCGCGCTCGCTCCGGGCCAGCGCGCGCAGGGCGGCCGTCGCGCCCACCGCCGCCAGCACGAACGCGCCCGCCGCCAGCGCGGCGATGCGGATCCCCGGCGCCTGGTCCACGCTCCAGGCACCCACCAGGGCCATGATCACCGCGCATGCGGCGGCGAAGGCGGCGACCTGGGGAGGTGAGGGCGTCGAGGAGGGCGTGGACATGGTGCGCGCGGAACGCACCTCACTCTATGATTCCTCGCATCGACTTGCATCGTCGGCTGACCCCATCCCACGGAAGCGTTGGACGAAGGTCCAGTGCGGACCGCAAGGTCTCCCCTCCAGGGGGAACCCGGACGAACGCGCGGTGCGCGAACCCTGTGGGAACCCACGAGGCCGCGCCGCGCGGACGTGTGCAATCTCAGACGGCCGGCCCCGCGATGATCTTCGGCGGCCCCGGCTGGTTGGGGTCGTGCGCGGGTGGGTCCTGGATGCCCGGCGCGATCTCCGGGTCCTGCTGGGGAGGTGGCGGTTCCCGGCGCCGGGGCTCTCCCGGCGGCGGGTCCTTCTCCGGCACGGAAGGCCGGGGCGGTTCAATCTCAGGCGTGGGCTTCGGATCCGGTTCCTTCACCGGCTTCGTGGGCGGGTTCGTCTGTGGATTCGTCGGCATGTCCTTCCACACTGCGCACGCCGGCCGCCCAGGGAACCGCCGCTTCCGCCGCGCCGCTCGCGGGTGCGCGGTTTCCGACAGGTGCCCCGGCGTCCCCCTGCCGGGCCTGGGCCCAGACCTCCACCACCGGCTCGATGCGCGGGGTGAGCTGGAGCATGGAGCTGGGGAAGCAGCGCGCGGGCAGCCGGGCGAAGAGCTGGCGGACGTCCTCCGCCTCCCGCGCGCTGGCCACGGCGACATGGGGCCGGACGATGAGGTCGGTGAACCGGGCGGCCTGATCAGGGCCTGCGCCCACCAGCCGGGCCGTGGCGCAGCTCTGGTAGAAGAGCACGCCCACGCCCGCCTCCCGGGCCCCGTCCAGGAACGCATGCAGCGTGCGCCCCTCCACCGCGCCCACCAGCAGCGCCTCCGGGTCCCAGCGTCCGTCCCCGGGCCCGCCCTCCTGGTTGCCCAGTGGACAGCCAATCGGAACAGGGGGCGCACGGTCGCTCGTCAGCACCGCGCCCCGTTCTCCCTGCCAATAGAGGCGAGTTTCGTACTCGGTAATGGAAGCGGAGGTCATCGGGCATCTCCTCGGCAAGGGGCATGCGCCATGCGCTTTCAACACCCATGCCGGGACAATGCTTCACACCCCGAAGTCCCATGCCCTGGCGGACGAGTCCCCCCAGCCAGACCGGTGATCGCGAGGCCACACGCGCACTGGCCCGGGATGCGGACCGCCAGGAACAGCCCTTTTGGACGATTTCGCCCCCGCCGTCCTTGATCCACATCACGCGCCTCAATGCCTGACATGGGGGGGCGGCATGGGTACGAATCGACGCGGTGGGGAACGGTGTTCGTTGGCTGTATGGCTTTGCGAGGGCTTCCAGGGCCGAACGGCCTGACGGGAACACGCTCTTGCGCGAGGGGGCACGCCCTGCGCCCGGAGGCCCGCCCGTGGACGGTTGGGCGCCCTCCAGACGCATGGCCACCCTCAGCGCGGAGCCCCTTCTTGACCATGTCCATGCACGAACGACGTGAGGCACTGATGGCCGAGGCCTATGCGAGTCAGCTCATCCAGGCACCCGCCGACGTGGTCTGGGACCGTGTGGGAGGCTTTGACAGCCTTCCGCGCTGGCACCCGGGCATCGTCTCCAGCGAGCGGGTGACGCGTCCCGAGCCCGGCCCCGGGCCCCTGCGCAGGCTCACCACGCGCGACGGCGAGGTGTACCTGGAGGCCCGGTTGGCGTACGACCCGAATGCGCGCAGCTATGCCTACGAGATGCTGGAGGGGCCGCTGCCGGTGCGCGACTTCGTGGCGAAGCTGCGGGTGACGCCGGTGACGGCGACCGGGCAGACCTTCGTGGAGTGGCACGCGACCTTCAGCCTGACGCCCGGGCACGAGGGCGAGGCGGCGGCGCTGTGCCAGTGGATCCGCGAGGAGCTCTTCGCGCGGGGCCTGCGGGGGCTGGCGCACACCTTCCTGCCGCCTCCGCCCCGGGTGCCGGCGCCGGAGCTGGAGTGGCGGCGCTGAAGGGCCCTCACAACCGCTGGAGGAAGCGCAGCAGGTCCTGCTTCTGCGCCGGGGTGAGGGACTCCGGCGGCCCGCCTGGGAACTCGGGCGGGTGCTGCGGCAGGACCACCGTGGGAATGCCCGGGAGGATGAAGCGGCTGTAGGTGTCCACCGCGTCCGTGAGCGTGGCGTGGCTGTTGTCGTGGAAGTACGGCGCGGTCCGGGCGATGCCGCGCAGGGACGGCACGTCGAAGGCCTCGAACTCCGCGGGGTCGCCGGTGATCAGCGCGCGGCCAGGGTCGGTGGAGTACCACTGGGCGGCGAGCGCGGGACCCACGATGGGCGCGCCGTTTTCATCCAGGGCGGGGTTGATGTCATTCGGGTCGCCGCTCGCGGTGACGGGGATGGGTGGCAGGTCGGTGACGTGATGCTGGCGCGTGCCGTCCGTGTAGAAGCGGAAGCGGTACTGGGGGAAGCCGACGGACGTGTTGTAGAGGGGCACGACGCCGCGCTGTCCCAGATAGGTCATGTACGCGTAGCCGGCGTTGAGGAACTCGCTGTGGGGGCGGGGCACGTAGACGCGCTGGGGCCGGCCGTCGGGCCCGATGATGTGCTGGATGTTGCCGTCGGGCTTGAGGGCATAGAAGGCGATGTCGTGCGTGGCGCGGTCCACGATGCGGTTGCGGGTGCGGCCGCCGTGGCAGGCCTCGCAGGCCAGGTTGTAGACGTCGCGGCCGCGCCGCTCGGAGGCATCGAGCAGGAGCAGGGCGTCCGGATCCGGGATGGTGCTCAGCGGCCATCCCAGCTCCAGCAGCTCCGACACGAAGCGGGCGCGGGGGGAGCTGAACACGCTGCGCTCGAACGCGGCGATGCGCTGGAGCACGGGGAGCGCCACGGTCCCGCCCAGGCTGTGGCTGGTGACGGCGCTCTGGGCCTGGGTGACCAGGTCGGTTTCGCGGCCGTCGGCCTGGAAGGGCCCGGAGAAGCCGGTGTCGGCGATGCTAGGCACGGCGCGCCAGACGGACACCTTGCGGTCCGGCGCGGTGACGACGTTCCCCTGCACGTCAATGACATCCATGTTCGCGGGGAGGGGGAGCACCACGCGCACCAGGCCCTTCTTCAAGTGCTCATAGGTGGGCACGGGGGCGGTGGGGTCGTCCGCGTCGATGCGGTGGAAGAGCGGATCCGCGGGGTTCCGGGCCCAGAGGGCCTCCACGTGCGCGGGCGTGAGCGCGGTGTTGTCCGCGAGCACGTGGCACGTCGCGCAGGAGCGCCCGTTGGTGCCGGGCAGGGCCTCCTGGAAGTGCTTCCTGCCGGCGGCCGCCTGGGCCACGGACGCCAGCTCCGCCTGGGACGTCGCGAGCTCGGCGGTGGCTTCCACGGGTACCGCGGTGTCGGTGCAGCCCGCGAGCCCGGCGAGCGCGATGGCCCCCACGGTGCGCGCGATGAATCGATGTCCTGCCATGTGTTCCCCTCCCATGTGCCGTGATGGCAGGGGAACACCGCGCGCCCTTCTTCGTGTCACCGCGAAGAAGCGTGGCATGCCCTGGGGCCGGCCCCATCCGTTGCGTGCCGGGCGGTGAGTCCAGGACGCCGTCGAGCGGCGGACGCCTTTCCGGCCGCATCGCGGCTTGGCGTGGCACGTCCATGCGCATGCTCCCGGGTGGCCTGCTGAACCTCACGGCCGGGAGAGCCCATGCCTGTCATCCGATGGCTGGTGTTGTTCCTGCTGTCCTGCGGCCTTGGATGTGGGGCCGCGATCATTTCCAGCGAGTGCAACCAGTCAGACAGCACTGTCTCGTGCTGCCTGAAGCGGCATCCAGGGCAGTACGAGGCCTGCGGCGCGGACGCGCCGGCCCAGCGGATGTTGGGCGCGCGCGGAGCCCGCATCGACAGCAAGACGCTCTGGAAGCAGGGGAGGATCCGTCTCGACGTCGAGAACCCAGCGCCCGGCGTTCGTCCCGGGCAGCTCCATTTCCAGGACGCTCAGACGGGTGCGAAGTACCTGTACGATCCCGCCTCCAGGAGCTTCGCGAACGCGCCCCGCTGGGTGAACGAATTGCTCAAGACGGACGCGAAGTTTGCCTCGTCCGTGGAGAAGGGGCTGTACTACCTGGGAGAGGTGCCACCTTGAGGACCAACGCGTTGATGCGGGCCTATCTGCGCAACGCGCGGGTGCAGGAAGTCATGGCGCGCCCGCTCACGCCCAGGATGCAGGCGCTGCTCGATGAAGGGGTCGTCGAGGCGCATGGCTTCTGGGTGCTGCGGCGCGCGGCCACTGAAAGCGCCCCACTCATTCGTCCCGACTTCCAGGACGCGACCGGCTACGAGTGCTTCGCGAACAAGCTGCACGTCTCTGACTTCGTGGGCTCGTTCGACGAAGACCCGTGGGCCCGCCGGCTGCGCCTCAAGGATCAGGCGGGCTACGGTCTGAGGCTTGCCCGGGAGTTGCAACGGGTACTCCCTGCGAATGAGCAATTCGTGATCATCCTCGGATGCAGCAACGCGTGCACGTTGCGCTTCCATTTGAAACGGCCGGGAGAGCATTGGCTCACGGATGACCTGGAAGGCTACCGTCGAGATGCCCTCCTGGAGTTGAGCAACCTCGATGAGCTTCGCGGCTGGGCCGGGCCGCCATCCTGAGGGAGACTCGAAAGGTTCGACTCGGACGTTTTGCCGCCGTCCTGGCGCGGGACGGTGTGAATCCGCCTTCGCTCCGGGCACGCTACGGCCCACACCAGGAGCGAAGAGGACCATGGACATCATCCGCAACGACAAGCAGGGCGCGAAGGTGAAGCTGGCGCGCATCCCCACGGCGCCGCCGAAGAAGGCGGACCGGGAGAAGGCGAAGACCGAGTTCGACGCCCTGGGCGAGGAGCTGTTCGACCTCCAGGACCTGCTGTGGGGCGCGAAGATGAACTCCGTCCTCATCGTCCTGCAGGGGCGCGACACCGCCGGCAAGGACGGCACCATCAAGCACGTGGTGGGCAGCCTCAACCCGCGCGGGGTGACCGTGACGTCCTTTGGCGTGCCCAGCGCGGAGGAGCGGGAGCACGACTTCCTCTGGCGCGTGCACCGCGAGGCCCCGCGCCTGGGCGAGTTCTCCATCTTCAACCGCTCGCACTACGAGGACGTGCTCGTGGCGCGGGTGAACAACCTGGTCCCCAAGCCGCTCTGGAAGTCGCGCTACCAGCACATCCGCGACTTCGAGACCCTGCTCGTGGAGCACGGCACCCTCATCCTCAAGTTCTTCCTCCACATCAGCCAGCCGGAGCAGGAGCAGCGGCTGCTGGCGCGCGAGGAGGAGCCGCGCAAGGCGTGGAAGATCTCCGCGGGTGACTGGGAGGACCGCAAGCACTGGACGGACTACACGCACGCCTACGAAGACGTCTTCGCCCGGACGTCCACCGAGCATGCGCCCTGGCACCTGGTGCCCTCGGACGCCAAGTGGTACCGCAACCTGGTGGTGGCCCGCGCCGTGGCGGAGGCCCTGCGCCCCCACCGTGAAGCGTGGCAGGAGCGGCTGGACGCGGTCGGCAAGCAGAAGAAGGCGGAGCTGCGCGCCTGGCGCAAGAAGCGCTGAGACACGGCTTCTCGCGTCATCCATGACGCGAAGGGCTCACGCCGTGTGTCGTGGGAACCGCTGACCCGGCCGTGACATGGGGATGGGACAACACTGACGGTCAGCCCGTCCCGGTGTGTCGCCGGGCGGTCACCGCAGGAGCCCTGTCGACATGGAACGAACCGCGTCGCCGTCGAGCAAGGACCTCATCGCCCGCACGCGTCCCTTCGCGGCACAAGTCACCGCGCGCTCCATCGGGGCGCTCGTCTCCACCTATGCCGCGCTCGTGGGCGCGGTGGCGCTGGCGGCGGCCGCGCCCTGGTGGCCGCTGCGCATCGTGGGGGGCCTCATCGAAGCGCTGGTGCTCATCCGCTGTTTCATCCTCTTCCACGACGCGATGCATGGGGCGCTGCTGCCGAAGTCCCGGTGGGCGAAGGCGCTCTTCCAGGTGCAGGGGCTGCTCACGCTCACGCCCGCGCGCATCTGGAATGACACACACAATCACCACCACGCGAACACCGCGCGCATCGCGGCGGACTCCGCGGGCACCTTCGTCACCTGGACCACGGAGCAGTGGCGCAAGGCCACGGGGGCGCAGCGCCTGGGCTACAGGGTGGAGCGTCACCCTGTGACGTTGACGCTGGGCTACTTCACCGCGTTCCTCTACAGCCTGTGCCTCCAGCCCTTCGTGAAGAACCCGAAGCGCTACTGGACGTCCGGGCTCGCGCTGGGCATGCACGTGGCCCTGTCCGCGGCCGTCTGGCACTTCTTCGGCCTGGGCGTCTATCTCAGCGCCTTCGTGGGTCCGCTGATCGCCGCGTACGCGCTGGGCACGTACCTGTTCTACGCGCAGCACAACTTCGACGACGTGGCCATCCTGCCGGAGGCATCGTGGAACCACGCGGACGCGGCGCTGGAGGCCAGCAGCTACATGCGCTTCGGGCCGGTGATGGAGTGGTTCACGGGCAACATCGGCTACCACCACGTGCACCACCTCAACCCGCGCATCCCGTTCTACCGGCTGCCAGAGGCGATGGCGGCCATCCCGGAGCTGCAGGGGCCGCATGTCACCACGCTCACGCTGAAGGACATCGTGGGCTGCCTGCGGCTGAACCTGTGGGATCCGTCGCTGAAGCGGATGGTGCGCTACCGCGACGCGGAGCTGTCTCCGGGCACCTGAGGAACCTCGGCCCGGCGGGTCCGTTCGGGACCCGCCCGAGGAACCCACCGGGCCGGGGTCTCAAGGCTCCAGCAGGGCATGCAGGGCGTTGGCGTGCGCCTCCTCCTCGTCGAGGAGCTCCTCCAGCAGCCGCCGCGTGGTGGGGTCGCGCTCCGCGAAGTAGGGAATCAGGTCGCGGTACGTCTCGATGGCGACGCGCTCCGCCGCCAGGTTCTCGCGGAGCATCTCCACCAGCGTCCGCCCCTCTTCGTTCTGGGTGTCACCGCTGGACATGAGTCCTCCAATGTTGAAGTCCGGCCGGCCACCCAGTTGCTGGATGCGTTCGGCGAGCCTCAGTGCGTGGTCCTGCTCTTCGCGCGCGTGCTGGCCGAACGCGGACTTCACCGCCTCGTGATGCGGGCCCCTCACGGAGAGGGCATGGCGGGTGTAGCGCCGCACGCTGACGACCTCGGTCGCGAGCGCGGCGTTGAGCAGCGTGAGGCGGACCCCCAGGTCATCCCCGGCGGCGGCGGCGAACGGCTGCGAATGCATGTCGGCCATGGAAGTGCCCCCGGGCGGCTGCGTGTCGGGAAGCTGGGCGGCCCCGGCATGGCCGGCCATCCCTCCTGCCCCCGCGTACCGGGAGCGCCGCGCCTGTCCGTCCCGCCCCGGGGCACGAGGCCCGTGAGTCCGGAGCCTCCCGCCCGCCGACGCCTGCTTCCACGCTGGGCGCGGGCAGGGACGTTGCCCGCGAACATCCCTTGCGGCCTCGGGGGCGGAGGAGGGGGTTCGGGGTTAGTCTTCGCCAATGAGCTCGAGCCCATCCAGCCGGCCGTCCGTCGTCGTGGCGGAGCTGGGGCCCACGAACACCGGGAAGACCTACCGCGCCATCGAACGGATGCTCGAGCACGACTCCGGCATCATCGGCTTGCCGCTCCGCCTGCTTGCCCGTGAGGTCTACGACCGGGTGACCGCGAAGGTGGGCGAGGGCCGGGTCGCGCTGATGACAGGGGAGGAGAAGCGCGTCCCCCCGCGGCCCGACTATTGGATCTGCACCGTCGAGGCGATGCCCACCGACCGTCAGGTCGACTTCCTCGCGGTGGATGAGATCCAGCTCGCCGCGCACCGGGAGCGCGGGCACGTCTTCACCGACCGGCTGCTCCACGCACGTGGGCGCAAGGAGACCTGGTTCCTGGGCGCGGACACGATGCGGCCCATGGTGCAGGCGCTCATCCCGCATGCGTCCGTGAAGCGCGCCACGCGCCTGTCTCAGCTGCGCTACTCCGGGCGCCGCTCGCTGAAGAGCCTGCCGCCGCGCTCGGCGGTGGTCGCGTTCTCCGCGGACCGCGTGTACGAGCTGGCCGAGTCCCTGCGCCGCCTGCGGGGCGGGGTCGCGGTGGTGCTGGGCGCGCTGTCGCCCCGGACGCGCAACGCGCAGGTGGCGATGTATCAGTCCGGCGAGGTCCAGTACCTCGTGGCCACGGATGCCATCGGCATGGGGTTGAACCTGGACCTCAACCACGTGGCCTTCGCGACGCTCAGCAAGTACGACGGCGCCGAGCAACGCGACCTGTATCCAGACGAACTGGCGCAGATCGCCGGCCGCGCGGGGCGGCACCTCAACGACGGCAGCTTCGGGGCGTTGAACACGCTGCCGGAGCTTCCGCCGCGCATCGTCTCCGCCATCGAATCCCACCGCTTCCCCGCGGTCCGCAGCCTCATCTGGCGCAACTCCTCGCTCGACTTCGCCAGCCCGGAGGCGCTGCTGGACTCACTGTCGCGGGCGCCGCGCGACAATGCCTTCGTCCGGGTGGAGCGCGCGGACGACTTCGACGCGCTCAAGGGCCTGTCGGCCGTGCCCGCCATCCGCGAGCTCACCAATGACAAGGCATCCGTGGAGCTGCTATGGCAGGTCTGCCAGATCCCGGACTTCCGCAAGGGCCTCTTCGGCCAGCACGTCGCGCTGCTGCGCGAGACGTATCTCCAGCTGACGGCCGGGGATGGGAAGCTGGATCCCACCTGGCTGGGCCGGCAGGTGTCGCCGCTCGACGACGCATCCGGCGACCTCCACACGTTGATGGACCGGCTCGCGGCCATCCGCATCTGGACGTACATCAGTCACCGCCCGGGCTGGCTGCACGACGCGGAGGCGTGGCAGGAGCGCACGCGCCGCATCGAGGATGCGCTGGGCGACGCCCTGCATGAGCGGCTGGTGGAGCGCTTCGTGCAACGGGCCGCGAGGAGGAGCGCGCGCCGCTTCGTGAGGGCCAGCGCGCTGCCGCAGGCCGGTTCGGACAGTCCGTTCGCGAAGCTGGGGCAGCTGCTGACGGAGATGCCGGGCGCGGAAGGCGCGGTGATGACGGAGGAGCAGTTCGTCCAGCGCGTGGTGGACGCGACGCATGACGCCTTCGAGGTGGACGCGTCGGGGCGCATCTCCTTCGAATCTCAGCCCCTGGCCCGGCTGGTGCGAGGTCGCGAACGGCGCTCGCCGCAGCTCGCGTTGGCGGAGCCGGAGGTGTGGACGGGGGGCGCGCGGCAGCGGCTGGAGCGCCGGCTGGTGGCGCTGGCCAGGGACCTGGTCACGGAGGCCATGGGAGGCTTTCCCGCGGAGTCCTTCACGGGAGAGGGCCGCTCACCGGCGATGCGAGGCGTGGCCTACCGGCTGGCGGAAGGGCTGGGCGTCATCTCCCAGGGAGAGGCGCGCGAGCAGTGGCGGCTGTTGGACGAGGAGTCGCGGGAGCGGCTGAAGACGCAGGGAGTCCACGAGGGCGAGCGGTTCCTCTACGTCGCCGGTGCGCTGTCACCCCAGGCCCTGGATCGGCGGGCCATGTTGACGGCGCTGTTTCAAAACGCCCCGTGCCCGCAGGGCATCCCGCAGGAGCCGGCGCTGAACGTCGCGACACTGGCGGGCCGGAACGCGCGGGCCTTCGGCTACGAGATCATCGGGCCGGTGGCGCTGCGCATCGACATCGTGGAGCGGATCGCGGAGGGACTCCGGAATCCACAGAACGTCCGGCAGGTGCACGCGCTCACGCAGCAACTGCGATTGGATGGCGGCGTGCGCGCGCAGGTGCTGCGGGCGCTGGGTGGACAGCCCGGAGGCGCGGCCTCGAAGCGGCGGAAGAGAAGGCGGGGGCGGAAGCCGTCGGCGACGGCCCCGGACACAAGTAACGTTCGAGGGCACGCGCCGGCAGGAACGAGCCGGCTCAACGAACGTCCATGAAAGGCTTCGGTGAACCGCTGTGGACGGATGAGAGCGGGCTGGCCCTCTTCACTGCGTTCCATGCGTTCCATGAACCTGGCTTCACGCCGGAGCAGCAGCAGGCTGGCCGAATTGCTGGAGTGAGGGGCCGTCCGGGGAGCAGGCCGCCTGCCCGGGAGGAGGAGAGGCAACGAATCCACGCGGGTCCCGGCCGGATTCGCCTACGCTGCCGCTGTCTCCCTCCAAGGCCGGTGGTCGTCCCATGAGCAGTGGTCGTGCCCTTTCGCCAGTCCTCCTCGTCGGTGCCGGAACGGGCGAAGCCACGTGCGGCATCCTCTATCTGGCCAGCTACCTGCGGCGCGGCGGGATTGAAGCCTTCGTGCGGCTGTGGGACGGGGACGAGAGCGAAGGCGAAATCATCCGCTCCTTCGAAGGCCTCATCGCCCGCGTGCGCCCCAAGCTGATTGGCATCAGCCTGAAGTGGTTCCACCACGTGGACCGAGCGCTGATCATCGCGAGGGTCGTGCGGAAGATCGACCCGTCCATCCGCATCGTCGTGGGAGGCAACTCCGCGTCGTACTGGTGGAAGGAGCTGAGCGGCTACGACTGCATCGACCACGTCGTGCTGGGCGACGGCGAAGCCCCGCTGCTGGCGCTCTGCAACGGTGACGAAGCCCCGCCCAACTGCGTGACCAGGACCCCGGACGGCCGTCCCCGCAGGCTGCCGTTGGCGTACGTGCAGCGCGCCACCAACACGGAGGACGTCTACTACTCGCACTTCAAGGACCTCTTCCTCAGCCAGATGGACGCGCACTCCTTCTCCGGCTGGGTCGCGCCCGGGAAGGGCTGCGGTGAGAACTGCCTGTATTGCGGCGGGGCCCGAGGCAACCAGAAGGCGGACTTCGGGCGGGCGAAGCCGTTCCTGCGCGCCGAGGAGAACGTGCGGCGGGATCACCAGGAGATCGCCAGCCGGACGTGGCAGATGCGCTACGACTTCGCGGGCAGCACGGCGGAGTTCCTGGGGAGCACGTGGGCGGGCGTGGACCTTTCGCGCCACTGCTGCACGTACTTCCTCTGGGGCGTGCCGCGCGTGGAGCTGGTCGCGGCGCTGGCGGCGACCTTCCAGCGCATCTACATGGTCATCGACATCGGCTGCTTCTCCGAACAGCAGCGGCTGGAGCAGATGGGCAAGGGCCTGCTCAAGCCCTGCGCGAAGGACCGCGAGCTGCTGGAGGTCATCGCATCCGTCCGCCGCCACCCGAACGTGGACATCGAAATCTCCGGCATCGGCGGCCTTCCGTTCACGAACAAGGCGCGGCTCGCGGAGGAACTCCAGCTGGTGGAGCGCGTCATCGGCATGGATTGCGTGGTGGGTTACCAGCGGCTGGAGGCGCAGCCCGGGGCGCTCGTCACGGAGCACCCCGCGCGCTTCGACATGGTGACGGAGGCGAAGACGTTCGCGGAGTTCCTCGGCTACTTCGAGCAGCGCGAGCCCGGCGACGTGTCCGTGCCGATGATCCGCTTCAAGGACGCGGAGCTGGAAGCGGCGGTGCAGCGCAACTCGGACCGGGTGGATGCCCTGGCCTGGAAGCACCGGGACGCGAGGAAGCGCATCACGCTCAACGGGCGCACGCGGCTGCGGAACACCGCACCCTCGACGGAGCGCTTCACGTTGGGGGACTGGCTGGGAAGCCACCGCGCGCCCGCGAAGATGTCGAAGGAGCCGGTGACGGTCCTGCGCTCGGTGGACGGCATCACCCTGAGCTGCGCCCCGTCCGTCAGCCCGCGCAGGTTCTCCGACCCCACGCTCACGCAAGGTGAGGACGGAGCCATCCTGCTCGCCGCCCTGGCTGCCTTCGAGCAGCCCACGTCCGTCTCCAACGCGGTGACGAACCTGGGCGCCAAGGCGAGGCTGGACCCGCACTCCGCCCGCGAAGTCATCGACCACCTGGTGGACGGACGCTTCCTCCAGCCCGCGTAACTGACGCCGTCAGATGTCCCTGCTCACGGAGCCGACGAAGCGGATGCCACCCTTGCCTGCTTCGCTGCAGGTGGCATCCACGGAGACGTTGTAGCTGGGGACGTCAGAGTTCCACCGGATGGTCCCGGTCCATGAGCTGCAGGTGTTCGCGGAACCACTGAAGTACAGGCTCACACGGCTGTCCGGAAGTTGGATGACAGCACCAGGCGTGGCCAGGGGCCGTTTGATGCCAATGCTCAGTTGAGTGAATGTGCGCTGTCCGCACTGCTGAGCGTTCGGATCCGCGAGGACGCCGACCTGGAAGGTGCCGACTTCCTGGCATGGCGTTGGGAGTGCGCAGTAATCCTTGCCCGCGGCGTAGGTAAAGAATGTTCCCGAGGTGGCTGGACTTGAGAAGCTCCAGCGGCAGGAGGCCTTCTCTTGACGGCAACAGGAGGAGCTTCCTGGCGCGCAGTTGTCGCTAAAGCAGCCGTAGGGATTGGTAGCCGACCCGCCGACGCAGTCGGAGAGGAGTGCGGCATCCGTCCCCGTCTTGGTGCAGCTCCACAACTTGTTGCCCTCGCAGAACATCATCGCGGGTGTGCAGAGCGCGGCGCCCTGTCCTCCTGGAGGACCCATTGGGCCTTGGAGACCCTGCGGACCCTGAGGTCCTGCGGAGCCTTGAGGACCTGGAGGCCCGCCAGCGGGTCCTGGCGGCCCCTGGGGCCCAGGCGGCCCTGCAGCTCCCTCTGTGCACGCTGCAACCATGCATGCTGCCAGACAGCTCACCAAGACCGATCGCACCTGCATTCTCACGATGCCTTCCTTGGATTGAGTTCCAGTTCGTTGGGGACCCGCCAGACCAGGACGGACGATGGGCATATCTCAAACCAAACCTACCGCGGAAGCATGGCGTGAACTTCCACCTGCTTCCGCACGCGGAACACATTGCCGGAGGCGCACTTCTGGATGCCCATCCTGGGATGGTCGTGGATTTGAATTCGTGCAAAACAGCTAAAAACTGTATATCTTGATATCTCTTCTTCGTGAAAAGGAGCGGTCCGATGTTCAGGAATGCAGCGTTGTGGCTCACCGTGGCGGGCGGCCTGCTGGCGACGGGGGCTGGCGCGGCGACGGTGACGAACTACCGGGGTGGCAGCACGCCGGTGTACTCGCGCACCTCGTATGACTACGTGCCGAGCGTGATGAAGGACGGCGTCTACCGCATGTGGTGGTGCGGCGGCATCGCGGGCGATTACATCCTCTACGCCGAGGCGGACAGCCTGAGCGGCCCGTGGCACGCGCGAGGCTCCACGGCGGCCAACAGCTACAACACGGTGTTCCGGCCCACGGGGAACGCCGCGCAGTTCGACGGCATCCATGTCTGTGATCCGTCCGTCATCCGCGTCGACGCGACGTACTACATGTATTACGGCGGCTACGGCGACGGTACGGGCACGACGATGGTCGGCGTGGCGTCCAGCCCGGACGGCCTCAACTGGACGCGCCTCAACGGCGGCAATCCCATCATCGTGCCCGCGCGGGACTTCCACACGGTGCCGAATCAATACGGCGCGGGACAGCCGAGCGTCACGTTTGTGAATGGGAAGTTCTACCTCATCTTCACGGACTCCACGGGCTACGCGGTGGACGGCAATGGCGGGGGCCAGTTCGTGCTGCGCTCGTCGGACCCCACCTTCCAGACGGGCGTGGAGGAGCTGACGGCCACGGGCTTCGCGCCCCGGACGGCGGCGAACCACACGCGGCACTCGCTGATTGGCGCGTTCTCCGTGGACTGGCAGTACGTGGACACGAACGACACGTTCGCCATCGCGGTGGACGGCCCCACCACCGGCGCGACGCGCGTGTTCCTCTTCAACAGCGAGCTGAACCAGCAGCTGGACCAGTTCGACATCGCGGGCACGTGGACGGAGGGCCCGGCCATCGTGTCGCGTCCGGACAAGCACGCGGTCGCGTCGTCCACGTGCGGCACGGTCCCGGTGGACATCCTGCGCTCGGTGGGCACGGGCGACGTGAACACCTGGAACCTGGCGCGCAGTGGCGTGGACCTGCTGACGGGGCGCTCGTGCGACCAGGTCCCGGTGGGGCGCGTGTACGAGGGCTATCTCATCCAGAGCGCCGGCTTGCCGCTCACGCTGGTGCGCGATGGGACGCGGCTCCAGTTCGCGCTGGCCGCGCCCGCGCAGGACCTTTCACGCAACGCGATTGGCGTCTCGTCCGACATCTTCTACCGCGTCCCGTTCGGGGCCTCCATGCACTCGGGAGCACCCGTCTACGGCGCGGCCGGGCGCCCCGCCGCGTTCTATCTGGATGACGGACGGCTGTGGCCGGTGAGCTGCCTGGAGGCCATCACGCACAACAATTCGTCCATCGCGTCCATGAGCGTGAGCCAGTGGGACGGCATCGCCAAGGGGCCTGGCCTCCACTGCGTGAAGTAGTTCCCGGGCGACTCATGGGGGGCTGGAATGACTCGTGTGTGAGCCATTGGGTGAAGAGGATTTCGCGCTGCGATCCAGCGTGAAATGAACCTGTCACCTATTGCCGTGAGTGCTGGGATTTCTCCGCGCCATACGTCTTCGTTTACGTCCCAGCATTCGCACCCACTTCATTACCTCCGTCGAGTCCCCGAATGCGAATGCGTTTCCGTCACAGGTTTGTCTCCACGCCGTTGTTGCTGTCGTGCCTGGCCTTTGGGCCGCTGGTGCCGGCGGTTGCACACGCCCAGCTCTTTCCCCAGGGAGCGTTGCTGCCCCAACTGGTCATTGAGGGCGTGGACGTGGATTACGCGGCCTCGACCCTCTACCTCCATGGTGAGAACTTCCGGAATGGTTCAAGCCCGGCGGTGACCCTTCAGGGAACGACGCTCCCGGTGCTGGCGGTCACGCCCGACGGCAAGGAATTGGTCGTCTCGCTGCCGGCGACCTTCCAGAACGCGGCAGGCTCCTACTTGCTGAGCGTGTCGACAGGTCTGACGTCGCTTCAGAAAGACGTCTTCTCCCTGGCGCTGGGAACGGTAGGGCCCAAGGGAGACAAGGGCGACACGGGGTCCCAAGGGCCCCAAGGACAGACGGGCCCCAAGGGAGACACGGGCGCGACAGGGCCTCAGGGCCCCAAGGGAGACACCGGCGCGACGGGTGCGCAGGGCCTCAAGGGGGACACCGGCGCGACCGGCGCTCAGGGCCTCAAGGGAGACATCGGCGCGCAGGGTGCGAAGGGCGACACTGGTGCGACGGGTCCGCAGGGCGTGAAGGGCGACACAGGCGCGACGGGTCCGCAGGGCGCTCAAGGCGAAACGGGCCTTCAGGGGCCCAAGGGAGACACGGGTGCTCAGGGCCTCAAGGGCGACACGGGCGCGACCGGCCCGCAGGGTCCCCAAGGGGAAGTCGGTGCGACGGGTGCACAAGGGGCCCAGGGCGAAATGGGACCGCAGGGTCCCAAGGGTGACACGGGCCTGATGGGGCCTCAGGGACCGACAGGACCGACAGGGCCTCAGGGTCCCAGGGGCACCAGCGGTGCGTCTGGAGCCACCAGCCTGAGCGACTTCTACACGGGCTCTTGCACGGCGCAGAAGGGACAGAAGTGCTACTGCCCTGCTGGGTCGAAGATCATGCTGCTCTGGCACAGCCCGACCGGGCGCGTGGGCTACTGCGGCGTTGAAAACCAGAACACGCTGTCTGTCTATGGTGGCTGCGATGGTAACCCCAATGATCCCAATGACGGAGTGATTGGCGGGGCCATCTTCGCGTGCTTCAAATAGGCGGGCTTGATCAGCCAACCTGCTGACGCGCCACCGAAGGGTGCGTGGGCTTGTGTGTGACTGGCACAGGCCCACGGCTCCGCGAGGAGGCGAAGACACTGGCTGCGTCAGGGCGTGGGTTCCGCCGAGGACACCGAGGCGTTCGGGGCTGCCCTCCGTCTCCGTGGTTGGATCCTCCCCCTGGCGCTGGACTGCGGGCACTGTGTTTTCCAGCTGCCCTGGAACTCACCTCAGCGCGCCTCGGGGGGCCGTGCCGGGCGCGGCCATGGGAAACCTGTCCGACAGGAGGGTTGCGCGAAATAAGGGGGTCTGGGGGGAGGGTAGAGAGGAGATGAAGCCGGAAGAAGGACGCCCCTGCCCGCCAGCGAAGCCGCCGAGGCGGCGCATCCCGAAGGACCCAACGCCTCGCTTCAAGGCGCCGGACAGGGAAGCACTGAGGCTGGCGGAGCGGCTGGTGCCCCGGGAGCATCTGGCCAGACGGGTGCAGCGAGTGGTGGAGCGCTTCGAGTTGACGCAGGTGGAGGCCCACTTCTCGGCGCTGGGCCAGAATGGGTTCGCTCCGCGC
>NZ_RAWE01000096.1 GCF_003611695.1 Corallococcus carmarthensis | reverse complement strand
GCATCGGAGCGGGCGCGGCGGCGAGCGGAGGGGTGATGATGAGCGGTTGGGACGCGCTGGGAACCGGCGCGGTCACCACGACGGGCTGGGGAGCGGGCGGCGGCGGCAGCCCGATGAAGGTCTCCCGGCGTCCTTCCGCCGGGCCTTCCTGGCGAGCCATGGGCTGCGGCGTCGGAATGGGCGGCGGCGGCGCGGCGGGCTGCATCTGGGTCGCGGCCTGCGCCAGGTCCAGCGCCGGCATCGCCACGCGGTGCGTGCGCGACGGCGGCACCGGCGGCGGCCCCACCTGGGACTGGGCGGAGGCTCCAGCGGAGGAAGCATCCACCTCCGCCTCGTCCAGCAGCAGCTCCGGAGGCGGCGGCGGGACGCTCATCGGTTCGTCCTCGTCCAGCGGACGGCCGATGTGCGTGGCGTCCTCCGCCGGCAGGAGCTGATCCGCGAAGAAGTCGTCGACCTCCGACGCGAACCGGTCCTGCAGGTCCCCCTCCACCACCCGCTCACCCTGTTCGGTGAGCTTGAGCTGGGCCTCGCGGTCCATCGCGATGTAGTGGAACTTGCGCAGGAAGAAGAAGTAGTTGTCGAACTCCAGCGAGACGGACGGTTCGAGGGCGGCCTTCACGTCGGCCAGCTTGTTCGAGCGTCCCAGGCGGCCGTTCTCCCGCAGATTCTGCAGGATGAGCAGCGCCTCGCCACTGACGGTGTCACGATGGATGGCGGGCTTCGTCATGGGTGCGCGGACTCTACGCGGCACCCGCCCGGCGCTTCAACGTCTGGTGCGACGAAGAAGCGCCCTGCCCTACCGGATGCGCAGGAGCTGCTTCACCGTCTCCAGCACTTCCACGAACCGCACGGGCTTGCGCAGGTAGATATCCACCCCCAGCTGCATCGCCCGATCCTGGGCCTCCTTGCCGCCCGCGGAGATGGCGATGACCGGGATGCCCTTGAGTTCCTCTTCCTCCCGGATGCGCTCCACCAGGGCGAAGCCGTCCATCACCGGCATGTAGAGGTCCAGCATCACCAGGCTGAAGCGGTCCTCGCGCAGCCGCAGGAGGGCGTGGTGCCCGTCCGGCGCGAAGTGGACCTCCAGCGGCACCTTGCCGTGCAGGTCGTTGCTCGCGAGCTTCTTCAGCACGTAGCTGTACATCTCGATGATGTGGGGGTTGTCCTCGACGATGAGCACACGGTACCCGTCCTGCTCCTGAGGGGTCGCCGCGCTCTCGTTGGGTCCCGCCGCACTCAAGATGTCACCCAGTCGCCGCCGGTCCTGCTCGCTCTCCACACGGATGCCCACGCCTCCCGGCTGATCGGGAGCCGCCAACCGTACCCACGCCACGATCCCGGCGACTTCTACCGGATCCAGCAGTCCCGGGAAAGAAAGAGCAAGCCGAAGCTCGTCCCCCACCGCGAAGAGCTGCTCGGTCTGGACGAAGAAGCCTCCGGCGGACAGGTTTTCCGTGACGTCCCGGAGGGGACGCCCATGGGCGTAGTCCACCCGGAGGATGGTGGGGATACGAGGGTGCTGCCGCTGGTCCGCAGGGTCCAGGCTCATAACAAGGGGTTGAAATCGCTCGGAAATTTGCTGATGGCGGTCCAGTCTACCGCCGAGGGTTTATGTTGACAACGAAGCCATTGCGGCAATACGTACGGCCCGCCATGGCGGAGCCCCTGTTCACTCCTGAAGAGCAGAAGAAGTTCGACGCGGGGATCGCGGAAATCCTCTCGCACTACCCCCCTGATCGCAAAAGCGCCGGCATGCTTCCCGCGCTGCGCCTGCTGCAGGACCTCAAGGGGTGGTTGCCTCCTGATGGTCTTCGGCTGGTGGCGAAGAACCTGGAAGTCACGCCGGAGCGCGCCTACGAGGTCGCCAGCTTCTACGTGATGTACCACCTCAAGAAGCCGGGCAAGTACGTCATCGACGTCTGCACGAACCTGTCCTGTTCGCTGTGGGGCGCGGAGAAGATGCTCGCGTACCTGGAGCAGAAGCTGGGCATGGCCGCCGGGGAGACGAACGACAAGTTCACCCTCCGCGAGACGGAGTGCCTGGCGTCCTGCGGGACGGCGCCCTGCCTGCAGATCAACGAGGATCACCACGAACGCCTGACCCAGGCGAAGCTGGACGCCATCCTGGCCCGGCTGTCGTGAGCCGCTCCTCCCCCTCGCTTTCCTAGGACATTCATCCATGGCCTCTACGGCAAAGGCGGTTGAGTCCGTCATCTCGGCGGCCTGGGGCAAGCCCCAGTCCTGGACCCTGGACAGCTACCGCTCGCGCGGCGGCTACGACGGGCTCAAGCGCGCGCTCACGATGGAGCCCGCCGCCATCATCGACGAGGTGAAGAAGTCCAACCTCCGCGGCCGCGGCGGCGCGGGCTTCCCCACGGGCATGAAGTGGAGCTTCGTCCCCAAGGACAGCCCCAAGCCCAAGTACCTGGCGGTCAACGGCGACGAGTCCGAGCCGGGCACATTCAAGGACCGCTACATCCTGGAGAACGACCCGCACATGATGCTGGAGGGCATCGCCATCGCGTCCTACGCGCTGGGCGTGCACACCTGCTACGTGTACCTGCGCGGCGAGTTCAAGTTCCAGGCGGAGCGCACCCAGGCGGCCATCGACGAGGCCTACAAGGCCGGCATCTTCGGCAAGACGATGCTGGGCAAGGACTTCGCGCTCGACTGCTACGTCGTCCGCGGCGCGGGCGCGTACATCTGCGGTGAAGAGACGGCGCTCCTGGAGTCCCTGGAGGGCAAGAAGGGCTGGCCCCGCCTGAAGCCCCCCTTCCCCGCGGTGGTGGGCCTGTTCGGCAGCCCCACGGTGGTGAACAACGTGGAGACGCTCGCCAGCGTGCCGCCCATCCTCGCCAAGGGCGCGGAGTGGTACGCGAAGCTGGGCACGGAGAAGTCCGGCGGCACGCACCTGGTCTGCCTGTCCGGCTCCGTGAACCGCCCCGGCGTCTACGAGGTGGGGATGCACACCACCATCCTGGAGCTGATCCACGACGACCAGTACGGCCAGGGCATGCCCAAGGGCCGCAAGGTCAAGGCGGTCATCCCGGGCGGTTCCTCCGCGCCGGTGCTGGGCGCGGACGAGCTGGACGTGGCGCTGGAGTTCGAGGCGCTGAAGATGAAGCAGACGATGGCCGGCTCCGGCGGCGTCATCGTGATGGATGACGCCACCTGCATGGTGCGCAGCCTCTGGCGCGTGGCCCGCTTCTACGCGGAAGAGTCCTGCGGCCAGTGCACCCCGTGCCGCGAGGGCACGCCCTGGCAGACGCGCCTCCTGCGAAAGATCGAGGAAGGCCGCGCGGACGCGAGCGACATCGACATGCTGTCGAACGTGGCCTCGTCCATCGCGCCCTACCCTCCCATCGGCCTGGGCAACACCATCTGCGCGCTGGGTGACGCGGCGGCGCTGCCCACGCACTCCTTCCTCATGCGGTTCCGGGACGAGTTCGAGGCTCACGTTCGGGAGAAGCGCTGCCCGTTCGGTGACCACCCCTGGGGTTCCTTCGGAGACTGGTCTTGAACATCGAATTGGTTCTCTTCGGCGTGTTCGCCGTCATGACGCTGCTGTCGGCGGGGCTGGTCATCACCGCGCGGAGCCCCATCAACTCCGCCATGGCCCTGGTGTCGACGTTCTTCTTCCTGGCCGGCATCTACGTGCTGCTCTGGGCGCACACGGTCGCCGTCATACAGGTGCTCGTGTACGCGGGCGCCATCATGGTGCTCTTCCTCTTCGTCATCATGCTGCTCAACCTGGGAGACGCCCCCCACCGCGGCAAGCCCACGGTGACGCGCCTGCTGGGCGGCGCCTCCGCGGTGGGCCTGCTGGCCGTGCTGGGCGTGACGCTGGGCCGCATGGACGCGCAGCCCGCGCGGCTGGACGCGCAGGCCCAGGCGGCGTTCGGAACCATGGCGGCCATCGGCCAGTCCATCTTCACCACCTGGCTGCTCCCCTTCGAAGCGGTCAGCCTGCTCCTGCTGGTCGCAATGGTGGGCGCGGTGGTGGTGGCCAAGTCCCGCATCTGACCTTCAGCGCCTTCCGGACAACCCAATGGTCCCCATCACCTACTACCTCCTGCTGGCCGCGGCCCTCTTCTGCATGGGCATGTTCGGCGTGCTGGTGCGTACCAACGCGCTGGTCGTCTTCATGTGCGTGGAGCTGATGCTCAACGCGGTCAACCTCACGTTCCTGGCCTTCGCGCGCATGCACGGCAACAGCGTCGGGCACGTGTCCGCCTTCTTCGTCATCGCCGTGGCGGCCGCGGAAGCGGCCATCGGTCTGGCCATCGTCATCGCGGTCTTCCGCAGTCGCGGGTCCGTGAACGTCGACGACATCCGGACGATGAAGCACTAACGCCCCGTCACCCCTGAGCGCACCCATGGACGGATCCCTCGTCGAGTTCTTCAGAACCGCACCCATCCCCCCCGAGGTGTTCAGCCCCTCGCTGGGGCTGATCATCCTGCTGCCGCTGCTGGGCGCGTTCGTGTGCGGCGTGTTCGGCAAGTGGCTGGGCCGGGCCAACGTGCACCTGGTGGCGTGCTCCGCCATCGCCGGCGCCTTCGTGCTGAGCCTGCTGGCCTTCTGGGCCACCAGCGACGCGGCGGGCGGGCGCGTGGTGAGCATGGTGAACCCGTTCGGCCTCGAGCGGGACACCATCCGTTACGCCATCGCGCACGACTACGGGACGTGGTTCGCCGCGGGTGACTTCCGGGTGAACTTCGGCCTGCTGGTGGACCACCTGTCGGGCATCCTGCTGCTCATCATCACCGGCGTCGGCTTCCTCATCCACCTGTACTCCACCAGCTACATGGAGCACGACGATGGGTACTGGCGCTTCTTCGCGTACCTGAACCTCTTCGTCGCCGCGATGCTCACGCTGGTGATGGCCGACAACCTGGTCCTGCTCTTCGTGGGCTGGGAGGGCGTCGGTATGGCCAGCTACCTGCTCATCGGCTTCTGGTACACGGACAGCGCGAAGGCGTGGGCGGGCCGCAAGGCGTTCGTCACCAACCGCATCGGTGACTTCGCGTTCCTCATCGCCACGTTCCTGCTCATCCTCACGGTGGGCGCCTTCAACCGCCAGGCGGACGCGCGGGACTACAACGCCGCGGGCAGCAGCCGGGCGCGCTACGAGCAGGGCATCTCCCAGAGGGGCCCCGTCACCTTCAAGGGCCTGGAGAAGATGGCCCTGGCCCTGCCGGAAGGCACGGGCGGCGCGGTGTCCCTGGCCACGCCCATCGAGTCCGGGCCGCTGGCCGGCTACACCTTCGGCGGCGTGATGACCGCCGCGCTGCTGCTGTTCCTCCTGGGCGCGGCGGGCAAGAGCGCCCAGCTGCCGCTGTACGTCTGGCTGCCGGACGCGATGGCCGGCCCGACGCCGGTGTCCGCGCTCATCCACGCCGCCACGATGGTGACCGCGGGCGTGTACCTGTTCTGCCGCATGAGCTCGCTGCTCGTGCTCTCCCCCACCGCCATGGCGACCATCGCCATCGTGGGCGCGCTCACGTCGCTGCTGGCGGCGCTCATCGCGTTCGCGCAGGACGACATCAAGAAGGTGCTCGCCTACTCCACGGTGTCCCAGCTGGGCATCATGTTCATGGGCGTGGGCATGGGCGTCTTCTGGGCCGCCGCGATGCACCTGATGACGCACGCGTTCTTCAAGGCCTGCCTCTTCCTGGGCGCCGGCAGCGTGATGCACGGCAACGGGGACGAGACGGACATCAAGAAGCTGGGCGGCCTGTGGAAGGAGATGAAGTGGACGCACGCCACGTTCCTCATCTCCACGCTGGCCATCACGGGCATCTTCCCGTTCATGTCCGGCTTCTTCTCCAAGGACGCCATCTTCCACGGCGTGCACCACAACCACCTGCACGGGCTGGAGTGGGTCTCCACCTTCGTCTACGTGATGGGCCTGCTCATCACCGCGTCCACGGCGTTCTACATGTCGCGCGTCTACCTGCTCACCTTCACGGGCAAGCGGTCCAAGGAAGCGAAGCTGGCGCACGCGCATGAGAGCGCGTGGCACATGACGCTGCCGCTGGTCATCCTGGCGTTCCTGGCCTTCGTGACGTTCGTCTACGCCCTGCCCCTGATGCCCCGCACGGGCGGCGGGATGCAGCCGGTGTTCGAGAACTTCCTCTCCCCCGTGCTCCGCCCGGCCGAGGCGGTGGCCCGCGCGGCGGAGACGGTGCACCTGGACACCAGCACCCCGGCTGTCGGGGACTACTTCTTCGCGTGGCTGGTGGCGCTCTCCGGCGGCGCGGCGGCGGCGTTCGCCTACCTGAAGTTCTTCCCCTCGCGGGTGGGCCAGCCCGTGCCGGCGTTCGCGCGCGCGGTGCGCCGCACGGCGGTCAACAAGTTCTACGTGGATGAGCTCTACGAGTTCATCATCATCCGGCCGGTGAAGTTCACGGCCTTCATCCTCTTCCGCGTGGTGGACGCGCTCGTCATCGACACGGTGCTGGTGCGCGGCACCGCCTACGTCACGGAGAAGGTGGGCCTCGGGTTGCGCCGGCTCCAGACGGGTGACGCGCAGGCCTACGCCGCCATCATGGCGCTCGCCATCCTGGGCGGCGCGGTCTACGCCCTCCTGCAGGTGCTTTCATGAGCTTCTTCGACACCCACCTGTTGAACGTCGTCATCTACCTGCCGCTCGTGTTCGCGGCGCTGGTGCTGATGCTGCCCTCCACGGAGCACGGGCAGGTCCGCACCATCACGTTCGTGGGCATGCTGCTGGACCTGGTGTTCGGCGTCTGGGCGTACTTCCGCTTCGAGCCCTCCGGCGCGGAGTTCCAGATGGAGTTCCGCGTCCCGTGGTTCCAGCAGTTCGGGATGAGCTACCACCTGGGCGTGGATGGCCTGGCCGTGAGCCTGCTGCTCCTGACGGTGTTCCTGGGCCCGCTGGTGGTGCTCGCCTCCACCACGTACATCCAGCACCGCATCAAGGAGTTCCACCTGGCGCTGCTGGTGCTCCAGACGACGATGCTGGGCGCGCTGGCGTCCATGGACGTCCTGATCTTCTACATCTTCTTCGAGGCCATGCTCATCCCCATGTACCTGATGGTGGGTGTGTGGGGCGCCGAGGACCGGCGCATGGCGGCGGTGAAGTTCTTCCTCTACACGCTGGTCGGCTCGCTGCTGATGCTGGTGGCCATCGTGGCCGTGTACTTCATCAGCGGCGGCCCGGGTGTGCGCTCGTTCGACTACGGCACGCTCTACAACAACCTGCTCGCCGCCAATCAGCAGCTGGCCGCGTGCGCCAACGGACCGGAGGGCGCGTGCGCGAACCTCCTTCCGCTGGCCGCCACGCTGCACACCTACGGGCCGTGGATGTTCGCCGCGTTCGCGCTGGCGTTCGCCATCAAGGTCCCCATGTGGCCGGTGCACACCTGGTTGCCGGACGCGCACGTGCAGGCGCCGGTGGCGGGCTCCATGATCCTGGCCGGCGTGATGCTGAAGATGGGCACCTACGGCTTCTGGCGCTTCGCGATTCCGCTCTTCCCCGTGGCGGCGCACGCGGCCCGTCCGTTCCTCGCGGTGCTGGCCGTCATCGGCATCGTGTACGGCGCGCTGATGTGCCTGGCGCAGCGGGACATCAAGAAGCTCATCGCGTACTCGTCCGTCAGCCACCTGGGCTACTGCATGCTGGGCCTGCTCGCCGTCACCGGTGAGGGCGCCACGGGCAGCGCGTACCAGATGCTCAACCACGGCATCTCCACGGGCGCGCTGTTCCTCCTGTTCGGCTTCCTCTACGAGCGCCGCCACACGCGCCTGATGTCCGACTACGGCGGCATCGCCAAGGTGATGCCGGTGTTCACCGCGGCGTTCGTCATCATCACGTTCTCGTCGGTGGCGGTGCCGGGCACCAACGGCTTCATCGGCGAGTTCCTGGTGCTGATGGGCACGTTCAAGAGCACCCTGCCCCTGGGCTTCGGCGCGTTCGCAACCCTGGGCGTCATCCTGGGCGCGGCGTACATGCTGTGGATGGTGCAGAAGGTGTTCTTCGGCAGCATCACGCACCGGGAGAACCAGCACCTGCGCGACATGAACCTGCGCGAGATGCTCACCACGGCCCCCTTCATCGTGCTGGTGGCGGTGATGGGCCTGATGCCGCAGCCCTTCCTGGACCGCATCGCTCCGTCCACGGACCGCTACGTGGCTCGCGCCAGCGTGGGCGCTCCGGGCGCCACCCAGGCGAAGGACGACCAGCTCCGCGTGGAGGTGATGTCGCTGCCCTCCACCGCCGCCGCGGCCCGCCCCTCCGTTCCCGCCGCGCCGCTCGCCGTTCGCGAGTAGGCCCCGAAAGACTCCATGAACCTGCCAAATCTCACCCTGGCGGATTTCCTCCCCATGCTGCCCGCCATCATCATGGTGGTGGCGGCCTCCGTCCTGCTGTTGTCGGAGGTGTTCCTCTCCGCGACGGCGTCCCGCGGCTACCAGGCGGTGCTCACCGTCGTGGCGGCGGCGGCCAGCGGCGCCGTGGCCGTGGGCCTGATGTTCGAGCCGCCGCAGGAGGTGTTCCTCGGCTTCGGCGTGCTGGACCCCTTCTCCAGCTTCCTCACCCTGGTGGTGAGCGTGGGCCTGGCGCTGGCGGCGCTGAGCGCGGTGGGCTTCCTGCGCCGGCGTGGCGCGGAGCGCGGTGAGTTCTACGCGCTGATGCTCTTCGCCTCCGCGGGCATGAGCCTGCTGGCGATGTCGTCGGAGTTCATCACCATCTTCGTCAACATCGAGGTCCTCTCCATCGCGACGTACGCGCTGACGGCGTACCTGCGCCGCGGCACGCGCCCCAGCGAGGCGGGCTTCAAGTACTTCATCCTGGGCGCCTTCTCCTCCGCCATCCTGCTGTACGGCACGGCGCTCCTGTACGGCGCCACGGGCACGACGAAGCTCAACGACATCGCGGGGCCGCTGCAGCAGGCGCTGACCACGTCCCCGGCGCTCGTCTACGTGGGCGCGGTGCTCATCGCCGCGGGCTTCGCGTTCAAGGTGGCGGCCGTGCCGTTCCACATGTGGACGCCGGACGTGTACGAGGGCGCCCCCACCCCGGTGACGGCCCTCATGAGCGCGGGCGTGAAGGCGGCGGCGTTCGCGTCGCTGGTGCGCGTGTTCGTCACGGTGGGCAAGGGCATGGACCCCAAGCTGCCGCTGATGCTCTTCGCCACGCTGGCGCTGCTCACGATGGTGGCCGGCAACCTGATGGCCATCCCGCAGCGCAACGTGAAGCGCATGCTGGCGTACTCCTCCATCGCGCACGCGGGCTACCTGCTGCTGGGCGTGGCGGCGCTGTTCGTCGCGGCCCCGGGCGAGCACTTCCGCCTGCTGGCCGCGTCCTCGCTGTCCGGTGGCACGCCGCTGGACGTGGCCCGTTCGGACGCGCTGCGCGGCATCCTGTACTACCTGCTGGCGTACACCTTCAGCGCGGCGGGCGCCTTCGCGATGGTGTCCGCGCTGGAGCGCCGCGAGGACGAAGAGAAGGGAACCGCCTGGGACCTGGAGCGCTTCGCGGGCCTCGCGCAGCGCCGTCCGGGCTACGCGTTCGCCATGGCGGCCTTCATGCTGTCACTGGGCGGCATCCCCCCCACCGTGGGCTTCATGAGCAAGCTGCTCATCTTCCAGGCCGCCATCGACGTGGGCCTCGTGGGCCTCACGGTGGTCGCGGTGCTCAGCAGCGCGGCGGGCGCGTATTACTACCTGCGCGTCGTGGTCTACATGTTCATGCACCCCGTGCCCGAAGGCGCGCAGCCGCTGGAGCGCAACTGGGGCACCGAGGCCGCGCTGGTCATCTCCACCGTCGCCGTCGTGCTGCTGGGCATCCTCCCCGGCCACGTCACCGACTGGCTGGCCCAGGCCGGCACGCTGTTCGGCCAGTAGCCTCACGCCGGCAGTTCGCGGCACCCGACGCCCGCCTCGGCCCCTGGCCCTGGCGGGCGTTGTCGTTGCGGGGCAAAGCGTGGCTCACGGCGTCATGGCCGTGGGCGCATTGCAGAAGTGAAATGGTTCCGCGCCGCGTCATGCGGGGCGGCTTCAAGGCGGCGGACGATGCGGGAAGCGGAAAAGAAGGCGGCCCGGCACCCGTGAGGGTGTCGGGCCGCGGGTCTTCTCAAGGTGACACACCGGAAGTGCTGAAAGGGTGGGGGGGAACCACTTTCAGCCTCGCTTCGATGCGTCCCGACCTAGCCTTTAGCAGGTGCCGTGCCAGAGCCCGTACGGGACGAAACTCTAGAGTTCTCAAGCACTTGGACGACAGGGCGACACTCCAACCCCCACCCTTCCCCATTGCAGCCCTGAAATCGCGTTTCAGGGATGAAAACACCCAACGAATTCAGGAGGTTGGTTTTTTCATCCGTGAACGGGGGTGATTTCGGATCTGAACTCGTACCGGGAGGCAGGGTGAAGTCCGCTGGCAGGCTATTCGCGAGCGCCCGCGGGGGGCCGGAGGTTCAGGCGCTTCATCTTCCGCCACAGCGTGGTGGAGGAGACGCCCAGCTCATCGGCCACGCGGGCCAGGTCCACGCCGTGGCGCTCCAGCGCCTGGATGATAGCGCGGCGCTCCGCGTCTTCCACCACCGACGCCAGGGTGGGGCCCGTGGCTTCCGTCCCCGTGGCTCGGACCGCGTCCGTGGGTGGCAGGCCCGCGGCTTCAGGGGTGGTGGCGGCCGGGAGCACGCGGCCCTGGGGGCGCAGCGGGAAGTCCTCGGGGAGCAGTTCGTCCGCCTCCGCCAGCGCGGCGGCCTGCTCCACCAGGTTCTCCAGCTCGCGCACGTTGCCGGGGAAGCTGTACGTCATCAGGTGCTCCACGGCGAGCGCGGACAGGCGCCGGGGCCGGGGGCTGCGGGCATTGGCGCGCTCCAGGAAGTGCTCCGCCAGGGCGGGCACGTCCTCCAGGCGCTCGCGCAGCGGGGGCACGCGCAGCATCACCACGTTGAGGCGGTAGTAGAGGTCCTGGCGGAAGCGCTTCTCCTTCACCTCCAGCTCGATGTCGCGGTTGGTGGCCGCGGCGATGCGCACGTCCACGCGCAGCGCGGTGGACTCGCCCACGCGGCGCACCTCGCCGTCCTGGAGCGTGCGCAGGAGCTTGGACTGGAAGGTGGGGCTCGTCTCCGTCACCTCGTCGATGAAGAGCGTGCCGTTGTCCGCTTCCTCGAAGAGGCCGCGGCGCGTCTTCACCGCGCCGGTGAAGGCACCCTTGGCGTGGCCGAAGAGCTCGCTCTCCAGCAGCGTTTCGCTGATGGCCGCGCAGTTGACGGGCACGAAGGGCTGGCCGCTGCGGCGGCTGTGCGCGTGGAGGGCGCGGGCCACCAGCTCCTTGCCCGTGCCGCTCTCGCCCTGGATGAGGACGGTGGCGTCGCTCTGCGCGACGCGCAAGAGGCGCGTGGTGAGGTCCCGCATCGCCTGGCTGCGGCCCACCAGCGCGGACAGACCATGGCGCTGGTTGAACTCCGTGGCGAAGTTGGCCACCGCCGCCTGGAGCTTGGCCCGGTCCAGGGCGCGCTCCACGCGGTAGCGCAGCTCGCCTTCCTTGAAGGGCTTGGTGACGTAGTCGTACGCGCCCAGGCGCATGGCCTCCACCGCGCTGTCGATGGAGCCGAAGGCCGTCATCATGATGACCTGGAGGCGCGGGGCGACCTCCAGCGCGCGCTTGAGCAGCGTGAGCCCGTCCATGGGCTCCATCTTCAGGTCCGTGAGGAGCAGGTCCACGCGCCCCTGCGCGAGCACGCCCAGGGCCTCCTCGCCGGTCGCGGATTCGGAAACGGTATAGCCCTCCGCGCGCAGGAGCAGCGCGGTGGTGGCGCGCATGTTGCATTGGTCGTCCACCACGAGGATGCGTCCTCGGGGAACCGGGGTGGTCGCGTCGGTCATGAGAGGGACTGGGGCTGCGTGAGCGGCAGCCAGAAGGTGAAGGTGGTTCCGCGTCCGGGGGCGCTCTCCACCGCGATTTCGCCGCGGTGCTCCTCCAGGATGCGCTTCACCACCGCCAGCCCCAGGCCGGTGCCCTGGGCCTTGGTGGTGAAGAAGGGTTCGAAGACGCGGTGGAGCAGTTCGGCCGGGATGCCCGGTCCCTGGTCCATCACGTCGATGCGCAGCTGTTCGCGTCCGGCGTGCGTGTCCCGGCGCGCATGCACCCAGACCTCGCCCCCCTGCGGCATGGACTGGATGGCGTTGACGGCCACGTTGAACAGGGCCTGGCGGATCTGCCGCCGGTCCATGGGGACCGTGGTGATGCCGTTTTCCACCTCCACGTGGACGCGCACCGGGCGCTCCGTGGCGGCCTGCGCCCGCGCGGCTTCGAAGGCGTCCTGGAGCACGCGCAGCAGGTCCTCCGGCTGGAGCACCGGGTTGCGCGGGCGGGTGAAGTCCAGCAGGTCGGCCACCATCCGGTTGAGGCGGTCGCTTTCTTCCGCGACGATGTCCAGCAACATCGCGGTGTCGCCCGTGGGACTCATGATGCGCCGGAGCGTGGCCACCGCGTTGAAGATGACGCCCAGGGGGTTGCGCACCTCGTGGGCGACGATGGCGGACAGCTCGCCCAGCGCGGCGAAGCGTTCACGCTTCACCATCTCCGCGCGGGTGGCGGCCAGCTCCGCGTAGCTGGCCCACAGGGATTCGTAGAGGCGCGCGTTGGCGATGGACAGCGCCAGCTGGCCGCACGTCGCCTCCGCCAGCTCGATGAGCTCCGGGCCGAAGGGGCGCGGGCCGCGCACGTCGTCCACCAGCACCACGCCGATGAGCTCCTCGCGCGAGGTGAGGGGCAGGCCCAGCAGGGCCTTCTCGCCCAGCCGGTCGATGAGCACGGCGCTGACGGAGATGTTCGCCGACGTCAGGTCTTCGACAGCGATGGGCTTGCGCCCCAGGGCCACGCGCGCGGCCAGGTCCTCGCTGTCGAGCGGCACGACCACCGTGCGGAACAGGTCGCGGTGGGCCGCCGATGCCGCCGCGCCGCGCAGCACCTTGGCCTGTTCGTCGTAGAGCAGGATGAAGCAGTTGGACACGTCCAACAGGTGCACCAGGAAGTCGGACGCGACGTCCAGGATGCTCGCCGTCTCCAGCACGCCCGACGTGGTGCGCGACAGGTCCAGCAACAGGCGCGTCTCCGTGAGCTGGCGCGCGGACTCCGCCCGGAGGCGGCGCTGTTCCAGGAGCGTCACCAGCAGCTCCGCGAGCGTGGACAAGAGCCGCGCGTCGCGCTCGTCGAAGGGGCGCTCCTTCGCGCGCAGCGCCTGCACCACGCCCACGCTCTCACCGCCCCGGGTGAGCCGCGCCGCCGTCCCGCTGCCGAAGCGGCCCTGGGACAGCGTCTCCAGCGCGCGCCCCTGCGCCTCCGACGACAGCACGCCCCCGTCCTCCCGCAGCGACGAGGCCAGCAGCACGCCGGTGGCAGGGACCGCGTCCGAGTCACTCCCCTCCTCCAGCCCCACGTGGGCGGAGAGCCGGGGAGCCTGGCCGGGTTCGGAGGTGACGTGCAGCGCCACCGCGCGGGCCTGGAGCAACTCCGCCACGCGCGCCAGGAAGGTCTCGGGCGGAGGGGGCACGGGCTGCGCCACGAAGCGCGCCATCTCCGCCACCGACTCCACCTCCCAGCGGCTGCGAGCGCCGTCCGCCTGGAGGTGGGCGTCCGCGAGCGCCGCGCCCACCACCTTCGCGAACAGCGTCAGCACCGAGCCGTGCCGGGGCGCCACCCAAGGGCCGGCCACCCACAGCACTTCCGACTGAGGCCCGCCCACCGGCAGGTACGCGTGCGTGGGCTGCGCCTGATCCGCGCCGCCGAACACCGGCCGCCCGTCCGACAGCGCCTCCAGCGCCAGGTGCGAATCCGCCGG
The DNA here is from genome assembly GCF_003611695.1 of Corallococcus carmarthensis. Classification (GTDB taxonomy): domain Bacteria; phylum Myxococcota; class Myxococcia; order Myxococcales; family Myxococcaceae; genus Corallococcus; species Corallococcus carmarthensis. The sequence goes on along the minus strand of NZ_RAWE01000096.1, from coordinate 20,518 downwards.
CAGGGACACGCCGTCGCGCACCACCAGCCGCGTGCCGTCCCAGCGCAGGATGCGCGCCCGGAAGCCCGCGGCCTCCAGGCCCGCCAGCGCCACGCGCCGCACGCCCTCCTCCGAGCGCGCGGACACCAGCCCCGCGGACGTGTCCACCAGCCGCTCCGCCACCATCAGCTCCCTGGGGCGGTCCGCCAGCACCATACAGCTGAGCAGCAGGCCGAAGCCCCCGCCCTCCAGCCGCAGGGTGCTGGCCTGCACGAAGACCTCGTCCGCCGTGCCGTGGACACTGGCCACCCGGTAGAGCTGCGGGCGTCCATCCAGCGGCGCGCCCGTGGACAAACGCTGGAAGCGGTCCCCCATCCGGCTGCGCTCCTCCGGCTGCACGAAGTCCAGGAAGGAGCGGCCCACCACCTGCTCCATGGGCAGCCCCAGCAGCCGCGCGTACGCGGCATTCGCCACCCGGACGCGCCCCTCTCCCGCCAGCACCAGCATGGGCTGGGCGAAGGGCTCCACCAGGGCGCACAGCTCGTGCTCACTGTAGACCTTGGGACTCATCCGCGACGCAGCACCCGTTTGTCCCCCACCCTCAACGTGACCTTCTCCCGGTCGAAGTACTCCGACAGGGGGATGGTGAACTTGCGGCTCTGGCCCACCAGTTCCTTGAAGCCCTGCGTGGTGATCTCCTTCTGGTCCTTCAGGAACGTCACCAGCCGTCCCCGCAGGTCCTCCAGCGCGCTCGCGTCGAAGCACAGCTCCTCGCTCACCCGCACGCCCGTGCCCGCCGCCACCAGCACCTTCAACAGCTCCTGCAGCTTCACGGGCCCAAGCCGCAGCTTCTGCGCCAGCTCCGTGACGGTGGGCGGCGCGAGCCCCGCCGCGGACAGCTCCGCGGACAGGCGCGTGCGCGCGGCCTCGTCGCCCAGCGTGAGCGTACGACCCCGGCCCTGAAGGCGCACCAGGTCCTTCTCCGCCTCCACGCTGCCGGAGTCGACCAGCGCCTGCACCACCCGCTGGAACAGGCGAGCGTCCAGTTGAGAGGAGAGCCGCTGACGGAGCTCCTCGCGTGACAGGCCCTCGCGCATGGGCTCACGTTCGTGGAACGCGGCGAGCAGCGCGAGCGAGCGCTGGCGCAGGCCCTCGAACACGTCCTGCGACACATAGAGCCGCTTGTCGCGGTCCACCAGCAACACCTGCCCCTTCGCGCCCAGAAGCTCCAGCGTGCGCGCGAGCACCTTGGGCGACAGCCCCGAGCGGCCGAACAGCTCCGTCTGCGTGAGCCCCGCGTAGCCCGCCTGCCGGAGGAGCCACGCCACCTGCCCCGCCGCGTCCGCCTCCAAGAGCGGCCGCACCACCGAGGACGCGCCCCGGCGCCGGCGCGGCGGCGTGATGGAGAGCACGCGCCCCCCGGCCACCGTGGCGCCCCGTCCCGGCAGCGCGCGCGAGCCTCGCAGGATGAAGCGCTGTCCGACGAGCGCCCCCACCGGCGACTCCAGCCGCAGCTGCGCGAGCCCCGTCTCCCCCGGCGCGAGCGAGTCCAGGTCCAGCAGCGCCACCGTGGCCTCCACCTGCGCGGTGCCCAGGTGCAGGAGCAGCTTGCGGCGCTTGGGCAGCGGAGATTCCGCGGCGGGCAGCAGCGTCAGCTCCACGTCCAGCATGGACGTCTCCGGCAGCTCGCCCGCGCGCGTGAGCACCATGCCCCGGTGCACGTCCTCCGTCTGCACGTCCGTCACGTTCACCGCCGCGCGCTGCCCCGCCTCCACGCGCGCCACCGGCTGCCCGTGCACCTGCACGCCCCGGACGCGAAACGGGCCCGGACGCGCGCCGGTCACCGAGGGAAGCAGCGACACCGCGTCGTCCACCGCCAGCGCGCCGGACAGGAGCGTGCCCGTCACCACCGTGCCGAAGCCCTTGATGGTGAAGGCCCGGTCCACGGGGAGGAACACGGGGCCTTCGGAGGGCCGCCGTGGCAGCGCCGCGCCCGCGCGGCCGAGCGCCGCCTTCAGCTCCGGCAGCCCCGCGCCCGTGCGCGACGACACCGCCACCACGGGCGCGTCTTCCAGGAAGGTGCCAGCGGTGAGCGCCGCGAGGTCCGCCTCCACCAGCGCGCGCCAGTCGTCACCCAGGGTGTCCAGCAGGTCCGCCTTGGTGAGCGCGATGACGCCCGCCTTCACGCCGAGCAGGCGGCAGATGTCCAGGTGCTCGCGCGTCTGGGGCATGACGCCTTCATCGGCGGCCACCACCAGCACCGCCAGGTCCACGCCGCCCGCGCCCGCGGCCATGGCCTTCACGAAGCGTTCGTGGCCGGGCACGTCCACCACGCCCGCCACCTGGCCATCCGCCAGGGGCAGGTGGGCGAAGCCCAGCTCCAGGGTGATGCCGCGCCGCTTCTCCTCCGGGAGCCGGTCGGTGTCCGTGCCCGTCAGCGCCTTCACGAGGGACGTCTTGCCGTGGTCGATGTGCCCCGCCGTCCCGATGATCATCGCCGCGTCAGCGCCCTTCCGCTGGCCTCAGGCTCCGGCCTTGTCCGGGTCGTCGTCGAAGTGCGCGTCGCCCATCACGGGCTCGTAGTCCCACGGGAAGACGAAGAGCGAGTCCGTGGACAGCCCTACGTGGTCCGGCGTGAAGCCCTCCGGCCGCGCAATCAGGCACGCGGTGCGGATCTCCTTCGCGCCCACCTTCTTCGCGAGCGCCGTGGCCAGCTCCAGCGTGTCCCCGCTGGACGCGATGTCGTCCACGATGAGCACGCGGCGGCCCTTGAGCTCCGGGGGCATCTCCCCGCTCACCTGGGGCTGGCCGCGCTCCTGGGTGCGCTCGGCCTTGTCGCGGCTGCGGCGGCTGATGCGCACGGGGAAGAACTCGCAGCCGAGCGCGCCCGCGAGCGCCCCGCCCACGAACACGCCGCCGTGGGCCACGCCCACCACGGCCTGCGGCTCCCACGACTGGCGGATGGTGCGCGCCAGCTTCTGCACCTTGCGGTCGAACTCCGCCCACGACAGCTCCACGACGCCGGTGGACTTCTGCCGGGACTGGTCGCGGCCGGTGGGTTGGCGCGGCGCTTCGACTTGCGGCGCCAGCACCAGGTCATTGGGAATGGAGACGAGCTTCTCCGCCCCTTCCTTCTGGGCGGCGGAGGGCACGGCAGGCTTCGGGGAAGGGTTGCGCTGGTCCTGGGACTTCGGCGGCGCTGCCCGCTTGATGGCCACGGCGAAAGCTCCGGGTGAGGTGCGGCGGCCCTGTCATATCCCGAGCACCGCGACCCCGCCACAACCGCCGCGCCTGCTTCTTGGGACGATGTGAAGCGCTGAAACCTCCCCGCGGCGCAGGGAGGATGTCTGTCTTCAAAACAGCACCCCCGTCCCTGGGGACTCCGTCAGGCGCTGCCCTCCGTGAGCATCTGCTGGATCTCCGCGCCGGGGATGACATAGCGCGTCGTGCAGAACTGGCAGGTGGCCTCCGCCTGGCCTTCCTTCTCCAGCAGGTCCTGGAGCTCCTCGCGGCCCATGGCGAGCAGCGCGAGCTTCACGCGGTCGCGGCTGCACGAACAGGTGAAGCGCAGCGGATAGCGCGACATCACCTCCAGGTCCGCCTCCGGCACCAGCGAGCGCAGCAGTGTGAGCGCCCCGTCCTGCGCGTGCGCCTGCACGGCCGCATGGAACTGCGCCTTGAGCCGGGTGCCCAGCGCCTTGAACGCGTCCCGGTCCCCGTTGGGCAGGGGCTGCACGAGCAGGCCCACCACGGTGCCGAGCGCGTCCTCCTGGCCGTCCACCACGCCGGGCAGCTGCGTCATCATCAGGTGCGAGGGCACCTGATCCGACTGGTGGAAGTAGCGCTCCAGGTCCGCCACCAGGTCGAAGTGCTCCAGCTCCACGGACGAGCGGTAGTACTCGCCGCCGCCCTGGTCGCGCAGCACGGACAGGAAGCCGTGGTTCCCCAGCACCGGGCGCCAGTGGTAGCTGCCCTCCGTCCCCACGTACTCCACCAGGGTGTTCTTCACGTAGCCGCGCACGACGCCGTTCGCGTCGCCGTCCACGAACAGGCCGCGCAGGGGGCCGTCGCACTCCAGTTGCAGGTTGATCCGGGAGTCCGTGCCCTTGCGGAGCGCGCCCATGAGGGCGGCGGCGGTGAGGCCCTGGGACAGGAGGGCGGCGGAGGCCGGCATGCTCTGGTGCGCGGCGCGGGCCTGGCGGGACAGGGCCCCGGTGGTGGCCAGGACCAGGCGCAGGTCCGAGGCCTTCAACAATCCACTGACGAGCTCATCGGGCATAGGGCTGGTTAGCGTGCCCCACCCGGTCGCGCCCGCCAACGGAAGAGGGACAGGGACGGGACGCCCGCCTGGCGGCCAGCAGTCAGGGCGGGGGGCTGGCATCGCCCGGGCTTATGAGTCGGTGTCTTGCGGCTGGCACGGACAGATGCGGAAGAAATCCAGCCGGCGTGACGGAACGGCTATAAACCGCCCGTTGGCCGTATCACCCAGGCCCTGACTTGGGCTCGCGGGGGTCCTCCACCCCACCCATCCGCGCGCCCCGCTGGAGACTCGATGAGCACCCAAGCCACCGCCGAAGCCCTCACCGACCGCAATCCCCTGTTGAAGTCGCGGCTGGGCTCATTCCTCGCCGTGGTGCCCCTGAGCTTCTGGGTCATCAACCATCTGTGGGACAACCTGTCCGCCTTCTACGGCGCGACGGCCTGGGAAAAGTCGGTGACGGAGTACGCGAACCCGTTCGCCCAGGCGTTCACGTTCATCATCGTCATGCTGCCCCTGCTCATCCACGCCGCGTGGGGCCTGGTGCGCGTGTTCACCATCAAGCCGAACAACCTCGCGTACAACAACTACGGCAACCTCAAGTACATCGTGCAGCGCGTGGCGGGCCTGGGCGTGCTCGCGTTCCTGGGCGCCCACATCTGGCTGGCCTTCCTGCACCCGCGCCTGGTGGAGGGCCACGCGGAGCCCTTCGCGGACATCGCGCGGGAGATGCGCTTCCACGGTCCCACGCTGATGGTCTACCTGCTGGGCACGCTGGGCACCGCGTACCACCTGGCCAACGGCCTGCAGACCTTCGCCATGGGCTGGGGCATCTTCGCGAGCGACCGCTCCATGCGCCGCTTCGAGCCCGTCTCCATCCTCATCTTCCTCATTCTGCTGGCCATGTCCTGGGGCGCCATCTACGCCCTCTACACGGCGGGCGCGGCGTACGGCCCGGCGGGCCTGGACGTCGGCTGAAGCAGGCGTTGAAGCCGGAGCGCCCTTTCAGCGGCGCTCCTTCGAAAACACGACCGGCCGCCCCTGACGTCCAGGAGCGGCCGGTTCGCTTTTCAGGGGGAGGGCCCCAGGGCGTCAGAACGGGATGTCTTCGTCCGCCGCGCCGCCGTGGTTGCCACCACCCATGCCGCCACCGTCGTCCATGCCCATGGGGGGCGGCTGGCCGTAGTCGTCACGCCCCTGGGGGTAGCCGCCGCCGTTGCCCTGCTGCTGCCGGCGTCCACCGCCCGCGCCAGCGCCGCCGCTGTAGCCCTCACCGGCGTCACGGCCGCCGAGGAAGGTGACGGAGGTGGCGACGACCTCGGTGGTGTAGTTCTTCTTGTTCTCCTTATCCATCCACTCGCGCGTCTGCAGACGGCCTTCGACGAAGCACTGCCGTCCCTTCTTGAGGTACTCGCCGCACAGCTCCGCGAGCTTTCCCCAGACGACGATGCGGTGCCACTCGGTGCGCTCCTGCTTCTGGCCGTTCTTGTCGTTCCAGCTCTCGCTCGTCGCGATGCGGAAGTTCGCCACGGCCTGACCGCCCGGGGTGAAGCGCACTTCGGGGTCCGCCCCGAGGTTGCCGATGAGAATGACCTTGTTCACGCCTCCAGCCATGTTTCCTCCCGAAACCCGGCCCACCAAGGGCCCGGCACAACCCGCGGGGCTACACGCCCCGACAGGTCCTTCAGCCCATAGCATCCACCACTGACATTCCCCCGGCCAGAAACCGGCCAGCGGCGGTCGGGACGCACGTCCGCCTGCTCTCCAGACGGAAAGCCTCAAGGATTCCAGGGTGTTGGGAGATGCCGGGAGCCGGCGGAGAGTCACGCCGCCCGGACGGTGCGCGTCCGGGCGGCGGGAGGCAGCGGAAGGAGACTACCCGCCCGGGCGGAGGACGCCGGAGGCGGGAACGACGTTGGGCGTGGCGGACCCGGGCGCGACCACCTGGACGGGCTGGGCGCGCTGGGAGGTCCGGGCCTCGGCCGTCTTCGTGGTGAGCGTGGAGTCCAGCCCCTTGGCGAAGGCGACGAGCTGCGCATCCGTCCCGCCGGAGCCCAGCTTGCGCAGGGACTTCCAGAACGGGTGGGTGGTGTCGCCGGCCTTCAACAGTCCCTGGGCCAGGAGCGGCACGGTCGCGTCGCGCTCGGCGGGGCTGGCGGCGCGCAAGGAAGCCACCAGTTCCTCCGGGGCCGTGCGGGCCACTTCACCCAGGCCATCCACCAGTTCCTCCTGCGCCAGGGCGTCCTGGGCGACGCCGGCCGCGCGGCACAGCTCCAGCACGCGGGCCAGGGCCTCCGTGTTTCCGCCCGACGCGAGCTCCACCATGCTGCCCACGCCGGGCACGCCCACCGACAGGGCGTGAGCCACCTGGCGCAGGCGGCCGTAGACGTCATCCGTGGCGGAGTAGCTGTCCAGGAGCGTGCGCGTGCCCAGGTAGTCGTGCGGGTTGGACTGGTAGAGGCTCTCCGCCAGCACGGCGCGCACGGCGGGGTCGCGCTCGCTGCGCCACGCGGTGCGCAGGAAGCCGATGTTGCGTTGATCGCGCTGCTTGCCCAGCTCCAGGTAGGTCTTCACGCGGTTGGCGATGTCCGGCAGACCGCCCTGTGCCTTCTGGCCTTCATTGAGGGAGGCCAGCGCGTTGCCCGGCCCCAGCGTGGAGCCGGTGGCGGCCACGGCGGCGCCCAGGGCGTCCATGCCCGCGACGACGGGACCGGCGCGGCCCGCGTAGTCGTTGACCATGATGGAGAAGGAGAACTTCTCTCCGCCCGCGGACTGCACGTAGCCGCTGAGCGCGGAGACGCCTTCCAGGGTGCCCGTCTTGGCGCGCAGCCGGCCCACGGCGTCCGTGCCGTCGAAGCGGTACTTGAGCGTGCCGTCCTTGCCGGCGATGCCCAGCGAGGACAGGTACTCCGGGGCCAGCGGGAAGCGCTCGTACATGTGGCGCAGCAGCCGGTCCACCTGCGCGGTGGAGAAGCGGTTGGCGTCGTTGAGACCGCTGCCGTTCTTCATCACGTAGGTGCCGCGCGGGATGCCCACGTCGCGGTCCAGGAACTCCTCCACCACGTCAATGCCCTTGGCGAACGAGCCCGGCGCGCCGCGCAGCTCCGCGCCCATCGTCTTGAGGAGCGTCTCCGCGACGAAGTTGCTGGACAGCTTGTTGAGGCGCTTGAGGACGATGTCGAACGTGTCGGACTGGGACACGTGCACGACCTTCGCGCGCGACGGCGTCAGGCCCAGCTTCACCTTGCCCTTCACCTTCACGCCGCGCGACACGAGCAGCTGCTTGAGCGACCCGCCGAAGTACAGAGGCGGGTTGTCGATCTTCTTCCAGACGCTCACGGCGCCGCGCTCGTCGGGGACCTGGCCCTTGACGACGATCTTCTGCTTGTCGCCGTACGCGTCGGACTTCACGGACACGCGCCGCGCGCGGCCGGCGCCGCTGGTGACGGTGTTGTCCACGATGAAGAAGTCGCTGGGCGGCTCCATGTCCACCACGGCCTTGCCGCCGGGGGCGGAGCGCACGTAGACGGCGACCGCGTTCCAGTTGAGGCTCACCGCGCCGGTGGGCGCCATGTACGCGCGGTCGGAGTCCTCCTGGTCGTAGCCGGGCGGGGTGCGCTCGGCGTCGAACCAGGAATCGTCCACGACGATGTCCTGCACCTCCTTGAGGCCCGCGTGGAGCAGCTCGGAGGTCATGCCGTAGAGGCGCTCGGTGGTGATGGTGGGGTCACCCTTGCCGCGCACATAGAGCGTCTTGACCTTGCCGTCGGCGGGCATCTCCTGCTCGACGAGGAACTCCGTCTCGTAGCGGAACTCCGGCCCCAGGGCGACGAGCGCCGCCGAGGACGTGATGAGCTTCACGTTGGAGGCGGGGTTGAGCAGCTCGTCCGCGTTGTGGCTGAACACCACGGAGCCGTCGTCCAGGCTCTGCATGTGCACGCCGACGCGGCTGCTCTTGAGCGCGGTGCGTTGCATCACCTGCACGAGGGCGTTCTTCAACGCCTCGCGTTCAGCCTTTTTGTCGGCGGACGGCGACGCAGCCAGCGTGGCGGAAGGAAGCCACAAGGCAATGGCGGTCGCTGCCCAGAAGGGTCTGGTTCGAAAAACCTGCACGCACGCTCCGGGGAAGTCGCGTTCCATTATGAAGAAGGGACGAAAGGGGCGGCAAGGGTGGGGGGTGGATGCTCGGCCGCTGCCACCCTGCCCGCCTGCCTGCTTCCTGGAAACAAGAAGAAGGCTGTCGCAGCATGGACGCTCCGCCTGACATCCACCCCGTGACAGACGCCATGCCTCCCCTGCCCTCCCGTGCCGTCCGGGTGTTCTTTCTCGCGCTGACGCTGGTGCTTGACTCCGGCTGCCGAGCCCCGGCGCCACCGGCGGGCATCACGGTGTTGTTGGAGGCCCCACCGGACAGCCTGGACGATCGCTTCGCCCTCACGGCCCATGGACAGCGGCTGGCGCAGCTCATCAGCCCGGGGCTCCTCACCTTCGATGACTCGAGCCGGCCAGTGCCCCAGCTGGCGGAGTCCTTCCGGGAGGTCTCGCCCACGGAGGTGGAGTTCGTGCTCCGCCCGGGGCTCACCTTCCACGACGGAAGCGACCTCACCGCCGAGGACGTGAAGGCCACCTTCGACAGCCTGCGGGATCCGAAGCTGGGCAGCCCCAAGCGCGAGCGGTACGAACCGGTGGAGCGCGTGGAGGTGGTGGATGCCCGCACGGTGCGCTTCCACCTGAAGCGGCCCTATGCGCCGCTGCTCGCGGAGCTGTCCGCGGCCATCCTCCCCGCCGAGCGCGCGGGGCCCCAAGGCATCGAGGCGCAGGCCGAGCACCCCGTGGGCGCGGGCCCGTTCCGGTTCGAGTCCTGGCCGGACGAGGAGCACCTGACGCTGGTGCCCTTCGAGGGCTGGCATGGGGGCAAGCCCGCCGTGTCGCGGCTGACGTTCCGGGTGGTGCGGGACGAGACGACGCGGGTGCTGGAGCTGCTCAAGGGCCGGGCGGATCTGGTGGTGAACGGCGTGTCCCCGGCGGTGCTGCCCGCGCTCCGGGAGGCGCCCCACCTGCGCGTGGTGACGAAGCCGGGCACGGGCTTCACCTATCTGGGGATCAACCTGCGCGAGGGGCCGCTCGCGGACGTGCGCGTGCGCCAGGCGCTGTGTCACCTCATCGACGTGCGCCCGCTGGTGGAGCACAAGCTGCACGGGCTGGCGGAGCCTGCGTCCAGCATGCTGCCTCGCGAGCACTGGGCCTTCACGGCCACGCAGGGATGCGGCTACGCGCCGGAGGAAGCGGCCCGGTTGCTGGACGCGGCGGGGTATCCGGATCCGGATGGGCCTGGGGGAAAGCCGCGTTTGTCCTTCACGTTCAAGACGAGCACGGACCGCTTCCGGCGCGCGGTGGCGCTGGTGCTCAAGGAGCAGTTGGCGAAGGGCGGTGTGGCGGTGGAGGTGCGGGCGCTGGAGTTCGGGACGTTCTTCGAGGACGTGCGCCGGGGGCGCTTCGAGCTGTTCACGTTGAAGTGGGCCGCCGTGATGGAGCCGGACCTGCTCCGAGGCGCGTTCCATTCCGCGAACGTCCCCGGGCCGGAGAATCACTGGGGCGGGTTCAACCGGGGCGCGCTGAAGGACCCGGCGCTGGACCGCGTGCTGGACGCGGCGACGCAGGCGCCGCGAGAGGAACGGAGGACGTTGTATGCGGAGGCGCAGCGGGAGCTGGACGCGGTGCTGCCGGTCATCCCGCTGTGGCATGAGGCGAGCGTCGCGGTGGTGTCGTCCCGGCTCGCGGACTTCGAGCCCAGCGCGCATGGATTGCTGCTGCCTCTGGCGAAGGCACGGGAAGTGATGCCCGAGCGTGGAGGCACTCCATGAGCCGGCGGCTGGTGTCCGCGCTCATCGCGATGGTGGGCGCGTTGCTGCTCGTGTCGCTGTTCCTTCACCTCGTGCCGGGGGATCCGGTGGACGTGATGTTGGGGGAACAGGCGACGCAGGTGGACCGCGCGGCGCTGCGGCAGGCCGTGGGGTTGGATCTTCCGTGGTACGCGCAGCTCTGGACGTTCGCTCGCGACCTGGCCACCGGGGAGTTGCGCACGTCGCTGCCTCCATTCCAGCGCAAGGTGCTTCCGGCCCTGGGCGCGGCGCTTCCGTACACGCTGCTGCTCACGGTGGCGGCGATGGCCGTGTCCCTGGTGCTGGCGCTGCCCCTGGGCGTGATGGCGGCGGCGCGGCGTGGGACTCCGGTGGATGCGGCGGCGATGGGTGTGTCCGTGGCGGGGGTCGCCCTGCCCCGCTTCTGGTTGGGGCCGGTGCTGATCATCCTGTTCGCGCTGAAGCTGGACTGGCTGCCTGTATCGGGCGCGGAGTCGTGGCGGCACCTGGTGCTGCCCGCGTTCACGCTGGGCACCGCGCTGGCCGCGTTCCTGGCCCGCATGACGCGCGCGACGATGCTCGAAGCGCTGCGCGAGGACTACGTCACGGTGGCCCGGGCCAAGGGCCTGTCTCCCCGCGTGGTGCTGTGGAAGCACGCGTTCCGCAACGCGCTGCTGCCGCTGGTGACCGTGCTGGGCCTGGAGTTCGGCGCGCTGCTGGGCGGCGCCATCGTGACGGAGAAGGTGTTCGCGTGGCCGGGCATGGGCACGCTGCTGCTCACCGCCATCGAGAAGCGCGACTACAACACCGTGCGCGCCACGGTGCTCCTCTTCACCTTCTGCTACGTCCTGGTCAACACGCTCACCGACATGGCCTATTCGTGGGTTGACCCGCGCGTGCGGAGGCGCTCATGAGCGCGGCCCACCGCTTCCGGCTCCAGTCGTGGGGGGCCCGGTTCGGACTCGCCGTGGCGTGCGTCTGGGTGTTCACCGCGCTGTTCGCGCCGTGGCTCAGCCCCCACTCGCCGGACGCCATCGACCTCACGCGTGAGTTGTCGCCCCCGACGTCCGGTCACCTGCTGGGCACGGGAGAGAACGGCATCGACGTGCTCACCCACGTGCTGTACGGCGCGCGCGTGTCGCTGGAGGTGTCCTTCTTCGCCGTGGTGCTGTCCGCCGCGGTGGGCATCACGCTGGGCGGCATCGCGGGCTACGCGGGCGGGCTCGTGGACGAAGCGCTGATGCGGCTGGTGGACGTGCTGCTCGCCTTCCCCGGCATCCTGCTGGCGCTGTTCATCACCGCCGTGCTGGGCCCCAGCCTCGCCAACGTCGTGTTCGCGCTCTCCTTCACCGGGTGGACGGGCTACGCGCGGCTGACGCGCGGACAGGTGCTCACCCTGCGCGAGCGCGATTACGTGCAGGCCGCTCGGGCCCTGGGCAGTGGACCGGGCCGCATCCTCGTGCGGCACCTGCTGCCCAACGCGGCGGGGCCGCTGCTCGTGCAGGCGACGTTCGCGCTGCCGGGTGCCATCGTCGCGGAGGCGTCCCTGAGCTTCCTGGGACTGGGCGTTCCTCCGGGCACGCCGTCGTGGGGTGCGTTGGTGGACCAGGGGACGCAGTACCTGCTGGTGGCGCCGCACGTGGCCCTGTTCCCCGGCATCGCGCTGGCGCTCACCGTGCTGGGCTTCAACCTGTTGGGCGATGCGCTGCGCGACGCGATGGATCCACGCCATGAGGGCCGGTGACTTGAAGGCCCCGGGCGTCCCTGGCAGGAAGCAGGGACGAAAAGGGAGTGAACCATGAAGGCCGTGGTGCAGCGGGTCCTGGAAGCGTCGGTGACGGTGGACAGCCAGCGCGTGAGCGAGATGGGCCCGGGCCTGCTCGTGCTCCTGGGCGTGGGCAAGGGCGACACCGACGCGGACCTGACGTGGATGGTGGAGAAGCTGGCCACGCTGCGCATCTTCGAGGACGCCGACGGCAAGATGAACCTGTCGCTGGAGGACACCTCCAAGCACCTCATCGTCGTCAGCCAGTTCACCCTCTACGGCGACGCGCGCAAGGGCCGCCGGCCCAGCTTCATCGACGCGATGGAGCCCGTCGCCGCCAAGGCCCTCTACGAGCGCGCCTGCGAAGCCCTGCGCCAGCGCGGCCTCACCGTGGGCACCGGCATCTTCGCCGCGGACATGAAGGTCGCGCTCGTCAACGACGGGCCCGTCACCATCCTCCTGGAGAGCCCGCCGAAGGCCGCGGCTCCGGCCTAACGCACGTCCAGCGTGCGGCGGAAGAACGCCACGCCTTCCGCGTTCGTGCGCGCATGCGATGCGGGGCGCGTCCCGGCCACCGGGTCCTTGCACAGCATCGCGATGACGTCGAAGCCCTTCGGGTAGCACTCGGGCAGGAAGGTGAAGTGGCCCGCGTCGTCCAGGACCACCGTCGTCGTGGTCGTCGCTGGCAGCAGCCCTGACAGGTGCATGCCGTGCCCTTCGTGCGGCATCAGCTCGTCGCCCTTCGCCAGCACCAGCTCCACGGGCTTCTGGACGTCGGCGGTGTCCCGCGCCTCGAACGAAGCGGCCATGCCCGGCGCCATCGCGAACGCGGCCTTCACGCGCGGATCCAGATACGACGCGCGCGACTGCTTCATGTCGATGCGGCCGTAGTCCACGTCGCGCAGGCCCTCGCAGCCAATCTCCTCGCGGGTGCCCGGCGTCTTGCAGCGCTTTTCAATCCACTCCAGGTTCAGGTTCAGCCCCACCAGCGCCAGCGCCGTGTAGCCGCCCATGGAATGCCCCGACGCGCCGATGCGCTCCGGATCCACGCGCGGCCCCCACTTCGGGTCCTTCAGCAGGTGGTCCAGGATGACCGTGAAGTCCTGCGGGCGCTCGTACGCACGCGCGAAGCCCTCCGGGCTCGTGTCGCCGTAGGTGTTGCCCGGGTGGTTCACCGCCACGACGACGAAGCCATGGGCCGCCAGGTTCGAACCGAACCAGGACAGGTCCATCAACGAGCCCCCGCTCCCGTGCGACAGCAGCACCACCGGCCAGCGCTCCCGCGCGTCCGAAAGCGGGGCGTCCTTCGCGCCGTAGAAGGGCTTGAACAGGTCCGACGGCGCACGGTTGTCCATCGGCGTGCCGGGCGCCACCGGGTACCAGACCAGCGGCTTCAGCGTGCGGTGACGGACCGCGTCCTCGTACGTCAGCGACTGCGTGACGCCCACCGCGTAGGCCGCGTCCGCTCCGTAGAGCGAAGCGTGGTCCGTGCGCGGAGCCTCCGTCGCCTTCTTCGAGGAGGAACAGCCGCCCGTCAGCACCGCGGCGGAGACGAGGAGCACGGGGCCCACTGAGGAGAGGAGGCGGAGCATGGCCCCGGATCATTGCCTGGAACGACGGAACGAGGAAACCCGGAAGGCGCCGTCTCCCTCGGCCAGCCCGAGCAGCAGGCCCGGCCCGTTTACAGCCGCACGGTGGTCCCGCGCGTCACCAGCGCGGCCAGGCCCTGCTTCGTCTGCGCGGCGCCACGCAGGTGCAACGAGAGCGCGCCCAGCTCGCGGATCCACGTGGCCGCGTTCGGGCCCAGGCCGGAGAAGAGCACGGACAGCGGCGGCGGCTGGGGCAGCCGGCCCGTCCAGTAGCCCAGCACCTCGTCGCGCTCCGGCAGCACCGGCAGCTTCATGCGCTCCTGCTCGCGCGTCAGCAGCCGCTCCAGCTTGCGCGGCAGGTTCACCTGCCAGTGCAACACCGTCTTCGCCGGGCGCCAGGCCCAGTCCGCGAAGGCGAAGCGCTCACGCACCGCGTACTCGCCCCGGCCCTGCGTGACGAAGACGCGGTCCGGCGGGAACTCCGGGAAGGGGTCCCACTGCCCGGCCAGCAGCGACGCCAGCCCCTGCTCGCCCGGGGGACGGCGGCGGAAGTTGTCGCGCACCGTGCGCGCCGCCTTCGTGTCCCAGTAGGGGTAGGCCGGGTCCTCCACCATCAGCGCCAGGTTCAGCGCCTCGTCCCATTCATCCGCGTAGCCGCCGGGTGCCCCGCCCACCTCCCAGCCGCCGGGCGCCTCGCGCCAGGGCTGGAACACCAGCCGGTCCACCAGGTCCATCCACCCGTCCGAATCCACCGACCCCACGCCCCCCGGCAACGCCGACGAGGCCAGCCGCTGGCAGAGGGTGAACGCCTGCGCGTCCCCCAGGTGGTTGGAGAGGGCTTCCAGCGCGCCGGAGGCATCCCCCATCGCGCGCGCGAAGAAGGGCAGCACCTGCTCGTGGAAGAAGCGGTCGTTGATGGGACGCAGGACGACGTCCATGTGGGGCGTCTCCTGTCAGGCCCTCAGGGCCGAGCGTCTTCCTGGACGATGAGGGCGTGGATGTCCGCGGCCGTGGGCGCTTCCAGGATGGCCGCGCGGAAGCGCGGGTTCTTGAACAGGCGCGAGATGCGCGCCAGGGCCTTCAGGTGCACCCCCGCGCTGTTCTCCGGCGCCACCAGCGCGAAGAAGAGATGCGTGGGCTTGCCGTCAATGGACTCGAAGTCCACCCCCGCGCGCGACACGCAGAAGGCCGCCTGGAGGCTGTCCATGCCCGCCAGCTTGCCGTGCGGAATGGCCACGCCCTCGCCAATGCCCGTGCTGCCCAGCTTCTCGCGTTCCTGGAGCACCGCCACCAGCCGGTCCTCGCGCAGATTCGGATGCGCCCGGGCCAACGTGGCACTCAGCTCGCGCAGCACCTCCGCCTTCGTGCGGGACTGCATGTCCGCGACGACCGCCTGGGGGCTGAGGAAATCGGCGATTCTCAATGGCGCTCCCGCACTGGCGCTCCGGGCCGGCAATGATTCCTCGGCCGGCAATTACTCCTCACACTGGATTCGCGCAAGGGTCGCCTGGGCGGTGGCAGGCGCTTCGCTCACTGCGCGTCAGCCGGGCCCAAGCCCCGGCCCCGGGCCCCGGGCTTTGGAAAGCCCCAGGACCCGGTCCCCTGGACGTCCGTCAGGTGCCGGTGGCGGCCACCGGCGCGTCGGGCAGGTGCGGCTCAATCAGGCCGAACCCCCCCTCCTTGCGGCGGTAGACGATGGACAGCGCCTGGGACTGCTGGTTCTGGAACACGTAGAAGTCGTTGTTCATCAAGTTCATCTGCATCACGGCGTCGTCCACCGACAGCGACTGGATGGCCAGATGCGTGGTGCGCACCAGCCGGGCGACGCCCGACTCGGCCACCTGCTCCTGGGCGGACACGGCGGGCGCGGCCTGGGTGGCGGGCGGCGCTGCCTCGGCGGCCCCCTCCTCGTGGACCTCGAAGACGTCGTGGCGCACCCGCACCAGGTCCTGGCGGTGGTGGACCTTCTCCTTGCCGTGGTGCGACTTCAGCTTGTCGCGGTAGCGCCGCAGCTGGCGTTCGATCTTGTCCATCGCCAGGTCGATGGACGCGTACATGTCATCGCTCTTCTCACGCCCCCGGAGGATCCAGGCGCCGGAGTGGATGGTGATGTCCGCGTGATGCAGGTGCCGCTCCAACGACAGCACCACGTGGGCTTCACCAGCCCGGTCCAGCAGTCGGTTCACCCGATCGACCTTTTCACGGGCGTACTCCTTCAGGGAATCCGACGCTCCGAACTGACGGAAGGTGATGTTGAGCTGCATGCGTGGCCGCCTCCTAGGGAGAGAGGTAAGCTCCGTGACAGATCAGAAACGGAGCCCACGCCGAAAGCAACCCGGCCCCCCAGGTTGGAACTTCCCGTTCACGGCTCGCGCTCGCGCAAGCGACCGCCAGAGGACACGTCTTGTGTCCGCTGCATGGCACGGGGTGGGGATTCCGACCCGGGCCTCATTTTCCGGTCCGGTCTCCCCCACACCGCGTGCGTGGTCCTCAAGCCAGCAACATGCCTCCGCCTGGCGGCCCGTGAGCCTCAGGGCACCACGGCGAGCACGAAGTCCTGCGAGTGGTAGATGGCGCCGGAGCACGACGCCACGCCCGTGCACTCGCCCACGGTGGCGGCCAGGTCCGCGCCCAGCGTCAGGGTGTGGTTCGCCTGCGGGGTGCCCGCGGGGATGGCGACGGTGGCCCTGGCGCCGTCCTGCGTGACGGAGAGCACGCCGGGCGCCCTGCCCCCTTCGCGCAGCAGCAGCGCCTCCACGGGACCGGGCACCTCCGTCGAGGGCTCCCAGAGGAAGGCGTACGACTGCCCCACGCGCAGCTTGTCCGGGGTGCCTTCCCCCTGGAACGTGAACTTGCGCTTGGCCTTGGCGTTCTTCACCACCAGGCGCACGGTGCTGGAGGCGTCCTGCAGCTGCACGACGATGTCCTCCAGCGGCTCGCGGCCCCAGGCGGACGGGTCGAAGTTGAAGTAGACGCGGCTGTTCTCGCAGGCCTCCGAGCGCCCGCCCACGTCCGACGCGCCGCCCGGCACCAGCGTCATGGGCTCGCCGTTGAAGGTGGCCGTGACGTCGTCCGCGAAGCGCGAGCACGGGCCGTCCTGCGTCACCGAATAGCTGACGGTGAAGCGGTGCGCGCCCTGCGCGTCCGGCGTCTCCGCGTCGTCCACGTCCGCCAGCGCGAAGGTCAGCGAGCGGTCCGCCATCTCCGCCAGCGACATCACCTGCGTCTCGCCCCCGCCACAGCCGGTGAGCGCCACGAGCGCTCCCAGGACGGTGAGACGGGACACGGTTCGACGCGGGCTCGGAGCGGGAAAGGTCATGGCGGGCGGCACCCTATCACTCCCGCGCCAGCAGTCCTTCGAGCCGCGCCTTCACGCCGGGCCACTCCGTGTCGATGAACCCGTAGTACGCGCTGTCCCGCACCACGCCGCCGCGCACCAGCATGTGGTTGCGCAGGATGCCTTCGAAGGAAGCGCCCAGCCGCTCGATCGCCGCACGTGAGCGGACGTTGCGGCGGTCCGTCTTGAGCTGCACGCGCATCACGCCCAGCGTCTCGAAGGCGTGCGTGAGCAGCAGGTACTTGCACTCGGTGTTCACCCGCGAGCGCCACGCCCGCCGCGCGAGCCACGTGGAGCCAATTTCCAGCGTCCGGTACTCGCGGGAGATGTCCAGGTAGCGCGTGGTGCCCACCACGGCGCCGCCTGCCTGCTCACGGATGACGAAGGGCCGCTCGGTGCCCGCGGCGGTCGCCTTCAGCGCGGCGGCGACGTAGTCCGCGACGTCCGCCTCCGTGCGCAGCACGCGCGAGAAGTGGGTGAAGATGTCCGGCTCGCAGACGGCCGCGAGCGCGGGCACGTGCTCCAGGGTCAGGGGCTCCAGCCGCACCGCCGTCCCCTCCAGGGTGACGGGCGGGACGACGAGCGGCACGGGGTCTCGGTGGGGAACACCGACATCATTGGGGAGCACGGGGTCCATGGACCGCTTCATGCCCCAAACCGGCCCTGACGTGCAGGGCCGGTGAATCACCGGCGAAGCCAGGACGGCTCAGAAGTACTTCTTGCGCTTGCTGCTGGGGAGGATGCCCAGCACCTCGCGGTACTTGGCCACCGTGCGGCGGGCGATCTCCGTGCCCTGCGAGCGCAGCAGCTCGACAATCTTCTGGTCCGAGTACGGGTTGCGCGAGTCTTCCTGCGACACGAGCTGCTTGATGTGGTGCTTCACGGCCTCGCTGGCCGTGTCCTCGCCGGACACGCGCGCGATGGACGAGTTGAAGAAGTACTTCAGCTCGAAGATGCCCTGCGGCGTGTGCACGTACTTGCTCGTGGTGACGCGGCTGACGGTGGACTCGTGCATGCCGATGTCCTCCGCCACGTCGCGCAGGATGAGCGGCTTCAAGTGCGCGATGCCCTTGTCCAGGAAGTCCCGCTGGAACTTCACGATGCTCTCAGTGACCTTGTAGATGGTCCGCTGCCGCTGGTGGATGGAGCGGATGAGCCACATCGCGCTGCGCAGCTTGTCCTGGATGAACTCCTTCGTCTGCCCGGGGCTCACCGCGCCGTTCTTCAGCGCGTTCCGGTACATGCCGGAGATGCGCAGCTTGGACAGGCCGTCGTCGTTGAGGACCACGGTGTAGTCCTCGTCCCCCAGCTTGTAGACGAAGACGTCGGGGGTGATGTACTGCGCGTCATCCCCGCTGAAGTTGCGGCCCGGCCGCGGGTCCAGCTTCGGGAGCAGCTTCGCCGCCGAGACCACTTCGTCCAGGGTGACCTTGAGGTCCTTGGCGATGGCCGGCAGGTTCTTGCTCTCCAGGTACTTCATGTGGCGCTTGATGATGAGGCCCAGGAGCGCCGCGTTCGGGTCCTTCATCGCCTGCAGCTGGATGAGCAGGCACTCCTGCAGGTCGCGCGCGCCGCAGCCCCGGGGCTCCAGGTTCTGGATGCGGCGCAGGGTGCGCTCGGCCACGTGCATGGGCACGTCCGCCTCGTTGGACAGGCGGATGAGCGGGTCGCCTTCAATGTCGGGGAGCTTGAGGTAGCCGTCGTCGTCCAGGTTGCCCAGGATGAGCACCGCCACGCGGCGCTCGGCCTCGTTGAGCCGCAGCGTGCCCAGCTGCTCCTGGAGGTGGTCGACCAGGTCCTCCTTCTTCACCATGTTGGCTTCGAACGACGGCAGGTCGTCCGTGGCCACGTTGCCCTTGTTGGAGGCGGTGGTGGGCTCGTTGAACTGGTAGCTGTTGAGGTAGGACTCCCAGTCAATCTCCGGGGGGCCCTCGCCGTCCGCCTTGAACTCCTGGGCGTTCTCCGGCGTCGCCGACGGCAGGTCCACGTCGCGCGCGATTTCCGCGTTGTCCGCTTCGAGCGAGGCCTCGCCAGGCTCCTTCTCGCTCACCTCCCCGGGCATGCCCTCCTCGGGCTGCTCCAGCAGGGGGTTCTGCTCCATCTCCTCGCGGACCTGGTCCAGGAGCTCCATGCGTGAGAGCTGGAGGAGCTTGATGGCCTGCTGCAGCTGGGGGGTCATCACCAGCTGCTGCGCGAGCTTCAGGCTCTGTTTGAGTTCCATCGCCATGTGGGGGCGTCTCCGGAAGGCATGCGTGCCACTTGATTGGAGGTTCCAATCAAGGACCGTGCCAACCTAACAAGGACCCCCGGCCACGTCCAGTGCCCGAGCGCGTGGTTTCTGATTTGCAGCGTCAAAAATCCGCTGGAAATCCGACAGGTTGCCGTAACCCCCGCCTGCTCGGCTGATGTTCAAACGTCGACGCAAAAGCGGGGCCAACTTCACCGCGAGCATCTGGAGGCATACGGGGAGGGCGGCTTTTCACGGAGCCTGGAGACGGAACCGGTCTCCCAGGTAGACGGCCCTCGCCCGGGCGGAGCCTGCGATCTGCGCGGGGGTCCCCTCCTCGAGGATCTGACCCTGTGCGATGATGTAGGCCCGGTCGCAGATGCCCAGGGTGTCCTGGACGTTGTGGTCGGTGATGAGGATGCCCAGGCCCCGCTCCCGCAGGAGGTGGATCTGACGCTGGAGGTCGCCCACGTTGATGGGGTCCACACCGGCGAAGGGCTCGTCGAAGAGGATGAAGCGGGGGGCGGGGATGAGGCTGCGGGCGATTTCGGCGCGCCGCCGCTCGCCGCCGGAGAGCGTCTCGCCCCAGGACTCGGCGACGTGGGAGAGGCCGAACTCCTCCAGGAGCGTGGCCGCGCGCTGCTTGCGGTCCTGGGCGGTGAGCCCCTTCTGGAGCTCCAGCACGGCGAGGAAGTTCTCGCGCACCGTGAGCTTGCGGAAGACGGAGGCCTCCTGTGGCAGGTAGCCCACGCCGCGGCGGGCGCGGCGGTGCATGGGCAGGTGGGTGAGGTCCTCGTCGCCCACGCGCACCCGGCCCGCGTCCGGCGTCACCAGCCCCACCACCATGTTGAAGCTCGTGGTCTTGCCGGCGCCGTTGGGGCCCAAGAGGCCCACCACTTCACCGGGAGCGACGTTGAAGGACACGTCGCGCACCACCTGGCGTTTGCGGAAGGACTTCTGGAGCCCTTCGGCGAACAGCTTCGCGCCGCTCATGGCGTCGTGCCCGCCGGCTTGGGCGCGGGGGCCTTCTTGCGGGTGCCGGGGACGGCGGTGGTGGACGGGGAGTCCACGAGGATGCGGGCGTTCTCCACCTCCAGGCGCTCGTTGCCCAGGACGAGGCGCACCTTGGTGCCGGTGAGGTAGGTGTTGCCCTGGCGGGCCTCCGGGGAGCCCGTCACCACGAGCACGCCCGAGGGCACGTCGTAGTCGGCGCGCTCGCCCCGGGCCTGCCGGTCGCCGTCCACGGCGCGCACGTTGCCGGCGCACACCACGCGCGTCACCTGGCGGGTGGCGTTGTAGTAGCCGGTCATCTTGTCGCAGCGGATGTCCATGGTCTGGTGCTTCACCACCACGTTGCCGGTGAGCACCGCCTGGTTGCGGTCGCCGGTGACGTGGTCCGCGGACAGGTCCACCGGGTTGCGCAGGCCCACGGGCGCCAGCGACGTGCCCGGCGCAGGGGGCGGCTGTCCCTTATACACATCTCCGAGCCCACGAGACGCTCA
>NZ_RAWE01000095.1 GCF_003611695.1 Corallococcus carmarthensis | reverse complement strand
CTCCATCCCCCCACCGTGCTGCCCGTCCCTGCTGCCGTGGTGCCTAAGCATTCGCCGTGCCGACGCTGCTCACAGCCATATTCCCCTGTAATATCAGCGACTTGAATCACCCAGCCCAGCAGAACCACCCGCGCTGTGGGCGCGGAGCCGGAAAAAACTCCTGACCCTCCCGGGCCCCGGCCTAACGTGTGACAGCCTTGTTGACGGGATGATGGAGGAACCCGTGCGCCTTCCGGTCGCCGCCGCACTGCTCAGCCTGGTCGCCTGCTCCGAATCGACCGAAGGCACCCCCCCGAAGCTCGAGGGCCTCATCAATCCGCTGCAACGGCTCGTCACCCCCGCGCGCGTCTGCAACGCCGGGGGCGGCACCGCAGGATGGCGCCTGGAGCTCCTCGGCAGCCGCTTCACCCCCATGCCTCGCGACGCGCTCACCGACACGCCCTCGGTGGAGCTGCCCCAGGTCTCGCTGAGCGGCCCGAGCGACTACACGCTGCCCGCCGACCACCTCTTCTTCGCGCGCACCGAACTCATGCGGATGGATCTGCCCACCCGCGACACCACGCCGTCGAGCACGCTCGCACCTGGCGCCTATACCGTCTCCGTGACGAACCCCCTCGGGGGCACCGCCGAGCTCGAGGACGCCCTGCGCGTCGTGCCGCCACCGGTCATCACGAGCATCACCGCGCCCCAGGGCTTCCACTACAGCGCCGGCAGCCCCCTCGTCATCGAAGGCAGCGGCTTCCGCTCGGACGCGCTGCCGCTCATCGTCCTGCAGCGCGCGGGCGAAGAGGACCAGCCCCTCTTCACCCTCACCGTCGTCTCCGACACGCGCATCGAAACCGAGGTGCCCCCCGCGACGCCGGAAGGCACCTACGCCATCACCCTCACCAACCCCGAGGGCTGCGCCGTCACCCGGCCCCAGGCGCTCACCGTCGCCTATGCGCCGCTGGGCACCCTCTCCGTGTCGCCCTCCAGCGGCCCCGCCGGCAGCGACAGGGCCGTCACGCTGACCAGCGCCGGGGCGGCCTTCACGCCCGGCTCCCACGACGTGTACCTCGTCGCGCCCGTGAAGACGGACCCGGGCCAGACGGTGAACATCCCGCTGTACGACGTGGCCTACGTCTCCGCGACGCAGCTCAAGGCGACCGTGCCCACGTGCTCCGGCTTCGACACGCGGCCCGTCACGGATCCCACGTGTCCCGGCGGCATCGTGCCCGGCACCTACGGGCTCATCGTCACGGACCCCAGCGGCGCCTTCGGAACCATCCCCGCGTCCTCCGGCTTCACCGTCTCCCCATGAACGCCCTCGCCCTGCTCGCTGCCGCGGCGCTGGCCGCCGCCCCCTCCAACGCCAACAAGAAGGACCGGGAAGGCCCCTTCTTCATCGCGCCCAAGGTGGGCTTCATCAAGCCCGTCACCTCGCTCGGGGGTGACCTCTTCCTGGGCGGCGAGGTGGGCTACCTCACGCCCCTGCTCCAGCGGCGCCTCGCGCTGGTGTTGGAGGTGAACTACTACCGGCCCTCCACGTCGGGGACCCTGCGCGGACCCCAGCTCGACAACCTGGGCCAGCCCATCGAGTCGCCGTACACGCTCGCCGAGCGGGAGGTGGCCATCCAGCTGTCCGCCGTGTTCCGCTTCCCCCGCGCACTCGGGCCGCTCACGCCCTACTTGGGCGCGGGCCCCGGCCTGTACCTGCACCGCGCGACGGTGGAGTCGTTCGACAGCACCGCGTCGGAGAGTGGCGGCGGGCTGGGCTTCCAGGCGCTCGTGGGCGCGGAGCTGCCGCTGGGTCCGGGCGGCGCCTTCCTGGAGGCGAAGTACCACTTCGCGCCGGTGGACTTTCTCACCACCGGTGACGTGAACGCGGGCGCGGTGCTCGTGGCCGTGGGCTACCGGCTGCGCCTGTAGTCTCGCGGCATCTCAGGCCCGGCCCACCGGCGGGCGCAACATCCGCAGCAGGTGCTGGGCCAGCAGGTCGCGCGTGGCTTGGAGCACCGACCCGATCAGGTGGTGCAGCGCCTCCGCGGTGTCGCCGTGGGCTTCGCGAACGCGCTCGGAGCGGCCGTCGAAGATGCGCAGCCGGCCGGGCACCAGCGAGATGACCGGCAGCGACGGGTGCCGCTTGCGCAAGAGCCCCAGGAACAGCGGGTGATCCTCGTCCGGGCGGCGCAGATCCACCACCACCAGCGCGGGCTTGTTCTCCGCGATGGAGGCGAAGGCGTCATCGGGCTCACCCGTGGCGGAGACCTCGATGTCGGGCTCCGCGTCCAGGAAGCGGCTGAGCAGCGCGCGGGATGCCGGATGCGGGCTGACGACCAGGACCCGCATCAGCGCGAAGCCCGGAAGGACACGGGCCTCCAGCCGGCGAGCGGAACACGGCGAGCAGCGGCGGGGCGGGTCCAGGGCATGGATTGAGCAGGTAACGCCCTGCCCCCCACCAAAGCAATCCGTCCCGCGTCCAGAAGGCATGCAGTGCCTCCAGGCAGCCGATCGTCCGCGCCCGTGGCTTCTTCCCGCCGTGCGGGCCAGAGTGGCGGAGCGCCTTCCAACCCGCTACTTCCCTTCCTGCGCGAGTCTCCTCCCACGTCGGTTCTTCGCGTCCCGAGCGTCCGCCATCGAGCCCCTGCCCATCCCCCTCACCGAGCTGCACTACGACAGCGGCACGCTGGTGGCCCCGACGCTGCCTGACGACGAGCGCCTGCACGCGCTCTTCCAGAAGGACGGGCGAACGGGCGTCTTCCGCGCTCCCGCGCTGCACTACCGCGACGTCGTCCTGCGCCTGCGCGAATGCGGGCTGCCCTACGAAGACCGCGCGAAGCGCTTCGAGCCGGTGGAACTGCCGCTCACGGTGCCCATCGAACCGTTTCCGCATCAGCGCGCGGCGCTGGAGGCCTGGACGCGCGCGGGTGGCCGGGGGCTGGTGGAGCTGCCCACGGGCGCGGGCAAGACACTGCTGGCGGTGCTGGCCATCGCGTGGGTGAAGCGGCCCACGCTGGTGGTGGTGCCCACGCTGGACCTGATGGCGCAGTGGCAGGGCGTGCTGGCGAAGCACTTCTCCGGCCCGGTGGGCATGGTGGGCGGCGGCGTCAACGACCGGCAGACGCTCACGGTGACGACGTACGACTCCGCGGCGATGCAGATGGAGTTCACGGGCAACCGCTTCGGCCTGCTCATCTGCGACGAGTGCCACCACCTGCCCGCGCCCAGCTATCGCTTCATCGCGGAGGGGACGCTCGCGCCCTACCGGCTGGGACTCACCGCGACGCTGGAGCGCGCGGACGGTGGCGAGCGCGTGTGCGAGGAGCTGCTGGGGCCGCTGGTGCACCGCACCGGCATCGACGAGCTCCAGGGCCAGTACCTGGCGCCCTACGAGGTCCGCCGCATCGAGGTGCCGCTGACGCCCGACGAGAAGACGCGCTACGACGAGGCGCGAGGCCGCTACCTCACATTCGTGCGGAAGCTGGGCGTGCCGCTCGCTTCACCGGAGGGTTGGGCGCGCTTCCTGGCGCAGAGCCAGCGCAGCGACGAAGGCCGCGCGGCCTACCGGGGCTACCGGGAGCAGCGCCGCATCGCGCTCACCTCCAGCGGCAAGCTGGACGCGCTCTGGAAGATATTGCTGGAGCACCGCGAGGACCGCGCCATCGTCTTCACGGACGACAACGAGACGGTCTACACGCTGGCGCGGAAGCTGCTCCTTCCCGCGCTCACGCACCACACGCCCCTGCCGGAGCGCAAGGCCCTGCTGGCCGCGTTCGCCAGCGCGGAGCTGCCGGTGCTGCTCACCTCCCGGGTGCTCAACGAAGGCGTGGACGTGCCCGACGCGCGCGTGGGCGTGGTCCTCAGCGGCAGCGGCAGCGTGCGCGAACACGTGCAGCGCCTGGGCCGCATCCTGCGAAAGCGCCCCGGCAAGCGCGCCCTGCTGTACGAGGTGTGCTCCGCGCAGACGGCGGAGAGCGGCATCAGCGAAAGGCGCAGACAGCACCGCGCCTACCAGGAACCGGAGGCCCCTCCCGATGCCGGTACTTGATGGGTTTGGACCACCGCGCCCGGAGGCCTCCGCATGCTGACGCGTGAGCTGCTCGCGTCGCGCGTGCGCGAAGGCATCCTGCGGCCTTCCTTCGTGAAGACGCACGACCCGTCCCTCCAGGCGCTCGCGAAGGAGCTGCTCGCGGACGCGGAGGCCTTTCGCGGCCAGAGCCGCGACGACGTGGAGGAGGCCTTCAGCCTCAAGGCCGGCGCGTTCAGCCGCCCCAAGGTCGCGCGCGGACTGGTGAAGCTGCTCCTTGACCGGCTCCTCTTCGACGAGGCGGGTGAAGGCGCCACGGAAGCGCGCTGGCGCACGCTGCTCGTGGGCGCGAAGGTGCTGCGGACGCTCTCTCCGGACACCCCCCTGGAGGCCTACGAAGCGCGCCTCACCGAGGCCCTGGACGCCCCCCTCCCCGCGACCCGTGAAGCGCTCTACTCGGACCTGCCCGGCAACCGGAAGCTGCTCGGCTGGGACGGCGAGGCGCTCACGCCGCAGGGGCTGCTGGACCGCTACAACCTGGCGCTCGCGCAGGGACCGCTGCTCAACGCCCGGCGCCTCACCTTGCGCGCGCGGTCGCCGGAGCTGTTGCGCGTGCGCAAGCTGCTGCGCTGGCTGAAGTTCTGCCGGCTGGTGGCGGAGGTGCGGCGCGACGGCGAGGACTGGTCCCTGGAGGTGGAGGGCCCCGGCGCCATGCTGTCCCTGCAGAAGAAGTACGGCCTGCAGCTCGCGAACTTCCTCTCCGTGGTCCCCATCCTGGAGCGCTGGGACCTCTCCGCGGTGCTGGAGGACGCGCGCAAGAAGTCCACGCTCCAGCTGAGCCACGAGGATCCGCTCGTGTCCCCGCTGCCCGCCGCGCTGGGGCACGTCCCGGCGGAGGTGGCCGCGCTGGCCGAAGGCTTCGAGGACGCGGCCTGGGAGCTGGATTTGACGCCCCTGCCCCGCCACACCGGCGCCGCCGGCCTGTGCGTGCCCGACCTCACCTTCCGCCACCGCAAGACGGGCCAGGAGGTCGCGCTGGAGCTGTTCCACCCGTGGCACGCGGCGCCGCTGTCACGCAGGTTGTCGGAGCTGCGCGCGCGTCCCGACGGGGGACTGCTGCTGGGCGTGGACCGGGCGTTGGCGAAGGAGGCGGCGGAGCGGCAGGTGCTGGAGGATCACCCGCAGGTGGTGCTCTTCAACGGCTTTCCCTCCGTCCGGAAGCTGCGGGAGCGGCTCGCGCGATGGGACGGCGCGGCGAAGGCCGGATGAGCACCGGGGCGTCGTCAGCTCCGGGGTTTGAACTGCGAGGCCAGCACACTGAGGATGCGGATGGAGCCCCGGTCCAGCTGCTTCGCGCGGCGCAACAGCCGGCGCAACTCCGCGGACTCGCCGTAGTCGGACGGAGGCTCCGCGGCCCATTTCACGTCCTGCGACGGCTTCAGACCCAGCGCCTCGTCCGCGGAGATGGACAGCACGACGCATAACCGGCGGAAGGTCTGGATGCTGGGCAGCATGTGCCCGCGCTCCAGCCGCCCATAGACTTCACTCGCGATGCCGATGCGCTCCGCCACGTCCGCCTGGGTCAGGTTCAGGCGCGTGCGGGCGACGCGGGCCGCACCTCCGAGCCGGGATGCGAGGGTCTTTTCCATGGGGTCGTTAACCTACCGGGTTCGCCCATGTCGATATGACTTGAGAGGTTGGCTTCCAAGAACTTCCGGGGTAGGCTTTTCGCGACACAACCTCTTGCGTCAAGCCTGTCCGTACCACCCACCGCCTTCATGCGAGAGCCCTCCAACCTCCCTCCCAGCTTCCTCTTCGTGGACGCGGATCCGCGCGCGCTCGCGGCGCTGCGGCGGCTGTCCAGGCACCTGCCCGGCGACAAGCGCTTCGCCCAGGGCGTGCGCGAAGCGGAGCGGTTGATGGGAGAAGCGGCGCCCTCCGTGGTGGTGAGCGGCTACGGCCTGCCGGATGGAGACGGGCTGTGCCTGCTCACGTGCGTGCGCGCCCGGCATCCGCGCGCCGCGTGCGCGCTGCACACCACGCATCCTCCCGCGCGAGGGCTGCGGGAGACGGGCATCACCTGGATGGACCGCGCCGCGCCGCCGCAGCAGGTGCTGGCGCTCCTCGCCACCCTGGGCTGACGGCCGGGCGTTCCCATGGCGCGCGCGGCCGTGCGCGTTAAGGTAGGAACCTTCCCACGCACGCCATGAAGCTCTACGCCATCAGCGACCTGCACCTGCGGCACAAGGAAAACCACGAGGCGCTGGCGGCACTCGCGCCGCGCCCGGACGACTGGCTCATCGTCGGCGGCGACGTGGGCGAAACGCTCGCGGACATGGAGCTGATGCTGCGCACGCTCACCGCGCGCTTCCGCCAGGTCGTCTGGGTACCGGGCAACCACGAGCTGTGGACCATGCCCTCCGAGCAGCCTCCGCTGAAGGGCGAGGCGCGCTACCTGCGCATGGTGGACCTGTGCCACCGCTACGGCGCGCTCACGCCGGAGGACCCCTATCCGCGCTGGCCGGGCGAGGGCCCGCACCGCGTCGTCGTCCCCATGTTCCTGGGCTACGACTACACCTTCCGCCCGGACACCGTGCCCGCGGACAAGGCGCTGGAGTGGGCCTGGGAGGACGACCTGATGTGCACGGACGAGGTGCTGCTCCACCCGGAGCCCTACCCCACCCGTCAGGCCTGGTGCCACGCGCGCGTGGAGCGCACCCGCGCGCGGCTGGAGCGGCTGCCGGAGGGGTGCTCCACCATCCTCATCAACCACTACCCGCTGCGCTACGAGCACGTGCGCCTGCCGCGCATCCCGCGCTTCTCCATCTGGTGCGGCACGCGCCTCACGGAGGACTGGCACACGCGCTACCGCGCGGAGGTGGTGGTGACGGGGCACCTGCACATGCCCTCCACGCTGTGGCGCGACGGCGTGCGCTTCGAGGAGGTGTCGCTGGGCTACCCCATGCAGTGGCGCCACCGGGGCGGCCTGGAGCGCTGCCTGCGCGAGGTTCTGCCGGGCCCGCAGAAATCCGCCCCGCCGCCGTGACGTCGCGAGTCACCGGGCGACTCAAAGCCGCGTCACCCCCGGGTGCGTTTGACGGTGCGGCGCACGCGGGCGTGTAGTTGCGCACCATGCCCGAGCCCTCCTCCACCGGTCCCGTCGAAGCCTCCGAGCGCGTGCACCTGCTGGACGCCCTGCGCGGCTTCGCGCTCCTGGGCGTCTTCCTCTCCAACAGCCTGAGCTGGTTCAGCGGCCGGCAGCTCCTGCCGCAGGAGCAGGCACAGGCGCTGGCCGCGCCCATGCTGGAGATGGTGGTCCGCCAGCTCTACGCCTTCTTCGTGGACCAGAAGTTCGTCACCCTCTTCTCCCTCCTCTTCGGCCTGGGCTTCGCGCTGCAGATGACGCGCGCGGAAGGGCGGGGCACGTCCATCGTGCCGGTGTACCGGCGCCGGCTGCTCGTGCTGCTGGGCATCGGGCTGGTCCACATGTTCGCCATCTGGGTGGGCGACATCCTCAGCACCTACGCGCTGGTGGGCTTCCTGCTGCTCTTGTTCCGCAAGGCCTCCGAGAAGACGGTGCTCACCTGGGTGGCGGTGCTCTTCGTCGTCCTGCCGCTCACGCTGTCCATCGCGCAGCGCTTCGGCCCGGAGCTGCTGCACGGCAAGGAGGCCGCGGAAGCCGCCGCCAAGGCCACGCGCGAGGAGGAGGCCGCGCACCGCACGGCGTTCCTCACCGGCCTGTCCAGCGAGTCCGTGCTGACGTCGCAGAAGGCCAACGCCGTCTTCGCCTGGCAGAACCTGCCCAACCCGGGACGTCCCATCTGGCTGTGCATCATCCTGGGCCGCTTCCTCTTGGGCCTGTGGACCGGACGCCAGAAGCTGCTGGAGGACGTGGAGCGCCACCGCAAGTTGCTCGTGCGGGTGGTGGCGTGGGGGCTGGGCGTGGGCAGCGCCATCGCCACCCTGTCGTTGGTGCTCTATCTGAGCAAACAGGGCGGCCCCGGCGGGCAGGTCAACCCGCCGGTGTGGATGGTGGGCATGCGCACCCTGCGGGAGGTGGGCTACCTCTTCATGGGCACGGGCTACGCGGCGGCCTTCGCGCTGCTCTTCCAGAAGGAGCGCTGGAGGAAGGTGCTGGGCGTGCTCACGCCCGCGGGCCGCATGGCCCTGACGCTCTACCTCATGCAGTCGGTGATCAGCATCGGGCTGTACGACGGCTGGGGCCTGGGGCTCGTGGGGCACACGCCGCCGTCGCGCACGGTGCTCCTGTGCCTGGGCGTCTTCGCGGGGCAGGTCGCCTTCAGCCACTGGTGGCTGGCGCGCTTCCGCTTCGGTCCGGTGGAGTGGCTGTGGCGCTCGCTCACCTATGGCCGCGCCCAGCCCATGCGCCTTGCTCCCGCCAACGAGGCGCGCACGGCGCACTGATCCGCCTGCTCCCATGCCTGGGGGGGTGTGATTTGACGCTGCCAAGGGCGCCAGCATGTAGTGCCCGGCATGTCCGAGTCCCCCCCTTCCGCCGGTCCCATCGACAACTCCGAGCGCGTCCACACGCTGGACGCGCTGCGCGGCTTCGCGCTCCTGGGTGTCTTCATCTCCAACAGCCTGAACTGGTTCAACGGCCGGCAGATGATGCCGCGAGAGCAGGCCCTGGCGCTGGCCGCGTCGCCGTTGGAGATCGGGGTCAGTTCGCTCTTCGCGCTGCTCATCGAGCAGAAGTTCGTCACCCTCTTCGCCTTCCTCTTCGGGCTGGGGTTCGCGCTGCAGATGACGCGCGCGGAAGGGCGGGGCACGTCCATCGTGCCGGTGTACCGGCGCCGGCTGCTCGTGCTGCTGGGCATCGGGCTGGTCCACATGTTCGCCATCTGGGTGGGCGACATCCTCAGCACCTACGCGCTGGTGGGCTTCCTGCTGCTCTTGTTCCGCAAGGCCTCCGAGAAGACGGTGCTCGTCTGGGCGGCGGTGCTCCTGTTCGTGCTGCCCGTCGTCTTCTCCGTGGGGCAGCGGGTGCTCCCGGTGCTGATGGACGGCGCGGCGGCGACGGAGCGCGCCCAGAAGGCCACGCGGGAGGAGGACGCCTCGCGCCGCGCGGAGTACCTGGCCGGCCTGTCCAGCGACTCGGTGGTGACCAGCCAGCGGGCCAACGCGCACTACGGCTGGGCCGCCTTCTCCAACCCGGGCCGTCCCATCCTCCTGTCCATCATCCTGGGCCGCTTCCTGGTGGGCCTGTGGGCGGGGCGCCGGGGGCTGCTGCAGGACGTGGAGCGCCACCGCCCGCTCTTGCGGAAGCTGGCCGCGTGGGGGCTGGGGGTGGGCGGCGTCATCGGGCTGTTCGTCATGGCGCTCAACCTCGCGTACTGGGGCGTGGCGAACCCGCCGGGCTGGCTGGTGTGGATGCGCATCGTGAAGGACGTGGGCATCGTCTTCCTGGGCTCGGGCTACGCGGCGGCCTTCGCGCTGCTCTTCCAGAAGGAGCGCTGGCGCAAGGTGCTGGGCGTGTTCACGCCCGCGGGCCGCATGGCCCTGACGCTCTACCTCATGCAGTCCGTGATGAGCCTGTGCCTGTATGACGGCTGGGGCCTGGGGCTGGTGGCCCGCACGCCGCCTTCGCTCACGGTGCTGCTGAGCCTGGCAGGCTTCGCGGTCCAGGTCGCCTTCAGCCACTGGTGGCTGGCGCGCTTCCGCTTCGGCCCGGTGGAGTGGCTGTGGCGCTCGCTCACCTACGGCCGTTTCCAGCCCATGCGCCCGGTCCCCACCGCGGCGCCCGCGGCGAACTGAAGGCCACCGGCGCGGGAAGCCAGCGGGACCCGCGCCGGACAAAAAAAGAACCCCGGGTCCCGCGAGGAAGCGGGAGCCCGGGGTTTCAGGAGCGGAGCGCGGCAGCTTCGCCGCGCCCTGCGCCTTCAGGCACTACGGGACCTTGTAGGAGGCCGCGAAGACGGTCTTGATGTAGCCGTCCACGGTCTTGTCCACCAGGCTCGGCACACCGACGATGGTGATGTAGTACTTGCCGGCCGGGATGTTGCGCAGGATGACGCTCTCCGTCGCGCTCTCCTTCACGCCACGGCCCAGGTAGGACGTGAACGTCGGAGCGGAAGCGGCCTGCACGTACAGGTCGGCGTTGCCCTCGCCCTCGCCCAGCGCCAGGGACAGGGTGTTGATGCCGGAGTCCTTCTTGAACTCGGGCACGTCGATGATGAAGGTGCGGCTGGAGCCCGGCACGCCCGAGAGGTTCTCGATGCGGGTCTCGTTGCCGATGTCCTCGAAGCCACCCTTCCAGGTCACGGACAGGCTGGTGTTCGCGTAGGTGGTGAAGCCCTTGATCATCACGTACCAGATGCCCTTGGCGCCGGAGGTGGCGAAGGTGCAGGTCTCCGCGTTGCCGGACTTGTACGGACGGCAGTCGTACAGGGAGTCCGTCGGGGCGTTGTTCTTGCGGACGTAGAGGTCCGCGTCACCCGTGCCACCGGACAGCGTGAAGGTCACGTCCGTGGCGCCCTCGGGGATGGTCACCGAGTAGTACTGCTTGCTGCCGGAGGTGCCGGAGATGCCCGTCACGGGCACGCCCTTCTCGATCGGCGTGGTCACCGGAGGAGGCACGGGCACGCCCACGCCCACGGCCTTCCAGGCGTTGCCCACCGAGGCGATCTCCGCCGCGGTGAAGCCCAGCTGCGTCGCGGCCTGCTCGGAAGCGGTCTTCGCCGCCTCGAAGTTGGAGGACGCGCCCAGCAGGTCGGCGTTGATCTTGTAGAAGACCTTGGCGGCCTTCTCGAAGCCGATGCCGGCGACGACCTGGGTCGTCTTGGCGCGCGGGTGCGTGCCACCCTCGGACAGCAGGTAGAACGCCAGGTTGGAGATACCCGAGCTGTAGTGCACGTCCACGCCGGAGGAGTAGTCCGGGTAGTAGTCGAGCGAGTCCCCGTCCTGCGTGGGGTTCTTCATGTAGCGCAGGCCGTCACCCGGGATGCTCGGGGTCCAGACGTCGTCGCCGACGATCCAGGTGCCCTCGTCGATGACCTTGCCCTTGCCGTACCACTCGCACACCGCGCCGAAGATGTCGGAGAGGGACTCGTTGAGGCCACCGGACTCACCGGAGTAGGTGAGGTTGGACTCGTACTCCGTCACCGCGTGCGTCAGCTCGTGCGCCGTCACGTCCAGCGAGTTCGCCAGGTTGGAGGCGTTCACGCCGTCGCCATCGCCGTACACCATCTGGGAGCCGTCCCAGTAGGCGTTGACGTAGTTGTTGCTGTAGTGGACGTAGCTCTTCAGCAGGTGGCCGGCGTTGTCGTACGAGTCGCGGCCGAACAGGCTGTTGTAGCAGTTGTAGACGGTGCCCAGGTGGCCGTAGTTGTTGTTGATGACGGCGTCGGCGACCGGGGCCTCACCCTCGAAGCGGCCCTTGACGGCCGTGGAGAGCGTGGTGCGGTGCTGCAGGTCCCACACCTCGCGCTTGAGCGCGGAGTGGATGTGCGGAACGCGCTCGAAGACGTCGCCCGTCTTGGCGTTCACGTACACGGAGTCATCCACCGGGGTGGTGTCCTTCAGCTCGCCCTGGATGCGAACCTCGTACGCCAGGATGAGCTCGTTGCCCGAGCGGCGGTAGACCAGCTGGGGCTCCGCGTTGGTGCCAGCGCGCTCGGGGGAGCCGCGATCACCGATGGCCGCCGCGATGGCCGCCTCGGACGCGATGGAGGCCTTGACCTCCGCCTTCAGGTCGCCACGGGCGTTGGTGTTCACCGCGAACACGGAGCCGTTGCGCGCGTGCAGGCGGACTTCGGCGTCCTGCACCAGGATGCCGTTCTTGGTCACGCCGTAACGGAAGTGCGTGTCACCGTCGAAGCCGACGTAGGCGCGCTTCAGGAACAGGTCGTTCGGGTCCAGGCGGAACAGCGGCGCCACGCCCGCGAGCACCGGCGCCAGCTGCTGCTGGGCCGCGATGCCCTGAATCGCCGAGGGAGCGGGAACCGAACCAAAGGAACCGGTGAGGAAGGTGGGGACCGCGTCGGAGTCCGCCGCGATGACCTTCTGGCCCGCCGCCAGGTTGGCGGAAGCCTTCTGGATGTTCGCGTCCTCCGTGTTCGCGGCAGGAGCGCCGTCAGTGCAGGCACCAACCAACAGGGACAGGGCAGCGGCACCCAGGGCGCCGAATACTCGCTTCTCGTACATGTAATCCTCCTAAGGGGAAAGATTAGGAAACACTGTGCCACAAGCGATGCGCGTATTTCAAGTACAGGCGAGAATTCTACTTTTACGTCGTTTCTCAGACTTCGAGATATCTCGCAACTGCTTGAAATGACGGAGGGACTCACGCAGCCCTGCGAATACGGGGTTGATGCTTCAAACCAGTAAGGCGGCTACTTCATGGTTGAAGCACCTGTCCGCAGATGCGTGCAATGAGTGAACGACGGGGAGAAATTGCCGTCTCATTTATTCCCGACCCGGGTGGGTCCCGTGTCACCGCTGACACAGGCAGGGCCCCTCCGGGCGGGGCGGGCGGGCTAGCGTCCCGGCCCCGGGAGGCGACAGACATGCGCGCGTTGCAACTTCAGCGGCTGACGGGGCCCGAGGGCCTGGAGATGGTGGAGGTCCCGGAGCCGGAGGCCGGAGACGGGGTCCTCATTGATGTGGTGGCGGCCGGCGTGAGCTTCCCGGATCTGCTGCTCACCCACGGCCAGTACCAGATGAAGCCGGAGGTGCCCTTCGTGCCGGGAGTGGAGGTGGCGGGCGTGGTGCGCGCCGCGCCGGCGGGAGCGCGGGTGAAGCCCGGCGACCGGGTGATGGGCTTCTCCTTCACGCTGGGCGGCTTCGCGGAGGCCTGCGTGGTGGCGCCGGAGCTGGCCTTCCCCATTCCAGAGGGGTGGAGCTTCGAACAGGCGGCGGGCGTGGTGATGAACTACCACACGGCGCACTTCGCGCTGCACCGGCGCGGACAGCTGCGCGCGGGAGAGACGGTGCTGGTGCACGGCGCGGCGGGCGGCGTGGGCACCGCGGCGGTGCAGGTGGCCAAGGGCGCAGGGGCGCGCGTGCTGGCGGTGGTGGGCGACGAGCGCAAGGTGGAGATGGCGAAGCGCGCGGGCGCGGACAGCGTGCTCCTCTTGAAGGACTTCCAGGCCGGCGTGCGCGAGGCCACGGACAGCCGGGGCGTGGACGTGGTGCTGGACCCCGTGGGCGGCGACGTCTTCGACAAGAGCCTCAAGGTGCTGGCGCCGGAGGGGCGGCTATTGGTGGTGGGCTTCGCCAGCGGCCAGATTCCGTCCGTCGCGGTGAACCGGCTGCTCTTGCGCAACGTCTCCGTGGTGGGCGTGGCGTGGGGTGCCTTCCTGATGCAGGCGCCGGAAGTGACGGGCGCCATCGCGAAGGACCTGGAGGCGCTCGCGGCGCGCGGCATCGTCAATCCGTTGGTGGGCCGCGTCTTCCCCTTCGAGGACGGCGCGAAGGCGCTGCGCGAGCTGGAGTCGCGCCAGGCCGTGGGCAAGGTCGTCCTGAAGGTGAAGGCCGGCTGACGCACAAGGCGCCGGGCGTCACTCCCCCGCGAAGGGCAGGGGTGAGGGCGCTCCCGCCTCGCGCTCCAGGACGTCCGCGGCACGGGCGTCCCGGGGCAGGCCGAAGCGGGCGCGTGAACACATGAGGAGCTGGCCCGCGTAGACGCTGTCCGCCAGCGCGTCCGCGTACCGGCCGTGGGCCTCGCACAGGCGGGCCCGCTCATCCACCAGGCGGGCGAGGATGCGCGCCTGCTCTGGATGGGCGAAGAGGCCGACGACGGAGCGCGCGTCGAAACGGGCGAGCGTGTCGTACTCCATGCCCAGCGTCGTGATGCACACCTCGCGGATCCGCTCCAGACACGCATCCCAGGAGCCCCGCGTCCGGGCGATGTCCGGCACCGAGCGGCCAAGCTCGCGCACGGCGGTGAGCAGGAAGGCGTGTCGTAACGAAGGCATCCGGTCCTCCACTACAGCCCAGCCCGCCTGAATCATCCAGCGCGCCAGGGGGTGCGGACCCACCCCAACGAATCAGGTTGTACCCACCCGCCGGGGGCTCACGCGCGGCAGCGGCACACCCCCACGGGAAAAAGACAGACATTGTCACACTGGCGTGGCGACACGTGCCCGCATCGCTCCAAAGATATATCCAGACAGGAATGACATACACCGTGTGCGTGCGTCCCCTGGGAGAGACGGGGGCGCGGATGACCCGAGCGTGTGTGTTGCAATCAAGACTCAGCGTGTATCACCGCGTGGTTCCTACTTATTGCGCGGGCGCTGACAGTCTTTAGACTTTCACACGCGAAGCCCTGTGCCGCGCGAGTCACCACATCCAAGGAATGCACCATGGCCCTCCCGTCCACGCTGCGTCTTCCCCCGACCGCGGAAATCGCCTTCGGAGCCACGGTGCTCAAGCAACCGGAGCTGCTGCGCCGGGCATCCCGGGTGGCACGCAGGCTGCGCTCCGAGTGGAACGTGCAGCCGGGAGACCGCGTGGGGTTGATGGTGGTGCCCGGGCCGGAGGTCATCCCGGCCATCCTGGGCATCTGGATGGCGGGCGCGGCCTACGTGCCGTTGGATCCGTTCCTCCCCGACGAGCGGCTCCTGCGCATCCTGCGCGACGCGGGCCTGCGCGGGGTCGTCACGCAGCGCATGCACCGCATCTCCGTGGAGCTTCTGGAGACATGGCTGGGTTCTCCCCTGCCCTTCCTGGAGGCGGATGCGACGGCGGCGGACGGCGTGGAGGACGCGGAGGTCCCGGACGTCCCAGACTTCATCGAAGCGCCGCCGGACCGGACCGCCTACCTCATCTACACCTCCGGCAGCACGGGGGAGCCCAAGGGCGTGGTGTGCACCTTCCGGGGGCTTTCGAACCTGGTGCACGGCGTGGCGCCGCTGTTGGGCCTGGGGCCGGACACGCGGCACCTCCAGTTCGCGAGCATCAACTTCGACGCCTCGGTGTGGGAGGTGTTCCCCACGCTGTTCGCGGGCGGCGCCGTGGTGCAGGGCTCGCGCGAGGACCTGCTGCCCGGCCGGCGCATGGCGGAGTACCTGCGCCAGCAGCGCGTGACGCACCTGTGCCTGCCGCCGTCCGTGCTGGGGCAGCTGGGGCCGCACGTGGACACGCTGCCGGACGTGGCGTGCGTGGTGATGGCGGGTGAGCGCTGCCCGGCGCCGCTCGCGGAGCGGTGGCATGCGTCCGGCCGCCGCGTCTTCAACGCCTACGGCCCCACGGAGGGGACGGTCTGCGCGACCGCGTACCGGGTGAAGGGCGGCGAGTCGCCCGTGCCCATTGGCCAGGCGCTGCCGGGCGTGTGCCTGCGCGTGGTGGGTCCGGACGGGAAGGACGTCACGGAGGGCGCGACGGGCGAGGTGTGGATTGGCGGCGAGGGCGTGGCGGAGGGCTACCGCAACCAGCCCGAGCGCACGCGCGAGCGCTTCCCCACGGACGCGGAGGGCGCCCGGTGGTACCGCACCGGCGACGAGGCGGTGCGGCGCGCGGACGGGGCGCTCGTGTTCCTGGGCCGCATGGACCAACAGGTGAAGCTGCGTGGCTTCCGCATCGAGCTGGAGGCCATCGAGCAGGCGCTGTACGCGTACCCCGGCGTCGCGCAGGCGGCGGTGACGGTCTTCGAGCACACGGACGCGCAGGGCCAGACGACGGGCCTGCTGGTGGCCTACCACAGCGTGCAGGAGGGCCACACGGTGGACATGGACGCGCTGCGCGCGCACCTGGGCGTCGTGCTGCCGGACTACATGGTGCCGCACCGCTTCGTGGCGCTGCCGCGCCTGCCGCTCATGCCCCACCTGGGCAAGGTGGACCGGCAGGCCCTGCCGCCCCCCGCGGACTGGGTGGGCGCCGCGGCGTCCGAAACCCGCGCCGCGGCACCCTCGGCGCCCGCGACGCCCATCGAGCGGTTGTGCCGCGCCTTCGAGCGGGGCCTGCGCGCGGCGCCGGGCACCGTCACGGCGAACACGCACTTCTTCCAGGCGGGCGGTGACTCGCTGGGCGTGGCGCACGTGCTGGCGCAGGTGGAAGAGGACTTCGGCGTGTCGCTGCCGTCGCGCCGCGTGTACTCGCACCCCACGCCCCAGCTGCTGCTGCCCTTCTGCGAGGCCGGCGCGGCCCCGGCCGAAGCGGGCTCCCAGGGCGTGCGTGCCACGCTGCTCACCGACGCGCGGTCCGCGGCCCTGCCCCTGCTCACGGTCCCCGCGCTCGTCAAACAGCCGCCGCGCACGCTGCTGCTCACGGGGGCGACGGGGTTCCTGGGCATCCACCTGCTGGCCGCGCTGGCGCCTCGCGTGGAGCGCATCCACTGCCTCGTCCGGGCCCGGGACGACGCGGAGGCCGGCGCGCGGCTTCGCGCCACCGCGCGCAAGTACGGCGTGCACCTGCCCTGGCGCGACGGGCGCATCCAGGCGGTGGCGGGCGACATCACCCGGACGCGGCTGGGGCTGGAGGCGTCCGTGCATGACGCCCTGGCGCTCCAGTGCGACGCGGTGGTGCACTCGGCCGCGAGCATCAGCTACATCCTGCCGTACGCGGACGCAGGGAAGCCCAACGTCGACGGCACGCTTCAGGTGCTGGCCTTCTGCGCGCACGGCCGCGCGAAGCCGCTGCACCACGTGTCCTCGCTCAGCGTCCACGGCGCGGTGGGCACGCTGCTGGGCCTGGAGGAGGTGGACGAGGACTTCGCGCTGGAGCGCTCGCTGGACCTGATGGTCTACGAGAACGGCTACACGCGGGCCAAGTGGGTCGCGGAGCGCATCGCCGCGGACGCGCGCGAAAGCGGCCTGCCCGTCAGCATCTACCGGCCGGGCTTCATCCAGGGCCACAGCCGCACGGGCATCGGCAACGCGGACGACATGCTGTGCCGGCTGCTGGTGGGCAACGCGCAGCTGGGCATGTCGCCGGACCTGCCGGACAAGTACTGGCTGCCGGTGCCGGTGGACTACGTCGCCAACGCCACCGCGCACCTGGTGCTCACCCAGGCCCCGGGCGGCACGTACAACCTGGCGCCGGAGCGCGAGCAGGAGCCGAGCCACAACGCCCTCTTCGACCTGCTGGGCGAGCACGGGCACCCGGTGCGCCGGGTGGCGCCGGCGGTGTGGCTGCGGGAGCTGGGGCGGGTGGGGCCGGACAACGCCCTCTTCCCGCTGGTCGCGTTCCTGCGGGAGAAGGTCTACCACGGCACCCGCACGGTGCTGGAGCTGCACCACCGCACGCCGCGCGTGCGCACGGACCACACGCGCGCCGCGCTGGCGGGGACGGACATCCAGTGCCCGGACATCGACTCGGCCCTGCTGGGCCGCTACGTGAAGGACCTGTTCGCGCGCCACCGCTGCGCGGCACTCGCCGCGTAGCAGTGGCCGTGCGGGACTTCAGTGGTGCGGCGGGGCCTTGGGGTACCCGTCGCTGAAGCGGTAGTGGGCCACCACCGGCTGGTGGTCCGAGGACTCCGTGGAGCGGTCCACCTCGAAGAGCACGGGGGCCAACGAGCGCGTCGCGTAGAAGTTGTCGAAGCGCTTGCCCGTGGCGTGCACCACGCCGTGGCTGTCCGGGTGCGAGGTGAGCGTGGCGCAGTCCGCGATGTCCTGCAGGCGCCACCACGCGGGGCTGTGCTTGGGAATCTGGCCGGAGCTCAGCTCCTGCCGGGCGTGGTGCGGCGTCGTCAGCGAGTGGTCCGCCAGCCGCACGCGCACCGTCGTCGCGTGGCACACCGTCTCCGGCAGCTCCTGCTCCAGCATGTGCAGCTCATGGCGCAGGCGCGGGTCGGAGATGTTGCCCACGCCCCGGTCGCCCACCGTGACGTTGTGCATGTCGTCGCCGTAGCGCTGCCGGAACTCCTCGATGGTGTCCGTGTCGTTGTCCTGCTTCGGGTGCAGCAGGTGCGCCACCAGCCACGAGCCGCCGCGCTTGATGGCGGTGTTGGCGTTGAAGTCCCCCAGCACGACGGCGGGGACGCCTTCGCGCCGGCGCAGGAGCGTGTTGAGCTGGCGCAGGTTGAGGGCGTTGATGGCCGAGTCCCCCAGCGCGTGGTGCAGGTTGTAGAGGTAGAGCGGGTGGCCCTCCACCAGGAGCTTCACCCACAGCACGCCGCGGTCCTCCACCAGCTCTCCGGCGTAGCCCTGGCGCGCGATGGCGTCATTGCGCTCGGCTTCGGTGAGGACGTAGGTGAAGTGCGCGGCGTCCACGATGGGGTGGCGGCTCAGCCAGGCCTTGCCGTTCACCAGCCGCGTGCCGTCTTCGCCGTCGCTGCCCTGGTAGACCAGGTGGAAGCCGAAGCGGGACGCGAGCAGCACCGACATGGGCACGCCCGCTTCCTGCAAGCCAATGACGTCCGGCATGCGGTCCTGGGCCTCCAGCTGGGTGAAGTACTCCAGCAGCGCCTCCTGGCGCTCGCCACCCATGAGGATGTTGTAGCTCATCACCGTGAGGCCCGGTCCCCGGGGCGCGCGCGGCGAGGGGTGGTGCACGATGAACGTGCGGCCGTCTCCCAGCCGGCGCTCGCTGGTGGG
Source organism: Corallococcus carmarthensis (assembly GCF_003611695.1). Lineage (GTDB taxonomy): Bacteria > Myxococcota > Myxococcia > Myxococcales > Myxococcaceae > Corallococcus > Corallococcus carmarthensis. The sequence continues at coordinate 16,097 of NZ_RAWE01000095.1, read as the reverse complement.
CAGCGGCACGGCCTGGAAGTCCGGCAGTGTGAGAGTGGGGTCACGCCTGGGCATGACGTCCTCCTGTCCGCCCGGCTTGCGTCCGAGCAGGTGCCCCACCGCGGGCAGGTGCTCCAGCACTTCGGGCATCTTCATGCCGCCCTCGCCTTGCTGGGGCGCCGGGCCCGCGGGGTGCCATGGGCAAAGGGGTAGCGATGTCGGGCGTCATGCCGTCGCGCTGTGGATTCCACCGAGCCTCCATCCAGAAGTCCTCCGCTCAAGTTCGTGGCGGCGGGCCTCGTCCGCCAGCGTCATGCAGGGGACGGGCGGTCGGCTGGATGGCTGCCCTGCGTGCGCCGGGCATGAAAGGGACGTCGGACGGTGCACATCCGGCCCGCGCGGAATCGGCCCGGCCGCGACGCGTGGATGGTTAGATGGGTGGGCGATGAAGGAACTCGATGACCTCCTGCGGGCAGGCGGGCGCGCCTCCGGTCCGGTGGTGCTGGCGACGGTGGTGGCGGTGTCCGGTTCGTCGTACCGGCGCCCGGGCGCCCGGATGTTGATGGGCGCGGACGGCTGGCTCGCGGGCGGGGTGAGCGGCGGGTGTCTGGAGGGTGACCTCGTCCGCAAGGCCTTCTTCTGGACGTCTGGAGGGCCGCGCGTGCTGCGCTACGACACCACCGGCGACAACGCAGAGGACGAGGGCGGTCTGTCGTTCGCGCTGGGGTGCAACGGCGTGGTGGACATCCTGCTGGAGCGCTGGGAGCCCGGGCCGGGTGACGCGCTTGGCTTCGCGGCCGAGGCACGCAAGCAGTCACTGCGCGCGGTGGTGGCCACCGTGTACCAGGGGCCCGCGGACGCGGTGGGTGCACGGCTGATGCTGCGCGAGGACGGCGTGTCGGCGGGCAGCCTCACGGGCGCGCTGCTCGAACCGGTGCGCGCGGCGGCGACGGAAGCGCTGGTGCGCGGCGTGCCCTGGAGCGGCGCGTGCGGGGGCGCGGAGGTGCTGGTGGAGGTGGTGGAGCCGGCACCGCCCATCGTGGTGTTCGGCAGCGGCTTCGACGTCGCGCCGGTGGTGTCACGCGCGCAGGGGTTGGGGTGGCACATCACGGTGGTGGCGGACCGGCCCGTGGAGCAGCTGCGCCGCAGGTTCCCGCAGGCCCACGCGCATGTCGCATCCCGGGCCAGCGAGGTGCTGGAGAAGGTGCCGCTGTCCGCGCGCAGCCTGGTGCTGGTGATGACGCACAGCCTGCCGCAGGACCGGGAGCTGCTGGAGCGGCTGGTGCCGCTGCCGGTGCGCTACCTGGGAGTGCTGGGGCCTCGCTCCCGGACGGAGCGCATCCTGCGGGAGCTGACGCGCACGCCCACCGCCGCGCAGTTGGAGAAGCTGCACGCGCCCATGGGTTTGGACCTGGGCGCGGAGGGCGCGGATGAGATCGCGCTGTCCATCATCGCGGAGGTGCAGACGGTGCTCGCCGGACGCGACGGGGGACGGCTGCGCGAGCGGCAAGCGCCCATCCACGCGGATGCCACCGCGCCGGAGCGCAGGTCGGCGTGACGACACGCGCGACTGATGTGATGCCAGGCATGACCGTCGGAATGCGTCGAACGCACGCGCCGGCTCGCCTGCGGAGGCGCGCATGACCGTGGCCGTGGTGGTGCTCGCCGCGGGTGGTTCCTCACGGCTGGGGCAGCCCAAGCAGCTGCTTCACCATGAGGGCACGTCGCTGGTGCGGCGCGCGGTACGGAACGCCCTGGCCGCGAGCCCGGAGGTGGTCGTCGTGCTCGGGGCGCGGCGCGAGGACGTCGCCGCGGAGCTGGACGGTCTCCCCGTGCGGTGCGTGGACAACCCGGACTGGGCATTGGGTCAGGGCTCCTCGCTGCACACGGGACTGCGGGCCCTGCCCCCGGACGTGGATGGCGCGGTCTTGATGCTCTGCGACCAGCTCCGCGTGGACGCGGCCCACCTGCGCTCGCTCATCGCCACGTTCGAGCGCTCACGCGCGCCCATCGTCGCGTCCGCCTACGCGGGCACCCGGGGCGTGCCCGCCCTCTTCTCCCGCGCGCTCTTCCCCGAACTGGAGTCCCTTCCGCCCACGGACGGCGCACGCAGGCTCATCGCCCGCGACCCTTCGCGCGTCGTGGAGGTTCCGCTGCCCGGCGGCGAGGAGGACGTGGACACCGCCGAGGACGCCCTGCGCCTCACGCGCCCCGGACGCGGTGGGTGATGCCTTCGGGCCCGGCCACCACCAGGTCGGTGGTCAGGTTCAGGAACAGGCCGTGCGCCATCACCCCGGCGCGGGACTCCAGCTTCGCGGCCAGCCCCGCCGGTTCGCTGATGGGACCGAAGTCACAATCCAGCACCACGTTGCCCTGATCCGTGTGGTACGGCGCCCCGTCCAGCGCGAGCCGCAACACCACGCGCGCGCCCAGCGACTCCAGGAACAGCGCCTGCGAGCGCCAGCCGAAGGGCAGCACCTCCACCGGCACCGGCCACTTCGTGCCCAACCGGGGCGACAGCTTGGGCGCGTCCACCACGATGATTTCGCGGCGGCTGGCCTGCGCCACCACCTTCTCGCGCAGCAGCGCCCCGCCGCCGCCCTTGATGAGCGACAGATCCGGCGCCACCTCGTCCGCGCCGTCGATGGTGAGGTCCACCACCGGGTGCACGTCCAGCGTGGTGAGCGGCACGCCCACCGACACGGCCAGGGCCTCGGTCGCGCGCGACGTGGGGATGCCCACCACGTCCTTCAACGTCCCGGCGGAGAGCAGCGCGCCCAGCCGCCGCACCGCGTACGCGGCCGTGCTGCCCGAGCCCAACCCCACCACCATGCCTGGCTGGATGAAGTCCACCGCGCGCTCCGCCGCCGCGCGCTTGAAGGAAGCCGAAACACTCTCGTCGGAAGTCATCGGGGGCTCACGGAAGGGGGACGGCTCAGTGCGGCGTCCCAGGATGCCCGGAGTCGGCAGGGGGTGCACGCCGCGCTTCATTCCCCGGCGGCGCGAGTGGACCCGCCAACAGTGCCTCGTCCGCGTTCCCCAGTCCGGAAGGCAGGGCCCTCGCGAGGCGCCGCTCGTGCTTCCACGCCTTGCGCCGCTCGCGCTGCACCTCCGTGAGCAGCACCTGCGACGCCGCCGCCGCCGGCACCGCGAGGATGACGCCCAGCAGCCCCGCGACGGTGCCGCCCACCAGCGCCACCAGTGAGATGAGCAGCGGGTTCATCTTGATGGCGCGCCGCTGCACCAGGGGGCTCAGCAGATGGGATTCGATCTGCTGGTAGACCATGAACACCGCCAGCGCGATGAGCGCACGCCGCGAGCCCACCGACGCCAGCGTCGTGACGGTCACCAGCAGCGCGGTGATGACGCTGCCGATGTACGGGATGAGCCCCAGCACCATCGCCACCAGGCCGAGCGGCAGGAAGTACGGCACGCCCAGCGCCAGGGACATGCCGGCCGTGAAGGCGCCGCCCACGCTGACGATGAGCAGCGTGCCGACAAGGTAGTTGCCCACCGCCTCGCGCATCCGGCCCACCACACGGCGCACGCGGGGGCGGCTGCGCGGACGCACCCAGCCCAGGATGCTGGCGTAGAGGTCGTGCCCGAACAGCAGGCCGAACACGGCCAGCGCCAGCACGGTGATGCCCGCGCCCATCAACTCCAGCGTGGACGACAGCACGGTGATGAGCGGCCTGGCGAGCACGCCGGGCTCCATGCCGAGCACATCCTGCGGGTGCGACAGCACGCCGAAGTGTTCATCCAGCTTCCGCACCCACGGCGCCTGCGTCAGCTCCGTGAGGAAGCCCGGCGCCGCGTGCACCAGGTTCTGGAGCTGCTCCACCAGCAGCGGCACCAGCGTGAGGATGAGCAGACTGGTGATGCCCAGCAGGGTCAGCGCGATGAGCGCCACGCCCAGCCCCCGGCGCAGGCCCCACGACTGCAAGCGCCGCACGACGGGCTCCGCCGCGAGCCCCAACAGCAGCGCCACGGCCAGCAGCGTGAGCACGGGCCCCAGCCGTTGCATGGCCGTTCCCAGCAGCACGAGCAGCACCACCTGGGCCCCGACCGACCACACCGTCCGGGGCGGTACGTAGACGGGAAGCCCCTTGCGCGAAGCCTTCATGCTCCCAAGGTAGGGAGTACCCCCCAGGCAAGCGATGCTCCCCCGGAGGCGAACGCCGGGATGTCAGGTGCGGGACATGGCTCGTGAGGAAGGCAGGCAGCCAGGCGGCCGGTGGCTACCAGGAGTCGCTGCCGCCACCGCCGCCAGAATCCCCCCCGCCACCGCCCCAGTCCGAGGACGAACTGGACGAGTCACTGCTGTAGGAACTGGACGAGTCACTGCTGTAGGACGACGAGGAGTCGTAACTGGACGAAGAGCCGTAGCTCGACGACGAGCTGACGCTCCAGTCCGACGAAGCGCTTCCGCCCGAGCCGGAGGCGGCCCAGGACCCGCGGGGCTGCTTGTTCCACGCGCTCCGGAAGATGACGAAGCCCAGGAGCATGAGCGGCAGGAGGACCGGAAACGAGAAGAGGGACCCGAACACCACCCAGAGGATGAGGTCCCCCAGTCCGAGGATGGGGTCGTGAGAGACGAGCTGGCTGTACGCGAGGACCATCATGGGCGTGAGGAGCAGCAGCAGCCCCCACATCGCGCGCTCTTGCCGCTGGAACAGGCGCCATCCCCAGAAGAACAACCCCATCAACGCGCCATACGCGACGAGGATGAACACCGGGGACCTGGGCCCGGACCACCCGATGGAGACGAGCGCGGCCAACGGCAGCGCCACCAGCAGCGCCGCCATCGTGAGCCCTCTCGGGTCCCGCGGGTACGAAGCCTGGACCTGGAGCAGCAGCCGCGCCATCACGCACGCCGTCACGAACAGCGCCACAAGGAACCAGGCCGTCTGGGACGGCGTCCAGGGCGGTGTCGTGGCGCTGGGGCCCGCCGGGAATGCCCCGGCGGAGACCTGCGCATCCACTCCCGCGATGATGGCGAGCAGCGCCGGCTCGAACCGGCCCTCGCGCAGCAGTGGGCCCTGCGCATGCAGCAGCGCCGTCGCCTCGCCATCCGGCAGCGACGACTCCAGCCCGTAGCCCACCTCCAGCCGCGAGCGCCGGTCCCCGCGTGCGATGACGAGCAGCAAGCCGTTGTCCCGGCCCGCCTCGCCGCCCTTCCAGTCCCGGAAGACGGCCTGCGCGTAGTCCTCGATGGGCTGGCCGTCCGTGGTGTCCACGAGCAGCACCGCCATCTGCACCTGCTTCGCGGCGCGCAGGTCCACCAGGGCCCGGGAGACGGACTCCATCTCCTGCGAGGTCAACATGCCTTGCGGATCCGTCACCGGCCGCGTGATGGAAGGAACGGCGGCAAGAACCAGCGCGGGCAACAGCAACGTCAACAGGACGGTCTTCACCATGAGGAGACCTCCGAGGACAGCGGAAGAGCCGGCGGCAGGCCGCTCAGGCGCACCACCCAGCTCGTGGGAAAGGACGCCGCGGAGGCGTTGTACGCCGCGGCCCGTTCGTCGTAGCGGCGCTGCTCCACCGCCACGCGGTTGTCCGCGCCCGCCACCTCCGCGTCGCGGTTCAGGCCGGGCGTGAGCTGATCCAACCGCGCGCGCAGGGACTCGCGGCGCTCCAGCACGTTGCGCACCTGGGCCCGCTTCTGGGCCACCTCCGCCAGCGTGGTGGTGAGGCCGTTGCGCACGACGAGCCCCGACACGGCCAGCACGCCCGCGAGGACCGCGCCCACCCACGCCCCCTGCCGCAACCTCGCGCGGCGCAGGCGCGACAGCCGCTCACGGGCCTGGGCCTCGCGGGCCTGTTCGTCGCGGCGGCGGGCCAGCGCCTCCAGCGCCTGGTCCACGTAGCGCGCGGGGATGTCCAGCTCCTCGCCGATGCGCCGCAGGTCGTCCGGGGTGAGCGTGTCCGGCGCGGCGTCCTTCTGCATCAGCCGCGTGGCGGTGGCGATGAGTTCGTTGACGTCGTCGTAGGCGACGGTGCCCGGGCCCTGCCGCGTGCGCGTCATTTCACCCATGAGCCGGTCCCCCTTCCACTTCGGCCCGGCCCCCGCCGGATCCGTTCCCGACGATATGTCATTCGTCCCGGGCCCGAAAATGGCCCCACGCGTGCGTGGCGCCCGTCCACCGCTCCGGGCAGACTGCCGCGCCCATGGACAAGCCCCAGACGATGCGGTCGTTCGTGAAGCTGCTGGTGACGGATGCCCCGGCCTCCGTGCGCTTCTATGAAGGTCTCGGCTTCGAACGCATCGCGTCGGAACCTCCCATCCTCCGCCTCCAGTGGGGCGGCGAGTCGGACGTGTACCTCGTGAACTCTCCTCCAAGCCTGAAGCTGGAGGGACGAAAGGGCATGGGTGTGCTCGTGGGCTTCCGCGCGGGTTCGGACGGCGTGGACGCGGTGGCCGCGAAGGCAGCGGCCCTGGGCGCGCACGTGGAAGGGCCCACCGTCCAGCCCTGGTACACCCGGGAGGTCGTCGTCACGGACCCGGACGGCTACCGGCTCAACTTCATCGAGCCCGCCTGACGCCCGGCTCCCGCTTTCGCTCCGCGCCCGGCCTGCTTAAGGGGCGTGGAACGAACGATGGAATCAACGCCGCTGCGCGGACCCGGGGATGCCGCCCCGCCACTTGATTGCCCCAGCGGCTTGCGCCAGCCTGTCGCGGCCTCCGTGAGCCCGCCCCGCTACTTCGTTCCCCACGCCGCCAGCCCGGTCGAATCCGTGCCGTGCGATGCCTCGGAGGTCGTCCACGTCGTGGACGCGTTCCGCCTGGAGCCCGCGTACCTGGGCGAGTCCGAGTGGTTCGTCTGCACCGACGTCGTGGGCCAGCTCCAGCTCATCCCCGGCAGCGAACGCGCGCGCCTGCCCGCGTCCGTGCAGGCGCAGCTCGCGCACCACGAGGTCGCCGCCGGCCGTCCTCCGCGCCGGCTGGCCGCGACGGAGCTGTTCTTCTTCTCCCCGGAGCTGGTGGAGCACCCCGCCGACGCGGACGGCTTCAACGACCCCGTCTACCTCTACGGCACGCTCACGGGCCCGTGGCCGGGCAACGCCGTCACGCGCGTGAACGGGCAGCTCACGGTGACCCGGGGCGACATCCTCGCGGGCTTCGCGCACGGCGCGCAGGACGCCTTCCACTACGTGAAGGACGCGGAGAGCCGCGACGTGCCCCGCGCCTACCATGCGCTCTTGCCGGGCGACCGCGCGGATCAGCTCGCCCAGGGACGCGGACTCGTCCTCACCTATCCGGCGGTGCCCGCGGAGTTGCAGGCCCACCACGCCGCCAACGGCGCGCAGGTCGCGAGCGTGCTGTACGCGGTGCTCGCCCAGTTGCAGGAGGACGCCCGCACGCACCAGGGTCCGCAGGCGCTCATCGCGCTGGAGCTGCCCGTCGCGAGCCGCGCGATGGCCATCGCGGACCTGGAGCTGCGCGGCTACGAAGTGAAGGGCGACATCGCCACGCCGCGTCCCACGAAGGGCGGACTGGTGGGGAAGCTCGCCGGGTGGCTCCAGGACGAAGCGGTGCGCGTGCCTCGCGAGGCGCCGCCGCAGGAGTTCCTGGAGCTCGCGCGCCGCGTCCTGCCGCTCTTGCCGGGCTGGCCCACGGAGACGGAGCGCACGCTGCGAGCCCACGTGCTCGCGGGCACGCTGTCCCCGGGCACACCCGTGACGCGGACGACGGTGCCCCGCGCGCCCACGCCGCCCGCCGCCATCCCGCCGCGCCTGCCCACGCCGCCCGTTCGCTCCAGCGATTGGATGCAGGACTTCATCGGCGCGCACGGCAAGCCGGGCGGCGCGAAGCCGCGCCTCACGAACCTGCAGCCGAAGCCCGCGCCCCGTCCGGCGGCCCCCGCGCCCCAGGCAGCCAAAGCGGCATCCGATGCTTCATGGCAGGCGGACTTCGGCCCGGCTCCGGCCGCGCCTGCCCGTCCGGCCCCCAAGCAGCAGGAGAAGGCGCCCGCCCCGCCCGGCAAGAAGCCGGACTGGATGAGCGACTTCGACGACTGACCCCGTCCGTTTGCGGTGCTCGCACACCGGGCGATAGCGTTTTCACCCTCCAGAAAGGCAGACCATGGGACACGAGAAGCCGATCGAACCGTTTTCGGACCTGCACCGCGAAGGGGACCGCGTGCGCGCGGTGCTGCTGCACGACCCCACCGTGGAAGGCCTCGACATGGCCATCTACATGGACGCGTCCGGCAGCATGCGGGAGGAGTACGCGTACAAGACGGAGCAGCGCACCTTCCTGGAGTGGCTGCGCGGCGCGCCGATGAAGGAAGCCGCCAACCAGGTGGAGCCGCAGGTGCGGTGGATGCTGGAGTACCTGGCCACCAAGGACCGCAACGGACTGTTGCGCGTGGCCTACTGGGCCTGTGGCACCAACGGCCGCCAGGTGGAGCCCGTGGGTGAGCTCAAGGGCACCGACGTGAAGCAGTACAAGTTCCCCGGCGCCAAGCAGCTGGGCGGCTTCACGTACCTGGAGCCCGCGCTGCGCGACTACGTGAAGTACCTGGAGGAGCAGGTGAAGGTGGGCGCCAAGCGCGGCTGCGCCATCATCGTCACCGACGGCCGCCTCCACGACGCGGAAGCGGTGGAGAAGTTCTCCGCGGAGGTGGCGAAGAAGATCGCCGCCGGCCGCCTGCCCCGCATCAACTTCGTGCTGGTGGGCGTGGGCGACGACATCGACGAGGAGCAGCTGGAGCACATCGCCCATGAGGAATATCCGGGCGTGGGCCACCTGTGGTGCCACCGCATCGCGAAGGAGATCACCCAGGTCGCGGAGCTGGTCGCCGTGCTGGTGGACGAGACCATGACGGTCGCCGCCGGCGGCACCATCTACGACGACAAGGGCACGGTGCTGAAGACGTACGAGGGCCGCCTGCCCGCGGTGCTGGAGTTCGACGTGCCGGAAGAGGCCAAGAGCTTCACGCTGGAGGTGAACGGCCAGCGCTACACCCAGCCGCTCCCCGATGAAGAGCACCACGACGAGGGCGAAGACGAGGACCACCACTGATGGCCGGCCACGAAGTCATCAACCGCCCCTTCTCCGACGTCCACCGGATGGGCAACAAGGTCGTCGCGACGCTGTTGCACGACCCCACCGTGGAGGGCCTGGACGTGGCCCTCTACATGGACGGCTCCGCGAGCATGGAGAACGCGTACGGGCCGCGCGGCATCCTGGCGAAGCTCGCCCCGGTGAAGAACCAGGTCGAGCCGCAGATGCAGTGGATGCTGGAGTACCTGGCCAACAAGGACCGGGACGGCAAGGTGCGCGTCACCTACTGGGCCTCCGGCGACGGCACCCAGCTGGAAGTGGTGGGCGACCTCACGGGCCCGGAGGCCAAGGGCTACCGCTTCCCCGGGCCGCGCTCCTACGGCAAGGCCACGGTGATGCTGCCGGTGCTCCGCGACTTCGTGGCGCACATCAAGCAGCAGGTGGGCGAAGGCGCCAAGCGGGGCCTGGCGGTCATCATCACGGACTCGCAGATCAACGACGCCCATGACGTGACGGCCTACGCCACCCAGGTGGCCAAGGAGATCGCCTCCGGCCGCCTGCCGCGCATCAACTTCGTCTTCATGGGCGTGGGCGAGCACGTGGACGAGGAGCAGATGGAGGAGATCTCCCATACGACCTATCCGGGCGTGGGACACCTCTGGTGCCACCGCCACGCGGACCGCATGGAGGAGATGGCGGAGCTGGTCGCCGTGCTCGTGGACGAGACGATGACGGTCGCCGCGGGCGGCACCGTCTACGACGAGCAGGGCAAGGTGCTGAAGACGTACGAGGGCCGCCTGCCCGCGGTGCTGGAGTTCGAGATTCCTCCGGCGTGCAAGCGCTTCACGCTGGAGGTCGCCGGCCAGCGCTTCGACCAGCCCGTCCCCGAGGAGCACGAGGACGAGGACCACCACGACGAGGACGAGGACGAGAAGCCCCAGGCGGAGCCGCCTCCGGCCGCCGCCTCCTCGCACTCACGCCGCGGACACCGCCACTAGGGCGTCAGGAAGAACAGCCATGTCGGAGCAGAAGAAGAGCGGGGCGCGGTTCGGCACGTTGAACATCAAGGGCCTCAAGGAAGCGCCAGCGGCTGGCAACGCCGTGCAGCGCCACGTCCACGGCCCGGGATGCAACCACGACCACGGGCATGACCATCACGGCCATGACCACCACGGTCACGACCACGACGACGTGGACGGCTTCACCCACGTGCACACCGCCGCCTGCGCCCATGGCCACGACCACCACGGGCATGACCACCACGGACATGCCCACTCCCAGCGCGTCATCCGTCCGCCGGCTCACCGTCCGGCGGAAGGGGGTGGCACCGCGCTCCAGCTGGACCTGGAGGGCACGCTGCCGGGAGAGACCGACGACCAGGGCCGCTTCGCGCGGCTGGAGGCGGCCCTGGAGTCGCAGCACGGCATCACCGACGTGCACCTGCGCCGTGACGCGGGCCACGCGGAGGTGTGCATCCACTACCAGCCGTCGCTGGTGAGCGCCTCGAAGCTGGTGGCGCTCGCGCAGAAGACGGGGGCCCAGGTGGCGGCGCGCTACCTGCACCACACCTGGTTCGTGCGCGGGATGGACTCCGCGGATGCGGCACAGGTCATCGAGCACGCGGTCTCCCGGATGAAGGGTGTGCTCACCGCCAGCGTCGCGTACGCGAGCGAGCGCCTGGTCATCGAATACGACAAGGAGGAGCTGAAGCTTCCGGACGTGGAGGCCCGGGTGAAGGCGCTCGGGTACGGGCTGGAAGTGCCCATGGCGGGCCACGCCTGTTCGCACCACGCGCACGGCGGAGGCCTGGCGCCGCTCTTGGAGCTGCCGCTGGTGGTCGCGTCCGGCGTGCTGCTGGCGGCGGGCTTCGTGGTGGAGCACTTCGCGTTGGCGCCGCCGCTGGTGGCCACGGTGCTCTGGGCGCTGTCCATGGCGAGCGGTGGCTTCTTCGCCATCCGGGGCTCGGTGCAGTCCATCGCGCAGCTGCGCATCGACATCGAGACGATGATGGTCGTGGCGGCGCTGGGCGCGGCGCTGCTCGGCGCGTGGTTCGAGGGCGCGTTCCTGCTCTTCCTCTTCAGCGCGGGCCATGCGCTGGAGCACCGGGCCATGGAAAAGGCGCGCCGCTCCATCGAAGCGCTGGGCCAGCTGCGCCCGGAGGTGGCGCGCGTGCGCCGGGGCTCGGAGGTGGTGGAGGTGCCGGTGGCGGACGTGGCGCGCGGCGAGCGCATCATCGTGCGTCCGGGTGACCGCGTCCCGCTGGACGGTATCATCCGCGAGGGCAAGAGCTCCCTGGACCAGGCGGCCATCACCGGCGAGTCCATGCCGGTGGCGCGCAAGCCGGGCGACGAGGTGTTCTCCGGCACCATCAACTGCGAGGCGGCGCTGGAGGTGGAGGTGACGCGCCTGTCGTCGGAGTCCGTGCTGGCGCGCGTGGTGGACATGGTGGCGCAGGCGGAGGCGCAGAAGGGCAAGCGGCAGCGCTTCGCCCAGCGCCTGGAGCGCACCGTGGCGCCGCTCGTGATGGCGGCGGCGGTGCTGTTCCCGGTGGTGCTGGTGCTGACGGGCACGCCGCTGAAGGAAGCGGTGCTGCGCGCGGTGGGGCTGCTGGTGGCCGCGTCGCCGTGCGCGCTCGCCATCTCCACGCCGTCCGCCGTGCTCTCCGCGGTGGCGTCGGCCGCGCGCGGGGGCGTGCTCATCAAGGGTGGCATCTACCTGGAGCTCTTGAGCGGCATCCGCGCCATCGCCTTCGACAAGACGGGCACGCTCACCGTGGGCCGCCCCCGGCTGCTCACGACGTGGGCCGCGCCGGGCGTGACGCGCGACGAACTGCTGGGCACCGCGGCGGGCGTGGAGGCGCTGTCCGCGCACCCGCTGGCCAAGGCGGTGGTGGACGGCGCCGCAGAGGCGCGCGTCACCGTGCCCGCGGGCCGCGACCTGGAGGCCATCCACGGCCAGGGCATCCGCGCGAAGGTGGGCGACGACGCGGTGGAGGTGGGCAGCGTGGCCCTCTTCGCGGGCGAGGTCCTTCCTCCAGAGGTCACCGCCGAGGTGACGCGGTTGGAGGAGGCGGGCCAGACGACGATGGTGGTGCGCCGCGCGGGCCGCTACCTGGGCGTGCTGGGCGTGGCGGACACGCTGCGCGGCGGCGCCCGGCAAGTGGTGCAGGCGCTGAAGGCGGGCGGCATCGAGCGCACGGTGATGCTGTCCGGCGACAACGCGCTCGTGGCCCGCTCCATCGCGCAGCAGGTGGGCCTGGACGAGGCGAAGGCGCCGCTGATGCCCGCGGACAAGGTGACGGCGGTGAAGGACCTGGGCCGCACGCACCCGGTGGCCATGGTGGGCGACGGCGTCAACGACGCGCCCGCGCTGGCCGCCGCCGCGGTGGGCGTGGCCATGGGCGGCGCCGGCAGCGACGCGGCGCTGGAAACGGCGGACGTGGTGCTGATGAGCGACGACCTGGCGAAGCTGCCGTTCGCGCTGGAGCTGTCCAAGCGCGCCACCGCCGTGATGAAGCAGAACCTGGTCATCGCGCTGGGCGTGAGCGCGGTGCTCGTGGTCGCCGCCGTGCTGAACCTGACGAAGATCAGCCAGGCGGTGGTGCTCCACGAAGGCAGCACGCTGCTCGTGGTCTTCAACGGCCTGCGCCTGCTCGCCTTCCGGCCGAAGACGCCCGCCACGCCGCCGCAGCCCGCCACGGGACCGCAGCCCGCCGCCGGTTAGCCCGTACGCGTCATGCTTGGGACGACAACTTCCCCCACGCTCGGAGGGGGAAGCGCACGCACGACGTGTTGCCTTGCGGCCTGCATGACTTGAAGTGGATGCATGCAGCGCGTCGTGAGCGTGGTGTGACAGGCGACGCGAGATGAACGTGGCATGGTGGGAAGCGCCATGCCTGTCAGCGTCTTCGACCTCTTCAAGATTGGAATTGGACCCTCCAGCTCGCACACGGTGGGGCCCATGCGCGCGGCCCGCATGTTCGTGGTGGGGCTGTCGGACGCGGGGCTCCTGGAGCGCGTGACGCGGCTCAAGGTGGAGCTGTTCGGTTCGCTGGGCGCGACGGGCAAGGGGCACGGCAGCGACAAGGCCGTGCTGCTGGGCCTGCGCGGCGACACGCCGGAGGACGTGGACGTGGAGCAGGTGCCGTCCGTCGTCGCGCACTGGCGCGCGGAGGGACGCGTGTCGCTGCTCCAGCGGCTGGTGCTCCCCTTCCGCGACGGCGAGCACCTGGTGATGCACAAGCGCAAGGTGCTGCCCTACCACCCCAACGGCATGCGCTTCAGCGCGTTCGGCGAGGGCGGAGAGTCGCTCGCCTGCCGCATCTACTATTCGGTGGGCGGCGGGTTCGTGGTGGACGAGCAGGCGGCGACGGGCGCGGATCCGCTGCGCGCGGAGAACGCCACGGTGCCGCTGCCGTTCAAGTCCGCGGCGGAGCTGCTCGTGCACTGTGAGCGGGAGCGGCTGCCCATCAGCTCGGTGATGATGCGCAACGAATTGACGTCGCGGAGCGAGGAGGAGATCCGCGCAGGGCTGCTGCGCATCTGGGCGGTGATGCAGGCGTGCGTGACGCGCGGGTACACCACGGGCGGCATCCTGCCCGGCGGATTGAAGGTGGAGCGGCGCGCGGCGGCGATGTACCAGCGGCTCATCAGCCGTCCGGAGGCGGGGCTCACCAACCCGCTGACGGTGCTGGACTGGGTGAACCTGTACGCGCTCGCCGTGAACGAGGAGAACGCGGCGGGCGGCCGCGTCGTCACCGCGCCCACCAACGGCGCGGCGGGCATCATCCCGGCGGTGCTGCACTACTACTGGCGCTTCGTGCCGGGGGCGAACGCGGACGGCGTGGTGCGCTTCCTCCTCACGGCGGGGGCCATTGGTTCGCTCTACAAGGAGAACGCGTCCATCAGCGGCGCGGAGGTGGGCTGCCAGGGTGAGGTGGGCAGCGCGTGCTCGATGGCTGCGGGGGCGCTGGCGGAGGTGCTGGGCGGCACGCCGTTGCAGGTGGAGAACGCGGCGGAGATCGCCATGGAGCACAACCTGGGGCTCACCTGCGACCCGATTGGCGGCCTGGTGCAGGTGCCCTGCATCGAGCGCAACGCGATGGCGTCCGTGAAGGCCATCAACGCCGTGCGCATGGCGCTGTCCGGCGACGGGCGGCACTTCGTGAGCCTGGACAAGGTCATCAAGACGATGCGCGACACCGGCCGCGACATGAAGGACAAGTACAAGGAGACCGCGCGCGGTGGCCTCGCGGTCAACGTCCTGGAGGTCGCGAACCTCAGCGTGGGCCTGCCGGAGTGCTAAGGGCTCCGGCGGCTTGAAGTGCTCCCGCCCGCGATTGACGCGCACGGCGGGAACCGGCTTCAGCGATTCACCCCAGGTGCAGGCCGAGCCTGGAGAAGTCAGGCCCTACCGCCTGCGATTGACGCCGCGGGCGGCGGACACCGGCACGGCATCCCCGGCGCGGACGGGCCTCGACCCTATCGCCTGCGCTTACCGCCGCGCCCGGCGGACACCGGCACGGCCTTCACCGTGGGCGCTGGCCGGGCGGAGAGCCAGGACTCCACGTCCTTCGCCTGCGCCGTGCGGCCCGCGGACGTGAAGCGCGTGAGCGCCTGTGACGCCGCGTCGCGCGCATCCTCCTTCTCGCCCTCCGTCCACAGCGCCTGCGCCAGCGCGAAGCCGGACTCGCCCAGCGAGTCCTCCTGCGCGTCCTTGAACGACAGCGCCTGCTTCAGCGGTGCAATCGCATCGCGCGTGCGGCCCAGGCCCAGCAGCGCCTGCCCCACACCGTCCAGCGAGTAGTAGACCAGCTCGTCGTCCGGCCCCAGCTTCGCCTGCTTCACGGCCAGCGCCTCTTCGTAGTCCTTCAGCGCGTCCGGATAGCGCTTGAGCGCGAGCAGGCTCATGCCCTCCTCGTCCAGCGCCTCCGCCAGCTTCACGCTCTGCGCTCCAAGCAGCGTGCGGTGCAGCGACACCGACACCCGCGCGTGCTCCAGCGCTCCGGTGAAGTCCCGCTGCTCGCGCAGCGCCATGGACAGCGCCTGGTGCCTTCGCGCCGTGTCCAGGTGCACGGGCCCCACCGCCTTCTCCGTCTGGGCGAGCGCGTCCTTCAGCACCGTCACCGCCTGCGCGCTCTTGCCCGTCTCCAGCAACGTGCGCCCCAGCGTGAACGCCACCCGCGCCCGCTTGGGGTGCCCCTCCGGCAACGCCCTCGCCAGGAGCCCCGACGCCTGCTCCAACAGCTTCAGCGCCTCGTCCGGATGCTCCTGCATCAGCGCGAGGTTGGCCTCGTTCACCTTCAGGTCGCTCTCCAGCACCGCGTCGCCGCCCACGCGCTTCAGCGTCGCCTCGCCCAGCCGGCCCCAGCGCTGCGCGAGCACGAACTGCTCCTGCTCGCCGTCCACGAAGAGCAGCTTGTTCATCACCGATACCGCCAGCCGGTCCGCCCGGCCCGCCTCCGCGTCGTAGACGGCCTGCTCCAGCACCGCGCCGCCCGCCGCCTTGTCGCCCAGCACCGCCTGCGCCCAGCCCAGGTGGAAGCGCAACTCCGCCATCAACGGCAGGTAGCCCGTGGCCAGCACGCGCGCCTCCGCCGCCTTCGCCAGCTCCAGCGCCTTGGGCATCCGGCTCAGGTCCACGCGCGCCTTCACCTCCGCCAGCTGCCCCTCCAGCGCCTCCAGCTCCGCGCGCTTCGCCGGGTCCGCCGGCCGGGGCTGCAACTCGGTCAGCGACTCCACGTCCGCGCAGTCTCCCGGCGCGGGCAGCGCGTAGGCCGCGTCCAGCGACTTGTCCACCAGCGCCACGTCCGCCGTCTGCAACGTGGCCACCAATGCGCCCAGGTCCTTGCGCCGCCGCTCCAGGCACACGACGCGCTGGGACAACAGCGCCTCCGTCTGCACCTCGCGCACGCGCGTGTCCTCGCACGCCACCGTGTGCTGCTTCGCCCACTCCGCGCCGTAGCCGTCCAGCACGTCGGCCACCCGGCGCGCCATGTCCTGCGCCACCGGGCTCTTCGTCGCGAGGAACGCCTGCGTCACCTTCTCGCGCGCGTCCGGCCCCCAGCGCTCCGCCACCAGGTCCGCCGCCCCTTCGCACGCGTGGGAGC
>NZ_RAWE01000094.1 GCF_003611695.1 Corallococcus carmarthensis | reverse complement strand
CGCCCGACCCCCCCACGTCTCCTCCCGCTGGCTGAGCGCCCTGGCCCTGCTGTCGCTGGTGCTGCTCAGTGGCTGTTCCGCCTTCTCCCGCGCGGTGCGCGAGGGCGACGGCGCCGTGAAGGAGCGTCACTGGGCGGAAGCGGAAGCCGCCTACCTGCGCGCCCTGGCCGCGGATCCAGAGGCCTCCGAAATCACCGTGAAGCTGCGCGCGGTGCGCAAGGAGTGGGGCGCGGAGGTGTACCAGGAGGCCGGCGCCGCCCATGCCTCCGGCGACCTGCCGTCCGCCACCAAGCTGCTGGTGCGCGTGCTGGAGCTGGACCCCGACCACGATGGGGCTCGCGCGCTGCTCGCCCAGACGCTGGAGCAGCGCGTGGGGGTGGCCCTGGGGCTGCTCAAGGAGGAGAAGCTCCAGGACGCCCGCGCGGAGCTGGACGCGGTGCTGGCCGTGTCGCCGGACCACGTGAACGCTCGCAAGGGCGTGGACGCCGTGCAGGTGGCGTGGGCGAAGCGCTTCTTCGCCAGCGCGGACACGCTGGAGAAGGCCGGCAAGCTGGGCAACGCGCTGGTGGCCTACGTGCGCGCGGACCAGGAGCGCGTGGGCGCCACCGCCGCCCGCGAGCGCGCGGAGTCCGTGCGGCAGCGGCTGCGTGACGAGGTGGCCTTCCTGGTGGTGGCCACGCCCGTGGAGGACAACGCCCAGGCCCCCGACGTCGCCCAGCGGCTGAGCGCGGGCCGGCTGGCCGCGGCGCTCCCCACGAAGCTGCCCCTGAAGGTCGTGACGGAGGCCCCCCCGGGCCGCGTGGGCGTGAAGCTGGACCTGTCCCTGGAGCGCGTGCTGCCGCTCAAGGCGGTGGAGGACTCGCAGCGCAGCCAGCGCTACCTCGCGGGCAACCGCTCCGTGCCCAACCCCAAGCGCGGCGACTACGAGAAGAAGCTCCTGGAGACGGAGCGGACCCTGGAGGGCGTGGAGCGCAAGCAGGCCGCCGTGCTGCGCGAGTACCTGCGCGCCCAGGTGGAGCTGGGCACGCTGCGCGACGCCGCCGAGCGCTGCCGCGAGCGGGAGAAGCGCGAGTGCCGCGCGGCCATCCAGGAGTGCGGCGAGGAGGCCCGGGACGCGAAGAGCCCGGGCAAGACGCCCAGCGAGTGCGACCCGGAGCGGTGCTCCGGGCAGTGCACGCAGGATGAAGGCCTGATGTCGATGAAGGCCAAGGCGGCGCGCGTGCTGGAGGTGGCCGTACAGGCGGCGTTGGACAAGGCGGAGCTCCAGCGCTCCGAGGTGCAGCGCAACCGCGACGCCGTCTTCCGCGAGCCCATCACCGTGGAGGAGCCCATGTATTCGGACTTCGTCTACGACGTGCAGCTGCACCGGCTCACCGTGACGGCCACCGTGACGGCGGTGATGCGCGACCTGCTGGCGCCGCAGCAGGTGGCCGCGCCCAACACGCAGGACTACGCGGTGCTGCACGAGGACCTGGCGCACAAGGGCTATGACCGCTACGGCGTGCTCGCGGACCCCGTGCAGCTGCGCAACGAGCTGGAGCTGCGCGTGGACGCGGGCGACAAGGCCGTCGCGGACGTGGCGAAGCACGTGAAGGAGCGCTTCGACCTGTACCGCGGCAAGCGCGTGGAGGACGCCCGGCGCGGCATGGTGCGCCCCGGCGCCGAGGACGTGGTGGAGACCGCCGTGCGCGCGCTGCTGCTCACCGCGGACGCGCCCCCGCAGGACATCCTCCAGCCCGTCGCCCGCGCGCGCGGCCTCACGAAGCCCGAGACCCTCCTCGGCGTCGGGCAGTAGGCCGCCGCCTCTTTCAGTCCAGGCTGGCGCTCATCTCCGGGCGCTCCAGCCGCAGCGTCTCCACCCGGCGCCTGCGCGCGCCCGCGATGGTCAGGTGCCACGCGGCCGCGGCCAGGCCCACGCAGAAGCAGCCCGCCCACAGCGCGGTGGCACCCACGTGGCCCAGCATCGCGCCGCCCAGCGCGGGGGCGACGCTGGACGCGAGCCCCCACATCATGTGGTACGCGCCCTGGTAGCTGCCGCGCAGCTCCGCCGGCGCCAGGTCCGCCACCACCGACGGCGCCACCGGCGACTGCGCCATCTCCCCCAGCGTCCACACCGCCACGGCGACCATGGCCCACGGCACGCTCGCCGGCAGCGCGTGCAGCCCGAAGCCCACCCCCGTCAGCACCCCCGCCAACGCCAGCGCCGTGGAGCGCCGCATCCGGCCCACCGCGCGCGTGACGAATGGCTGGAACGCGACGATGAGCACGCCGTTGACCGCCATCACCAGGCCGTAGTCCGTGGGCGTCAGGCCCCGCGCGGACAGCGTCAGCGGCAGGCTCATGTTGCTCTGGAAGAAGAGCAGCGCCAGCGCGAAGACGGGCAGGCAGAAGGCCAGGTACACGCCGTCGCGGAACGGCGTCAGCACGTCGCCCAGCGTGGAGCGCGCCTGGCGCTCCGCCGCCGCCGGGGGCCGCGTCTCCGGCACGAATATCCAGACGCAGCAGCCGTAGAGGAACGTGGTCACCGCGTCCGCGATGAAGAGCAGCCGGTAGCCCAGCCCCGCCAGCAGGCCCGCCAGCGGCAGCGCGATGGCGAAGCCCAGGTTGATGACCCAGTAGAGCATCCCGTACGCGCGCGCCCGGTCCCGGGGCGGCACCACGTCCGCCACCGCCGCGGACACCGCCGGCCGGTACAGGTCGCCCAGGATGCCCAGGAGGAAGGCCGCCATCGCGATGCGCCCCGGCGTCTCCGAGAAGCCGATGAACAGCATGGCCCCGGACCCCAGCCACAGTCCCCCCGCGAGCGTCAGCCGCCGGCCCACCCGGTCCGCGAGCATGCCTCCCAGGGGCGCCGCCATCACCGCGCCCGCGCCGTTGAGCGCCACGATGAAGCCCGTCTGCTCCACGCTGAAGCCGCGCTCCCGCGTGAGGTAGAGCGCCAGGAACGGCGCGACGAACGACCCCAGCCGGTTCACGAAGGTGCCCACCCACAGGACCCAATACGTCCGTGGCAGGCCACCCCCGCCGAGCGCTCTCAACACCGTGGCAACGGGATTCATGGAGGATGCCCGACGGCCGTGGGGAGGAAGGCCTGACCGCGGGCGCCCGCCAGCATGCGCCCGCGCCCCGCGCGTTTCCATGCGCGCTCCCTCCGACGAGGGAGGTTGGAGCCTCATGCATTCCAGCCGTGCGGAAACGCGACTTCCCCGTGCGTGTCCTCATGAGGCTGGACATCGCTGGCGGGCTCCTCCAGGTTGCCGCGCCAACCCACTCCGGGAAGGCGGGACACAAGGCGGGCATGGGGCAGGTCATCGGACTCCTGGGGATGTGCCTCGTATTGGGAGTGCTGGCGCGCAGGAGCGGCCGCTTCCCCGACGGGACGGCGCCCGCGTTCAACGCCTTCCTCCTCAACGTGTCCCTGCCCGCGCTGGTGCTGCGCGCCATGCACCGGCTGGAGTTCGCGCCCGGGCTGCTGGTGGCCGCCGCGGCGCCGTGGCTGCTCTTCGGGGGGGCGGTGCTGTTCCTGCGGCTGCTCGGGCCCCGGCTGGGCCTGTCGCGCGAGTCGGTGACGGCGCTCATCCTCACTGCGGGGCTGGGCAACACGGCCTTCGTGGGCCTGCCCATGGCCGCCGCGCTGCTGGGGCCCGCCGGCGTGCCGGTGGCGGTGGTGGCGGATCAGCTGGGCTCGTTCATGGTGCTGGCGACGCTGGCCACGCTGACGGCGGCGAGGGCCCGCGCCCAGACGGCGCTGTCCGTCCGCACGCTCGTGCGCAAGGTGGTGGTGTTCCCCCCGTTCCTGGCGCTGGTGGCGGCGCTATTGCTGCGCCCCTTGGCCTTCCCGGACTGGCTGGAGTCCGTGCTCCAGCGGCTGGGCGACCTGCTCACGCCGCTGGCGCTGTTCATCGTGGGCTTCCAACTGCGGCTGAAGGGGATGCGCCCGCGTGTTCCGGCGCTCGCGCTGGGGCTGTCCTACAAGCTGGTGCTCGCGCCGCTGGCGGTGCTGGGCCTGCTGACGCTCCTGCCCGGGCTGGCGCTGGTGGTGAAGCAGGCCACGGTGCTTCAAATCGCCATGGCGCCCATGGTGACGGCGGCCATCCTCGCCGCCGAGCACGAACTGGATCCGGAGCTGGCGGTGCTGATGGTGGGCGTGGGCATTCCGCTGTCCTTCTTCACCGCGCCGCTGCTCCTGTCCCTGGTGCACTGACGGTCAGTGCACCAGGGGAGGGTCGCCCGGGGTCAGGCGAGCGCCATGGTCTCGAAGGAGAGCTCGACGCCGTTGGGCTTCACCTTCATCTGGGGACGCGACAGCACGTGGCAGTGGGCGCAGTAGCCGTGGGCACCCGCTGGCGTGGCCCGGATGGAGACCGCGCCGCCACACATCATGCAGCCCTCGGGAAGATCGAAGTCCGCGAACCGCTCTCCGCTCTGGGTCTCGAATTGAGTCATGCCATTGAGTTAACGCAGGATCCGCCCGACACAAGCAGACCGGCATCGCCCCGCGAGGACCCGGTGTGGCGCCCCGCCCCACCTTTCGGGGACAGAAGGCGGCCCTCCAGGGCATGCCTGCAAACGTTACCGGCCGCCCACCGACTGCTCACCCGCCGACACCGCAACCCATTGGGCGGGCGTGCAGGCGTTGGCACGGGGATTTCATAGCGCACCCCTCGGACAACAACGGGCCGGGGGAGGCGTGGGATGGGTGCAGGGAACACAGTGAAGGTCATGTGCGACCCGAAGGGCTGGCGGGTGGAGGTGGCCCACGCGAAGGGCGTGCGGCGCTACCGGTACGGCAGCGAGTCGCAGGCGCGCTACTTCGCCGCGGTGTTCGAGCTGGGGCCGAGCGTGCTGCCTCCCAAGAACCATGCGCGAAGGCGGCAGGAACCCCGCTTGGCTCTACCCAATGAGGTCTCTTTCGGAGAGGCTTGGCTGCATGAGTGATGCTCCCAAGCCCAAGCCCTTCATCCTCCCCAACCGGCAGCACGTCACCAAGGAGCCGGATCCCGGCGGCCGCTGGTCCGCGCAGTTCCCGGAGATGATTGGTTACACCAGCCAGGGCGGCGGCAAGGTGCCGGCCGACTTCGGGTGGAACACCAACCCCAAGCAGTGGCAGGAAGAGCTGACGCCGCAGACGCTGGCGGAGCGCTTCGAGGAGCTGCGCGTGCTGCCTCCGAAGAAGGAAGCGCCCGCGCTGCCCGCGCCCGCCTCGCCCGCGAAGCCCTGAAGCTCCGGTGAAGCTCCGGTGAATCGCCGGGCCGTCCGCTTCCAGGGCCCCTGAAGCATCGGGGCCCTGTCGAAGCACGGTTCGCTAGCTGAACGGCAGGCTGGACAGCCGCTCGCGGAAGCGGGCGAGCAGGTCGCGTGTCCCGGCCTCGTTGAGCCCCGCCGAGGCCTCCTGACGGCCCTTGCGCAGGAAGGCGTCGAAGGGCGCCGAGCGGCCCGAGAGCGCTCCCGCCGCCGTCACCGCCTCCTCCAGGACTCGCGCCGCGCCGGGGGAGCCCAGCTCCAGGTGCATGTCCACCTGCTCCAGCCGGACGCCGCTCGCCGCCCACACCGCGCGGTCGTGCACGGTGAGCCACGTGCGGGTCAGCTCCTCCATCGCTTCGTCCAGCAGCGCGAGGAAGGGCTCCACGAGTCCGGGCAGCACGTCCGGCCCCAGCGCTGTCTGCGAGCCCGCTTCGCGCAGCCGGCCTCGCGCCGCGACGATCTCCCGCTTCGTGGGGGTCTTCAGCGCGAGCGACGCGGGCAGGGACACGAACGCGGCCAGGCTCTCCTCGGCCTGCCTCGCCAGCGCGGGCCGCTGCGCATCCGTCGCCTTCGCGGCGCGCTCCAGCCGTCCCTGCAGTGAGCGGCGCAGGTCCGCCGCCGCGCCTCGCAGGGCCACGCGCGCGCCCACCTGGTTCGCGTAGCCGGGCACCACGTCCTCGCGGCGCACGTCCGCGAAGGCGGCGGCGGTGAGGTACACGAGGTCGCCGATGCGGTTGCGGAAGTCCGCGCGCGACGCGGCCAGCTCCGACATGAGCGTCCAGCGGTCGCTCACCACCTCCGGCCGGCGCATCTGCACGCCCAGCTCCTGCACGCGCTTGGACAGCCGTTCCGCGCTGGCGTGCAGCACGGCCTCTGCTTCCTGCGACAGGCGCTCATCGGAGCTCGCGGGAGGCGGGGCCCAGCCGCCGTCGTTCGAAGCGGCGGGGCGCGCGGGCGGAGGGAAGGCGTCGCGGATGGCGACCACCAGCCGGTTCACGTCCACCAGCGTCTCGCCGATGGCGGGCGCCATCGTCTCCCACAACGACAGGTCCGCGGCGTCGTCGGGTTCGGCGGTGGTGGGCTCGTACTTCACGATGCTCAGGTGTCCCAGCCGGTCGATGGCGACGGCGGCCGCCTGGTAGACCTTGCGCAGCCGCGCCGCGAAGTCGCGGTCCATCAAGGCCTCGAGCAGGGCATCGAGACGGGGCGGCAGGGCATCCTGCGGAGGACGGTTCTTCGGCGCGACCATGGCGCGTCACCCTAGCCCACCCACCCCACGGATACGTCAACGGGGGGACGTGGGGACCGGCTCCCCGCTTTCCGGCGTACAGTGGACAGACGGGGAGAAAACGCATGACAGGTGGCATCCAGCGACGGCGATGGGTGGCCAGGGGGCTCGGGCTGTTGCTCGTGGGCGGAGGCCTGACCTATCTGGCTTCCGGGCGGTGTCTGTCCGCCTGGATGTTCCAGGGCGTGGACGCGCCCTCGTGTCCGGACGGCGAGTTCCGCCAGACGGTGAGCGTGTACGCCAGCGGCCTCGCGCGAGGTCACTCCGCGCAGGTGACCGTCTCGGCGCAAGCGCACGGGGTGGACACGGAGGGAGGCGAGCTCCACTCCCCCGTGGTCCGGGGCACGGCGGCGCTGTTCCTGGTGGACGCATCCGGCAAGGAGACGCCGCTGCCGTTGGACGCCAAAGCCAGTTGGTCGCGCGGCGATCCAGGCTACCTGTCGGCACCGGTGACGCTGCCCCAGGTGCCGGACGGCGACTACCAGCTGCGCGCACGCGTCACCACGCCGCTGGGCGCCGGCATGGTGGACTCACCGCTGCCCCTGTACGCGCCCGCGCGGGTGCGCGTGCTGACGGACCGGCCCCTCTATGAGCCCGGGCACCGGGTGCGCTTCCGCGCGGTGGCCCTGCGCGCGAAGGACCTGTCGCCGCTGGATGGAAGGCCGGGGACGTGGAAGGTGACGGATCCCTCCGGCGAGGTGGTGCTGGAGGAGCGCGCGCCCGCGGGCAACTGGGGCGTGGTGGCCGGGGACTTCCCGCTGGACCGCGGCGCGCCCACGGGCACGTGGACGGTGGCGTGGTCGAGCGGCGGCGCGGAGGGCTCCGAGACCTTCACGGTGGAGCCCTTCACGCTGCCGCGCCTGCGGTTGGAGGCGAAGAGCCCCCGGCCGTTCTGGCGCGCCAACGACACGCCGGAGGTGACGGGACAGGTGTCGTACGCGTCCGGCGCGCCGGTGGCGGACACGGACGTGACGCTGGCGTGGAGCCACGCGGGCGCATGGCCCCCTCCGACGGAGTGGCTCCGGGGGGAGCTGCCGACGAAGGCGCGCACGGATGCCTCCGGCCGCTTCCGCGTGACGCTGCCGCGCGTGCCCCAGGACCTGCGCGGACAGGCCACGCTGAGCGCGAACGTGGAGGCGAAGGACCCCACGGGCGAGCCGGTGCGCGGCGCCGTGTCGCTCCTCTTGTCCGAGGACGCGCTGGCCGTGTCCTCCGTGACGGAGCTGGAGGACGGGCTGGTGGCGGGCTTCAGCAACCGCGTCTACCTGCGCGCCACCACCGCCTCGGGGCAGGTGCTGCCGGGCGCGGAGGTGACGGTGGCGCGTGCGTGGGACCCTCGCGACCAGGGCGTGAGCGCGGTGGCGGACGAGGACGGCGTGGCCGCCTTCCAGTTGGATCCCGGCCCCGCGGTGAACGTGGTGGTGCCGCCGCTGCCGGTGCGCGTGCAGCCGCGGCGGCCGCCCGTGTCGCTCGTGGCGTCGCGGGACCTGTTGAGCGCGCAGGCGGGGCAGTCGTCGCTGGAGGATCAGCTGGCGCTGGAGCGGATGCTGCCGGTGCTGCATCCCTGTGCGCGCTTCGTCGATCCGTCCTCCGGCGCCGCCATGGCGGAGTTCGCGGTGCGGGTGGGCGCGTCCGGGCAGGTGCTGGACGTGGCCGGCGCGGAGGAGGGGCTGGACGCGTGCATGGCGTCGGCGCTGCGCGCGAAGGGGCTGCCGGCGGGCGCGGAGCGGATGCTCCAGCTGCGCTTCCAGGCCATGGATCCGGGCCTGCCCTCGCTGCGGTGGAACACGGCGGCCGCCTTCGGTGACGAGGAGGGCCTGAACGAGGGGCTGACCACCGCCGTGCTGGATGCGCGCGCGTGTCTGCCCCCCACGTTGGACCGCGCGGTGGCCCTGCCCGCCGCGATGACCTGGCGGCGGTGGGCGGACAAGCCGGAGCTGACGCTGTCCTGGGTGCAGGAGCCCGCGCGGGAAGACGCGCTCCCGGCGACGGTGCTGGCGTGCGTGAAGGAGCGCTTCGCGCGCATCCGCGTGCCGGCCTCGACGCAGGCGGAGCTCCAGTCGGGACGGAGGCCGTCGGAGGCCATGGGCGTGGTGCGCTTCATCGCGCAGCCCACGTATGGCGGAAACGGCGTGCCCCGCCCGCCCCAGGCCACCACGTTCCTGGGCTACGAGTTGAAGGTCCGCGCCAAGTGGGACGGCCAGGACATGGGCGAGACGAAGTTCGTGCTGCGCCCCGCGCGCCTGCCGCCGCTGCGCGCCCGCGTGACGCCGGTGCTGGCGAAGGCGGGCGAGTCCGTGAAGGTGGAGCTGCTGCGCGGCCCCGGCTTCTCGGGCGAGCTGCCCAAGACGCTGGTGCTGGTGGCGGGGCAGGCGCGGCTCAAGGAGATGATGGATCCGGCCACGCGTTCGGCGCGCTTCACGCTGCCCAAGGACTTCGAGGGCTGGGCGGAGGTGGAGGGGGGGACGGCGACCGCGCGCGTGTACGTGGCGCCTCGCGCGGCGCTGTCGGTGGAGGTGTCGCCGGACAAGTCCGCGTACGCGCCCGGAGAGCTGGCGCACCTCCAGGTCCGCACGCGCGTGGACGGCAAGGACGGCGAGGCGGCGGTGGGTCTCTTCGGCGTGGATGAGACGCTCGCCCAGCTGGCGCCGCTGCCGGGCGCGGATGCGCTGGATGGGCTGCGGCCCGCGCCGTCGGTGGCGACTCCGGCCTTTGGCGTGCTGGATGGCCAGGCGCTGGCCATGGGGCGCATCCGGGGCGCGAACGCGGCCGCGGCGGCGCTGCTGCGCGTGACGGCGGTGCCTACGTTGGAGGACATGGAGACGCCCCTGTCGGCGAACGCCACCAGCCCCTTCTCTCCGGACGCGGAGCTGACGGAGCCCTTCTACGCGGTGCTGACGGAGCTGCACGCGCGCACGCGCAAGTGGGAGGAGACTGCTCCCTCGGGTGAGACGTTGGACCCGGCGGGGCTCGCGCGGCTGTGGGCGGAGTCGCTCGCCGCCTGCGAGCAGCGCGGACAGAAGGTGACGGATGCGTTCGGCCGCAAGCTGCGGCTGTCTCGCCTGCCGCAGGACCTGCTGGCCCTGACGGATCCGCGCGCGGTGGTGGTGAATGGAACGCGGTTGCCGGAGGACGTCGTGAACTGGGGCGCGTGGGTCGCCCGGGAGGCGCCATGAAGCAGCGCTCGTGGATGTCCGGGGCCGTGGGCCTCGGGGTGGGGTTCGTGCTGGGCGGGATGACGCTCGCGCTGGTGGCGGGGGATTTGATCCGCCGCACCATGGGACAGTCCGCCGCCGCGCTCGCGGGGAATGCGGCGCCGGGAGGGGTCTTCGACGGCGAGGCGTCTGGCGCCCTGAAGAAGACGATGAAGAGCTTCGGCTCGGCGAACTCGTACGACGAGCAGGTCGGGTCGCGAGGTGGCGGCGGCCGTGCCGAACCTCCGCCGATGCCCGCCGCGGCGCCCGTGGCCGAAATGGCGGCACCTCCGGAGCAAGAGGTGGATGCGAAGGAGGGCGGCATCAAGGACAAGGGCGGCGCGGCCGCGCCCACCCGCGCGTGGTTCCCGGAGACGTTCCTCTTCGAACCCCTGGTGGTGACGGACGCGAACGGCGTGGCGACGGTGCCGGTGCGCGTGCCGGACCGGCTGACGCAGTGGCGGGTGCTGGCGCTCGCGCACTCGCGCTCCGGCGCGCAGGCGGGGGCGGTGACGTCCTTCGCGGGCACGCTGCCCACGTACGTGGATCCGGTGCTGCCGCCCTTCCTGCGCGCGGGCGACACCGTGCGCCTGCCGGTGCAGGTGGTGAACACCACCGACAAGGCGGTGGAGGCCGCGCTCAAGTTGGACGTGAAGGGAGCGCAGGTGGAGGCCGGCACGCGCACGGTGCGGGTGCCGGCGCGCGGCAGCGTGGTGGAACTGGTGACGGTGAAGGCCGGAGGCGCGGGGCCGGTGACGGTGCGCGCCTCGCTGGGGGACACGGACGCGGTGGTGCGCGACTTCGACGTGTGGGCCACCGGGCAGCCCGTGGTCCAGACGCGCGGCGGTTCGCTGGCGGCGCCGCGCACGCTGTCCCTGAATGGACCCGCGGACGCGCAGGCCGGCAGCGAACGGATCCGCTTGCAGGTGTTCCCGGGCGCGCTGGGCGTGATTCGCGCGGAGCTGGCGGCGGTGGAGCGCCGGCCGGTGGACGTGGCCGGGGACGCGTACGCGCTGCTGCTCGCGGGCCAGGCGCCGCAGCTGCTCAAGGCCCTGGGTGAGACGGCGGACCCCGCGGTGATGAAGGCGCTGGCGCTGGTGGCGACGCAGCGGGTGCTGCGTGCGGCGCGGGCGCCGTCGGTGGACGTGGCGACGCGAATCGCGGAGGGCGCGCTGGCCCACCCGGACAACCCGGTGCTCGCGCGGCTGGGCGAGCGGCTGGTGGCGCAGGTGGCCCAGGCGCAGCGGCCGGACGGCACCTGCCAGGGCGGGGATGGCTGGACGCTCCAGCGGCTGCTGGTGGCGACGGCGGACTGCGCCCGCACGGTGCGCGCCGCGTCAGTCACCCCGGAGGGCAAGCAGCGCGCGGCGGCCTTCAGCGTGCGCGCGTCGGGCGTCTTCGAGCGCTACCTGCCGCAGGTGAAGGACGGCTACACGGCGGCGGTGCTGCTGGCGGAGGGCGCGGCCGAGGGCAGCGTGGCGGACGCCCTGCGCACCCGCGTGCGCGAAGCGCTCAAGTCCGGCCCGGACGGCAGCGCGTGGCTGCCGGTGGAGCAGGACACGGTGCGTGCGGACGGGCAGGTGCCCTCGGCGGCGGAGGCCACGGCGATGGCGGTGCTCGCCCTCCAGGGTGATGCGAAGGCGCCGCTCGCGGACCTGGGGGCCTGGCTGCTCGCGCACTACACGCCGGGCCTGGGCTGGGGGGATGGGCAGGCGAACCGCGTGGGCTTGCGCGCGGCGCTGGCCCTCTTCAAGGATCCGCTGCCTGCCCAGGTGCGCGTGACGGTGGCGCGCGACGGACAGGTCGTCACCGAAGGCACCTACGACACGAAGGCGCTGCGCGAGGTGCTGGCGCTGGAGGCCGCCGCGCCGGGCTCCGCGGGGACGCACGTGTGGACCGTGCGCGCGGAGCCCGCGGTGCCGGGGCTGGGCTTCTCGCTGGCGCTGTCCGCGGCGGTGCCGTGGAAGAGCGAAACCCGGGGCGGGCTGCAGCTGGCCGTGACGGGGCCGAAGGAGGCGCGCGTGGGACAGCTGGCGAACATGCGGGTCCAGGTGGGCGCGCCCTCCTTGCTGCCGCTGCGCTTCGAACAGGACCTGCCCGCGGGCGTGCAGGTGGATCCCGCGAGCCTGGACGCGTTGGTGTCCTCCGGACAGGTGACCGGCTGGGACGTGCAGGATGGTGCGTTGTCATTGGACCTGGCTCCAAGGGAGCAGGGCGCGCCGGTGCAGGTGGAGTTCCGCGTGCTGCCCACGCTCGCCGGGACGTTGCAGGCGGGCGCGGCGCGGCTGGGCGTGCCTGGCCGTCCGGACATCACCGCGTCGCTGCCGCCTTCCACCTGGGCGGTGCGCTGAAGCCCGCTGGCGCCGTGGGGTCATTCTCCACTCACGGCGCCGGTGCAGGCCCCTTCCGTCTGGGGGCGGAGGCGGGTGGAATGCGCGCCTCGCGCGCGGCAGGGGCCCGGCCCGCCAAGCGCTCCACGCCCGGTGCAATCGCGGCCCGCATGCGTACACTGCAAGGCGCACGGCGGGTGTGGATATCGCGCGGCCGCGAGAGGAAACGGATGGAGCTTGAAGGCTCCGAACAGGAGGAACTGACCCACGCCCTCCTGGGCGCGTTCACCTCGGTGGAGGAACTCCACCGGATGGTCGAGGTGAAATGCGGCCGCAGCCTGGTGCCCCCCGTCGAGTGGGAGGGGCCGGCGCGGGCCCGGGCGCTCGTGCGCACCGCGGAGGCGGAGGGGTGGACGGACGTGCTGGTGCGCGGCGCGCACGCGGCGGCGCCGGGCCATCCGCGCATCCGCCGCTTCCTGCAGAGCTACCTGTCCTCCGTGCAACGCAGCGTGCCTGGCAGTGCCCTGGCGCGCATCGTCCAACAGTCCAGGCTGGCGATGACGCCGGAGGTCTGGCGCGACCGGCTGACCCTGCTGTCGCGGCGCGTGTGCCGCGTGGAGCTGGAAGGGGGCCGCGCGCTGGGCACGGGCTTCCTGGTGGCGCCGGACGTGGTGCTGACGAACTCGCACGTCATCGAGCACCGGCTGCTGGAGGCGCTGCGCGTGCGCTTCGACCTGAAGGTGTTGCCGGACCGCATCGCGGTGCACCCGGGCCGGGTGTACGCGGTGACGGCGTGCCTGGCGCAGAGCCCGCACAGCCCGGCGGACCTGATGCATCCGCGTCCGCGCGAGGCCACGCGCGACGAACTGGACTACGCCTTTCTGCAGATCCAGGACGCCCCCGGCGAGGACCGGCTGGGGGACCGGCCGCGCGGCTTCATCCCGCTGGCCCCGTCGCCGTCCACGGCGTTCGCGCCCGGCGCGCTGGCGCTCGTGGTGCAGCACCCGAAGGGCCGGCCCATGCAGGTGGCGCTGGACACGTTCCAGGCGGTCAACCGTTCACACACGCGCGTCACGTACTGCACCAACACGCACCCGGGCTCGTCCGGGTCGCCGTGCTTCACGCCGGACCTGGACCTGGTGGCGCTGCACCACAGCGGAGACCCTCGCCCCGGTCACGAAGCCGCCGAGGACGACGAAGGCATCCCCCTGGACACCATCCGCGCCAGCCTGTCCGCCAACGTGCTGCGCCGCCTGGGCTGGTACTGAACGCGCCTGCTACACGCCTGTGATTCGTCCTCGGCTCCGCGCGCGGACGAACATGCGGGGCCGGGGGAGGGGACTGCTATCGTCCTTGCGCATGAGCCTTCCCGCTCGATGCTTCATGGCCGCGAAGGTCCTGCTCCGCGCAGGCATGACGCTGGCGTGCGCCGTGCTCTGCATGCTGCCCGTGCTCGCGGACGCGGCGCCGCGCTTCGGCCTCGCGGGCCTGTCCTCCAACAACCAGCTGCGTCTGCGCACGTCCACCGCCCACCTGGAGACGGTGCTGCGCGTGGACCTGCTGCCCTCGTCCACGGACGCGTCTCCGGACTCACCGCGCGACGCGGCCGCGGAGGCCACGCGGGTGACGGTGCTGGTGGATCCGCTGCTCGCGGCGGACGGCACGCAGGTGCCGGTGACGGTGCGCGTGGGAACGGCGGAAGGCGCGGCGGACGTGCCCATCTCCGTGCGGCAGCCCGTGTCGGTGACGCTGTCCGCGGATCTGCCCGCGGCGGGTGACTACCAGGGCCGCGTGGTGCTCCTGGGCGACGGCGCGCGGGAGGTCACCCCGCTCGTCGTGCAGCGGGTGTCCGCGGCGCCCACGGTGCAGTTCTATCCGGTGGCGCCCGCGCGGGGTTGGACGCTGGGGCCCTTCTCCGGCAAGGCCACGGTGCGGCTCACCTTCCGGGAGACGGCGGGCGTGGGCGGCGAGGTGGGGCCCGCGGCGGTGGTGCAACTGGACCGCAAGGCGGGCGGCACGGGGGATGGCGCGGCGCCCGTGCAGGCGCAGGACGCGAAGTGGTTCTTCCGCGGACCGGACGGCCAGCCGCAGGGCCCGGGCAAGGAGGGCGTCCTCCAGGTGCCCGCCTACGGCACCGGCCTGCTGAGCCTGGACGTGGGCGACCTGCCGGAGTCTGGCGAATACACCGGCACGGTGCGGCTGCTCGTGCCGGAGGGCGCGGCGGTGGAGCAGTCCTTCACCGTCTGGGTGAAGACGCCCGCGATGTTCGGCGCGTTCCTCATCTTCCTGGGCGTGGTGACGTCCGCGGCGGTGCGCTTCTACGTGCAGCGCGTGCGCCCGCGCGTGAACCTGCGCAGCCGCGCGGAGGCCGCACGCCAGAAGCTGCAATCGCTGGTGCCCGCCCGCCCGCTGGAGCGCGAGGCCGCCGTGGCCGCGTCGCTGCGCCGTCAGGTGGATACGCTCCTCGCGGACATCCAGCGGCCGCTGAGCGGGCTCGTCGTGCAGGACTCCGTGCTCGCCCTCTTCGAGGCGCGCCTCCAGCTGTTCTCCCTCTGGTCCGTCCTGCTGCGGCAGCTGGAGGGACTCAAGGGCGTGGCGCTGCTGGACTCGGAGCGCAAGCTCAAGGCCGTGGAGACGCTGCTCCAGAACGATGAGGCCACGTCCGCGGACTTCAGCGAACAGGCGCAGCTGTTGCGCACGCTCGACCTGGAGGCCGTGGCCCGCGCGGTGCTGGAGGCGCGGCTGACGGAGCTGGAGCAGCAGTCGCGGACGCTGGCCTCCCAGCGCGGGGATGATCCGGTGAGCCGCCGGCTCCAGGGCGAGCTGCCCCTGTATGTGCTGCGGGCGCGTCAGCAGCTGCCGGGGCCCGACCTGGAGGCGTCGCGCCGGCTGGTGGAGACCGCGCGCGAGGCGTTCCTCGAAATCCTCCTGACGGACCTGGAGGACGCCCTCACCACGAAGGAGCTGCCCGGTGGCTTCAGTCAGGAGGAGTGGGCGGCGCTGCGCCTGCGCGTGGGCGAACAGCTGGCCCGGGCGCGGGCTCGCATGCAAGCCAGCGTGGACGAGGCGTTCCTCTACTACCAGTCCGCGCACGCGCTGTACCTGCGAGAACTGGTGGACAACCTGGAAGAGGCGCTGACGCAGCTCCAGGCCCAGGCTGGTGGCGGGCTGCACGCCCTCGAGGACTGGCAGACGGAGGTGGACGCGCGGCTGGCCGCGGCGCGAGCGCACCTGGACAAGGGCGAAGCGAACCTGGCCGCGCCGGAGTACCGCGCCGCCCGTGAAGACTTCGCACGCCACATCACGCCCGCGCCGCCCCCGGTCGCCATGGGTGGCCGGATGGCCATGGAATCCGTCCCCTCCGCCGTGACGCTGGACCCCTTCTCGCAGCCACCCGTGCAGTCACCGCCGCCTCCGCTGCCCGGCGGACCCGCCAGCGGGAACCTCTCGCCCCTACCGCCGTCGTCCACGAAGACGAGCACCGACGTGCTGGTGAGCCTGGACTGGATTCCCCTGCCGCGCTCGCGCGACCTGTGGAAGGTGGAGCTGGCGGTGCTGGGGATGATGTCCATCATCGCGGTGCTGCTGGGGCTCCAGGTGTTGGACGTCTTCGCTCCCACCTGGGGCGGCTCCGGTGGGTGGATGACCGCCTTTCTCTGGGGCTTCGGCCTGCATCAGGTGGGCAACGCCACCTTCGACGGCCTGTGGGGCATGGTGTCGCGGCTGGAGAAGTAGCTCAGGCCTTCTTGCCGCGGGTGGCACGCGCGGCAAGCCGGTCCACCAGCGCCGGCGCCACCAGCTTGAGCACCAGGCCCACGCGGCCGGTGAGCGTCATCACCACCTCGCGCTCGCGGCGCTCCATGGCGCGCAGGATGAGGGCCACGCAGGTGTCCACGTCCATGGTGGGGCCCGACTCGTCGCGGGGGCTCTGTCCCAGGGGCTGGCCTTCCGGGCCCAGCGCGTGCGCGCGGATGTCCGTGGCCACGAAGCCCGGCGACACCACGAGCACGTCGGTGCCGGTGCCCAACAGTTCGATGCGCAGCGAATCGAAGAAGCCCTGCATGGCGTGCTTGCTGGCGGCGTAGCCCGTGCGCATGGGCACGCCCGTCTTGCCCGTCAGGGACGACACGGCGACGAGCAATCCCTTTCGCGCCTGGATGTGCGGCAGCGCGTGGAAGGTGCAGTGCACCGCGCCCAGGTAGTTGATGCGCATGAGGCGTTCGTAGAGGCCCAGGTCCTTCACGTCCTCGAAGCGCGAGTGCATGGTGATGCCCGCGTTGTTGACGAGCACGTCCACGCCGCCGAACGCCTCCACCGTGCGCTCCACCAGCCGGCGGCACGCCTCCGGGTCGCCCACGTCGGTGGGCACCGCCAGCGCCTTGCCACCCGCGGCCTCGCACCGCGCCTTCACGCGCTCCAGCGCCTGGGCATCGCGCGCCGCCAGCACCACGTTCGCGCCCCGGCCGGCCAGCGCCACCGCCAACGCCTCGCCGATGCCCGCCGAGGCACCAGTGACAATCACGGACTTTCCTTGCATGGCCCTCATCCTCTCAGGGGCGCGGCCCTTCAGCCATGGCCTCCCGCGAAGGCTTCCGCGAAGTGCAGCCCGCCAATGAGCAGCAGCCCACACAGGAAGCCCACCACGCGCTGGCGCGAGTCCGGGCCCCGGCGCAGTTCAGGCAGCAGGTCCACCGCGCCGATGTAGAGGAACGAGCCTCCGGCGATGGCCAGCACGGTGCCCTGGAGCGAAGGCAGGTACCGGGTGCCCAGGAGCACGCCCGCCGCGCCCACCGCCGCGGTGAGCTGCACCGCCGCCAGCGCGACGAGCGACCGGGCGCGAGACCAGCCCGCGGCGCGCAGGAGCGCGTAGTCGCCCACCTCCTGCGGCAACTCGTGGACGATGACCGCGAACGCGGTGGCGAAGCCCGCCTGCGGCGACACGAGGAACGCCGCCGCGACCGCCGCGCCGTCACCCACGTTGTGCAGCGCATCCGACGCGAGCAGCGCGCTGGGGAGCGTGGGCGCGCCCGGGTGCGCATGCCCGTGCGCGTGTCCGGCGGCGACCTCCGCGTCGTGGTGGTGATGGCCCAGGGCCCACTCCATGAGCGCCAGCGCGACGAAGCTGGCGAAGGCCCACGCGAACGCGGCTTCACCCCGCGCCTCCACCGCCTCCGGGAGCACCTCCAGGAACACGGTGCTCAAGAGCGTGCCCGCGGCGAAGGCCACCAGCGCGGGCAGCCGCCGCTGCAGCCAGGGCTCGGACAGCACCCCGCCCGCGAGCCCGGCCAGGCCGTCCAGCCCCACGGCGATGAAGACGAGCAGGACGGTGTTCGCATCCATCAGGGAGCCATCAGCCACGCGAGCACGGCCTGGGGACTGTCCACGTGCACGAAGTGGCCCGCGTCCGGGAGGAAGGCCACGGGACAGCCGCCCTCCTCCATGCGCCGCGCGCTCTCCTCGGACACGTACCGGCTGCGGCCGCCACGGATGCAGCGCAGGGGCGGGTGGACGGGGCGCTCCACCGCGGGCCACAGGTCCTCGCCGTTGACGCGCCGGTGGAGGCGGTGGAGGGCTTCGCGGTCGAAGCGCCAGCGCACGCCGTCACCGTCCGGCGCGAGGTTCATCAGGAGCCAGTCCGAAAGCCCCTCCGACAGGCCGTTGCCGGTGAGGTCCGCGCGCAGGGCCTTGCGGCTGTCGGCGCGGGGCGGGGCCTTCAGGAGGATGTCCAGGACATAGCCGCTCTCCGACAGGTCCAGCGGCACGGGGCCGGGCGCGATGTCGAGCAGCGCCACGCTGCCCACGCGTTCGGAGGCATCCAGGCTCGCGGCGAGTGACACGCGGCCGCCCAGCGAGTGGCCCACCCAGTCCACGGCGCCGGTGAAGCCCTTCGCGTCGAGTGTGTCCACGACGTCGCGCGCGAGCGTGGTCAGGTCCGCGTCCGGGGGCAGGGCCGAGGAGGTGCCGTGGCCGGTGAGGTCGGGCAGGAGGATGCGGCGGCGCGGGTCGGCCTGGGTCCACGCGACGGCCAGCGAGCGCAGGTTGCGGCCCGTCCCGAGGAAGCCGTGCAGCATCACCGTGAGCACGTCGCCCGTGCCCACCTGGAAACTTTCGAGCACCACGCCACCACCGCCTTGTGTCGCATGCCTTGACCTGTGGGCACGCTGTGCCGCTTCATACCGCGAACCCCTCTTTCGTCGAGGTGCACCCGATGGCATCCGTCTCCTGGTTGTTGCTGGCGCTTGGCGCCAACCCCGTCGTGGCGCCGGCCCAGGCCCCGCAGCAGGCCCCGGCCGACCCCAAGGTCGCGGTGGCCACGGTGCTGGATGACTGGCACCGCGCGGCGGCGGTGGCGAACGAGCCGCGCTACTTCGCGTTCTTCACCCCGGACGCGGTCTTCATGGGCACGGACGGCGAGGAGCGCTGGACCGTGGATCAGTTCCGCGTGTGGGCGAAGCCCTACTTCACGAAGGGCAAGGCGTGGTCGTTCAAGTCGGTGTCCCGCAACGTGTTCTTCTCCAAGGACGGCCAGGTGGCCTGGTTCGACGAGGCGCTGGACACGCCCAACCTGGGCCCCGCGCGCGGCAGCGGCGTGCTGGTGAAGGACGCGTCCGGCTGGAAGATCGCCCAGTACAACCTCTCCGTCCCCATCCCCAATGATCTGATGGGCGAGGTGACGAACCGCATCGCCACGTACTCGAAGACAAAGGCAGCCACACCGCCCGCGCCTGCGCCGAAGCCCGCGCCGAAGCCCTGAGCGCGATGCCCGTGTGCGTCATGGCCGGAAGCCATGACAGAACCATGACAAACGCATGGCGGAGCTGAGGCCCTCCGCCATTTCCTACGCTGTAGGTTGGTGACCTTCGCCGCTCTGCACCGGAGGCCCCATCCCATGCGTGTCATCACCCCCGACCTTCTCGTCGCGGCCGTGACGGAACTCTCCCGGGGAACGAAGCTGATCCGACTGAAGGACGTGCTGGCCTGGTGTGATTGGAACGGAGTGGATGCCCAGGGGGATGGCCTCCGGAACCAGGCGCTCTGGGAAGCGGAGCGCGCCGAGGCCCAGGGCCAGCGCCGGCTGCTGAAGTTCAAGAGCGGCGAGTGCAAGCAGTCCCGGCTGGGCTGGGCGCTCATCGCCCACGGGGCCAAGGCGCGGGAGCTGGCCACGGAGCTGCGCTGGTGCGAGCAGCTGTGGAACGGCATGGACTGGGAGTGGATGGGCGGCATCGCGCCCGTCCCCGAGCGCCGTCCCAACCGCGTCCGGGACGTGGAGCAGGCGCCCGCCTCTCCGTAGGCTTCCGGTCCTTGGAGGACCAGCCTTCCTGCCCCTGGACCCAGGGGCATCGCGGGAGTCCGGAGAGTGCTTAAGTTCGGGCAGGCACCCTCCCTCCAGGAGGGGTTCTCCATGAACAATCCCGAACTCGATCGCCTCATCTCCGAGAACCAGTTCCACCCCAACGTCGAATGGCGCCTCATCCCCGGAAAGGGACGGGGCGTCTTCGCGCGCAGGTTCCTGCCGAAGGGGACGCTCGTGGAGTGGGCGCCCATCAGCCGCTTCCCCGAAAGCGACCTGAAGCCGGTGGATCACCGCGACTGCCAGGCACACCACCACGTCTTCACCTGGGGCACCGAGCCCGGCCGGGAGAAGGCGTACGCGTGGGGCATGCTGGCGCTCTACAACCACTCGAAGACGCCCAACGTGGAGCTCATCGACGGACCGGTGCCGGACACGGGCGCCGCCGTGGCGCTGCGTGACATCCAGCCCGGCGAGGAGCTCTGTCTGGACTACGGCATCACGTGGTTCGAGGCGCGCTGATCGCGCCCCGTGAGCCTCACGGCACGGCGTCCTGGATGTTGTTCAGGTACGTGTCGATGCCGTGCTTGCCGTCCAGGGCGAACACCTCGCCGTTTCCGGCGGAGTCGAAGGTGTGGATGGTGGAGCCTTCGGGGTACTGCGTGGACGGGCCGCCGTTGAGGATGCCGATGCCGGGGAAGAGGCCGGACGCGATGCCGCTGACGATGTCCGTCACCGGGTTGAACGCGTGCGTGCCCAGCCACGTCGGCACGGGGTCCTGCTTGTTCACGTAGAAGGTGTACTTGGGCCCGTCCGGGAACGTCTTGCCCGCGCCCGCGAAGGTGGAGACGTTGATGTTGCCGAGCATCGCCTCGCGCTTGTCGCGGTTGCCGTCACCGAGGACGGGCAGGTTGCCCCAGAAGCCGCCCATGTCGTCCTTGAGGCGGTTGTCCACTTCGCGCAGCGCGCTCGACACGATGGCGCCGCCCTGGCTGTAGCCCGTGACGTTGACCTTCTTGCCGGCCTGGAGGTCCCGGTAGATGGCGTCCGCCAGCGTCTGGGCCGCCTTGTTGTCACCCACGCCCAGCCGGTCCAGGCCCGTCTGCGCCACGTCCGCGGGCAGCCCCTCCGTGGCGTTGTAGATGGGCACCACGTTGGTGCCGGACTCGTTCGCCAGCTTCTGGGCCTCGCCCGTGGCGTTCCCGTCGCCCTGCGGCTGCGTGAGGATGCCGTTGACGTGGTACGTCGTCGGCGTCGGGGACGCGATGGGCTTCTCCGGCTTGAACGGCGGCACCTCGGAGACGGAGAACTTGTCCGGCGGGTAGGCGTAGCCGTCCGAGCCCAGGTACATGCCGTCGTACGTCTTCGGATCCGCGTTCGCGTCGATCTTCAGCGCGCCGCGCGCCACCTTCGTCGCGTCATCCAACTGCACCGTGCCGGCCTGGACCGTGCCCGTGTTGGACTGGATGGGGGGGAGGTTCGCGTTGCCCGCGGAAGGGCTGGAGGACTTGACGCTCTTCGCCTCGAAGACGTCCTTGGCCGCCAGCGGACGCGCGAGCGCGTTCTTCGCGACGGGCTCGGACTGGCCGTCCACGGCGCGCGGCGTCACCGGCCGGACTCCACCTCTTCCCACTCCGTCGATGGACATGTCCCGGCCCTTCCGTGCTCGCGGTTCGAGAAGGGTTATCGGGAAGTGAGAGAAGGAGTTGCCCCGGTCAGGGCAGAACGTTGACGTGGAGGGTGGGGGTGCGGCGCTCCGAGGCGCGCTCCACCACGCGTCCCAGGCGCAGCAGCAGGTGCTCCTCGTAGGGGCGCCCCATGAGGTGCACGCCCACGGGCAGGCCCGCGCGGTCGAAGCCCGCGGGCACGGAGAGGGCAGGGCAGCCGGTGAGGTTCGCCAGGCGGATGAAGCGCATCAGCGCGTCCACCACCGGCAGGTTCGACTCGCCTGCCGGGAGCGCCGCTTCCGGGATGGCGGGCGCGGTGCTGGCCGTGGTCGGCGTGACGATGACGTCCACGTCCGCCATGAGCGCCAGCAATTCGCGGGTCAGCCGGTGCCGGTGCCGCAGCGCGTGGATCAGGTCCGTGGCCCGGAAGTGACGCCCCAGCGCCAGGTTGGTGCGCGAGTCGAGCCCGAAGACGGAAGCGCGTGCCTTCACCTGCGGCAGCATCGCCTCCGCCATCTCGCTCAGGATGATGCAGCTGTGCGTCCAGAGAATCGTGTTCAGGTCCGGCGCGGGAAGCTCCACCACCGTGGCGCCCGCGTCGGTGAGGGCGCGCACGGCCTCCCGGCAGCGCGCCACCACGTCCGGATCCGCGTCGTCGAAGTACGGCGTGCAGATTCCCAGACGGATGCCCTTCAACGCACCGTCCTCGTAGCCTGAAAGGTGATGCGGGGGCTGCTGCCGGGAAGCGACGTCGTGTCCGTCCGCGCCCGAGACAATCGCATACACCGCGGCGACGTCGTCAACGGTGAGGCCCAGGGGGCCCACGTGCGCCACGTTCCAGCACAGCGGCGGCACGCCCGTCTCCGGGATGCGGCCCCAGGTGGCCTTGAGGCCGACGACACCGCACAGCGCGGCGGGGATGCGGATGGAGCCGCCGCCGTCCGCGCCAATGCTCGCTGGACAGAGGCCCGCCGCCACCACCGCGCCGGAGCCGCTGGAGCTGCCACCGGTGATGTGGCCCCGGTTCCACGGGTTGCGCGTGGCGCCGTGATGCGGGTTCAACCCGATGGGGTTGATGCCAATCTCATGCATGTTGGCCTTGCCCAGGATGACTGCCCCCGCGGCCTTCAAGCGCGCGGCGACCGTGGAGTCGGTCCGGGCCGGCTCGGTGCGGAACGTGGTGCCCAGCGTCGTGGGGAAGCCCGCCAGGTCCAGCTCGTCCTTGATGACGACGGGCACACCGTCGAGCACGCTCAAGGGCGCACCCGCGCGCAGCCGCTCCGCGGACGCCTCCGCCGCCCGCAGCACCTCCTCCGGCTTGCGAGCGATGAACAGGCCCAGGCGGTCCGCGCCGCCGTCCAGGCGTTCAATCGCCTCATGGACCTTGCGCGCCACGGCCACCGGATCCGTGCTGCCGTCCCGGTAGGCGCGAGCGAACGCCGCGACCGTCTCCCGCTTCGGCTCCACGGAGGATGCGGCGACGGCGCGCGCGGCCTGCTCCACCGGTGTCTGTGATTCGGAAGGAGGCGCTCCCGGGGGCAGCGGGTACTGGATGGGCGGAGCATCGCCAGCGGGCAGCTCGCGCCACTGCTCGATGCCGCTGTCCCGCATCAACTTCTCCACCAGCGCCGGGCCCACGCCGCCCCGCTCCAGCGTGTTGACCATGGCCTTGAGGGCCATGCCAGAGAGTCGCGGAGCCTTCACTGGAGCGCGTTGATAGGTCATGGCCGCCGAGCCTACCTCGCTCCACCTGACAGGTCGCATCGTGCGAGTGCGTCCATCTGCGGCTACGCTGGGCCGGGTCATGCCCAAGATCACCAAAGGTACCCGCCCGAAGCGCTTCTCCCACCTGTCCAGGACGGAGAGCCAGGTGAGCGTCGCCACCCGCTCCGAGCAGATCCGCACCGAGTTCGCCCAGGTGCTCTGCATCCGCAAGACGCGGCGGGTGGAGGATGAAATCAAATACAGCATCCACCCGAGGTATAAATACTACCACCTGGGCATCGACCCCGTGGAGCCCGCGCTGGACAAGAACTACTGGCACGCGGCGTTCACCGTGCTGGAGGGGCTGCCCATCCAGGAGTACGACTCCTTCAAGTGCCCGGGGGTGGTCATCAGCAACCAGGCGGAGCTCGCCGGCTGGGGAAAGACGGACCTGGGGCTGCCCACCAAGAACGTCCTCGAAAGCCAGTATCCCGGTGCGTTTCCCCGCACCGCGGCGCCGCAGGCCAATGGGAAGACCCTGAACACCTGGCCGAAGATCAGCGAGAAGCTCAAGGAGATGCGGGAGCGGGTGAAGGGCACCCGGCCCGATGTCAGCTCCAGTGGAAAGCCGCGCGGTGTCGAACGGATGATCGTCCTGGACGACGGGGACTCGTTCCCGAGCGGCGTCGTGAAGGCGCCCTACCTGGGCGCGGCCTCCATTCCCTACGGCGAGGCCCAGGTGCACTACCTCCCCGAGCACGTCCTGGGCGTCTACACGGAGCTGCTGAGCCAGCAGCAGATCACCGCGTACCAGCAGGCGGACAACACGCGCACGGCGGAGGTCGCGCTCCAGGACGCCGTGGAGGCCATCCGGGGGGCGCTGGACCTGCGCTTCTACCTGAAGGTCACCTGCAAGATGGCGGTGCCGCTCGTCGAGTACTCCCTGGGAGCCATCACCCTGCATGCGTCGCCCAAGGCGCTCATGACCGCGGCCGAGGCGAAGTGCCCCGCGGCCGTCATCGAGGCCGTGAAGGCGAAGATTCCCATCGGCATGTATGGCGATGACGCCTGAGGGGCCGGGAGGCGCGTGATACATTGGGCGGTGTCATGAGCGCGCACCGCCGAATCGTCTCCCTCGCCCTGTGTCTGCTGGCGGTCTCCACCGGTTGCAAGAAGGAGGCGCCCGCCGCGCCCTCCAAGCCCACCATCGGCCTGGTGCTGGGATTGGGAGGCCGGGGTGACCAGGCCTTCAACGACTCCGCCCTGCGCGGGCTGGAGCTGTGGGCCGCGGGGATGAAGTACGAGAAGGCCGGCTATGTGGAGGCCGCCGCGTCCGAGCGGCAGGCCTCGCTGGGCCCGGACCTGGCCTCGCGCGGCTGGGCGCTGACCCCGCTGGGCATCACTCCGATGGTCCTCCAGAGCCGCGTGGCGGAGGACTACGAGCCGAACCTTCAGCTGCTCGCCGAACAGCATGTGTCCCTGGCCATGGGCGTGGGCTTCATGCTGGAGAACGCCGTGGAGACGGTGGCCCGGCGCAATCCGTCGCTGCCCTTCCTGCTGGTGGACAGCCCGCTGCTGGATGCGCAGGGCCGGATCATCACGCTGCCCAACGTGCGCACGGTGGTGTTCCGCGAGGAGGAGGGCTGCTTCCTCGCGGGTGCCCTGGCCGGGCTCGTCACCCAGACGGGCCGGGTGGGCATGGTGGGCGGGATGAAGATCCCCCTGGTGCAACGCTACGAGGCGGGCTTCCGCGCGGGCGTGGCCGCGACGAACCCGAGCGCCACGGTGCTGGTCAACTACACCGGCAGCTTCACCGACTTCGCCCTGGGCAAGCAGGTGGGGCAGGACCTGTTGCTCAAGAACACCGATGTCATCTTCGCGGCGGCCGGCGTGGACGGCCTGGGCGCCATCCAGGCGGTGAAGGAAGCGAGCGACGCGGGCAAGCCCGTGTATGTCATTGGCGTGGACTCCGACCCGTCCCACCTGGCGCCGCAGGCGGTGCTGTCCGCCGTCGTGAAGCACGTGGACCTGGTGGTGTACGAGGCCATCCGCGAGCAGCGCCAGGGGCGCCTCCAGGGCGGGAATGTCTCGCTCGGGTTGAAGGAGGGAGGCATGGGGCTGGCGCCCGTGCGCCTGGACTTCCCCGGCAAGGCGGAGGCGCTGAGCACCGTGGAGGCGCTCCGGGCCCGCATCATCTCCGGGGAGCTGAAGGTACCGACGCAGCCCGCTCCCGCTGGGACGGCTGGCGCCAACCCCTGAACGCAGGCCTGCGCTCGGGCGGCTGAAGGGAGGGGAGACGGCCTGTCGTCGTGCTACTGCTTAGAAGAGCGGCCCGTGCGTCTCCACCTTCAGCTGGCCTTCGTTGATGGCCACGCTGAGCCGGCGCAGGAGGTCCACCTGCTGCTGTTGCGTGAGGGACGGCATGGACGCCGACAGCTCGCGCGCCTGCTCATCCCCCCACCGGCGGGCGGAGAGGGCCCGGTCCACCACCTCGTTGCCGCGGGACCAGGCCGAGGCGTTCCGCGCGTGGGGCTCGCGCGGTGCCGTGTCTTCACGGGGCGCGACGTTGGCGGCCTGGGCCTGTAACGCGCGGGTCACTGCCTGCTCCATGCGCGCGTCCAGGTCCGCAGGCAGAGCGGGCGCACCGGGGAGCGCCACGGCGGGACTCTGGCGCTGCGCGAGCACCTGATTGAGGCGCCCCTCCATCCGCTCCAGCCGGGCTTGGACGTCCTCGGCGCTGGCGGAGGCGCGCTGACCCTGCACGAAGAGGGCAAGCCCCGCGCCGAAGAACATCAGGTTGAGCACGACGAGCGTGCGGCTGAATGGAATCATGGCGCGGGTTGCCTTCAACGCGAGAGGCTCAGGGGCCCTTGGTCTCGAAGTGAGAACCGGTGCTGACCCAGATGAACGTGCAGGTCCCTGTGCTGTCGTAGGAGACCTGCAGGTTCGAATCCGAGTTCAGCGCACGGATCGTCGCGACCATTTCGGCATCGGAGGTCGAGCAGCTCGCGGCGACGCCGGAGGCATCCTTCGCGTAGCAGAACCCAGCTCCCGTCGAGACGGTCGAACACCACAGGTACTGCACGCCGTCCGAGCTGTTACGGGCCGTCCCCAGGTTTCCACTGAACGCGCGGGTCGTGGTGTTGACGAAGACCGAGGAGCTGAACCGCTCGCCGGCGAAGCTGATGGCGGAGAGACCCATCGCGACACACAGACCCCACATCATTCCCGTCTTCTTCATGCGGACTCCCTATCTCTGCTGGCTGAACGGTGGCTCCTGGGCGCTTCAGGCGTGACCAGGGGCCCGGCGTTCTATGACATCAGGCGGAGCGGTCCAGATTTTCAGGTGTAATCTGGAAGTACGAACCCGGTGGCCGCGTGGGTGACGAGCTTCTCGAACACGCGCTCCAGCGGCTTCGTGGTGAGCAATCCATAGATGTGATTGCGCAGGAACAGCCCGGCCCGTGTGCGGGGCGCGAAGAACCCGCCCACGTGGCTCGCTCCGCCCTGGCACTTCATCGCATACGGCCGCAACCGGGCCTCGAAGCGCGCGAAGGCCTGGGCGTGCTCACCCGGGGTCGCGAGCAGTTCCCCCGCGAGCACGTACGCACCCACCATGGCCATGGGCGTGCCCTGTCCTCCCAGGGTGCCGCCCCACGCCGCGTCTCCCAGCAGGACCACGCGCCCGCGTGAATAGTGCGGGAGCCGCACGGAGCTGATGGCGTCGAAGTAGAGGTCCTCCGCCCCGCGCAGTGCTTCCACGAGCCGAGCCGTCCTCCAGCCCGCGCCCGCGAAGGCTGTCGACACCGCTTCGCGCGCCGCGTCCAGGGAACGCTCCTGGGCAGCGAGGGGCGCGCCGGTGAACACGAACAGCGCGCGGGCTTCGTCCTCGGCGCGGGCGCTGGTGACGCACACGCCGCGACCGGGCTCGCTGTAGATGACGCCTCTCTGCCGCAGGCCGAGCATGTTCGGCAGCGTGCAGCCCACGACGCGGAAGCCGTGGTGCTTCAGGTGGCTTTCATTCTCACCGAAGACGCGCGAGCGCACATTCGAGCGCAAGCCATCCGCGCCCACCACCAGATCGAAGCGCTGGGAGGCGTGCTGTTCGAACGTGACCTCCACGCCCTCGGGCGTTTCGTGAAACGCGGTAGGGCTGTCCCCGAAGCGATATTCCACCTGCCCGCGGGTGCGTTCGAAGAGCAGCTGGCACAGGTCCCCACGCTGAAGCTCCACGTCCCCGCTCATCATCAGTGCGGGCAGCTCCGCCACTGTCCGGCCCGTGGCATCGACGAAGGCCTGTGCTCCCAGCCGCGTCCGTCGTTCGTGGATGGCCTCCCACAGCCCCATGCCTTCCAGCACGGCGCGGTGCACGGGCCCTCGGAAGTCGACGGCCTGCCCGCCGGTGCGTAGCTCGCGGGCGCGTTCGACGACGGTGACCCGCCAGCCTCTCCGGGAGAGCCACCATGCGAGTGACGGGCCTGCGATTCCTGCTCCAGCGACGAGGACGTGGGGATGGGTCATGGTGCGTACGGTGTACGCACACGCCAGGCTCCACAACGAGGCTCCAGAGGATGTCCACGGCTGTGCTAGCTCAGGCGGCGCGCGTGGGGCAGGGCCTGCGCACAGGCGCCATCTGTACTAGTACAAAGACCATGGCCATCGCTCCGTACCAGCGCATCGTCGACGACGTGAAGCGGCAGCTTCGCACCGGGGCGTTGCAGCCCGGTGACCGGCTGCCCTCCACGCGGGAGCTGGCCCGGCGGTGGAAGGTCGCGCTCGCGACAGCGGCGCATGCCCTGCGGACCCTGGCGCAGGAAGGCGTGGTGAAGGCCGTGCCGCGCGTCGGAACGATCGTCGCGGGTGGGCCGTCCCGGTCCGGTACGACGCGGGGCTCGGCGGACCTGACGCGCGAGCGCATCGTTCGCGCGGCCATCGCCATCGCGGATGACGAGGGATTGCCGGCGCTGTCCATTCGCGGAGTCGCGGCGAAGCTCGGCCTGCCGGTGATGTCGCTCTACCGCTACGTGGCGAGCAAGGACGTGCTGCTCTTCATGATGGCGGAGGTCGCCTTCGCGGAGGAACGGCTGCCGGCGAAGCCTCCGGCGGGGTGGCGTGCGCAGCTGGAGCTGGCCGCCCGGCTGGAATGGCGTGTCTTCCAGCGCCATCCCTGGCTCGCGCGCGTGGTGAACCTCACGCGGCCCCAGCCACAGGAGAACGCGCTCGCGTACGCGGACTGGATCATGAGGGCGCTGGAGGAGACGCGGCTCCCGGCACAGGAGGCGATGCGCGTCC
Source organism: Corallococcus carmarthensis (assembly GCF_003611695.1). Lineage (GTDB taxonomy): Bacteria > Myxococcota > Myxococcia > Myxococcales > Myxococcaceae > Corallococcus > Corallococcus carmarthensis. The sequence continues at coordinate 6,904 of NZ_RAWE01000094.1, read as the reverse complement.
ACGTGCTGCTCCACGCATTCGTGCAGGGCATCGCGGTCAACCTCGAGTCCGAGGCCGACGCCGTCGCCCAGTCCGGCATGAACGACGAGGAGTTCATGCGGCGCAACCTGGACGCCTTCCTCCGGGTTGCGACGTCGGGGCGCTTTCCGCACTTCGAGAAGGTACTGACCGGCCTGCGCCCGGGATTCGATCTCGACTTCGATGCGCTGTTCGAGCAGGGCCTGGGCGTGTGGCTCGACGGGTTGGAGGCGCGGCTCGCGAGGAGGCCCGGCCCCGCGAAGCCACGCTGACCCACGGACTCACGGCTCGCGGCGGTCCTTCTCCGCGAACCACTCCGGCCCGGAGCGGCCCGCCTGTCCACCTACGCCCCGGCGGTCCAGCCGCCATCGATGTCGATGACCTGCCCGGTGGCGTAGGCGCACGTCGCGAGGAAGTACGCCGCGTCCGCCATGTCTCGCACGGTGCCGGGCTTCTTGAGCGGCACCTTGCTCACGAGCGCGTCCAGGAACGCGCCGGCCTGCTCCTGCGGGACGCCCCAGTCGATGGCCGTGTCGCGCGTCAGCCCGGGGGACAGGACGTTGACGCGAGTGGGGGCTTCAGTTCAGCTGGAGCGAGAACCCGAACAGGACGCCCGCCTTCCAGTCCTTGGTCGTGGGGATGGGGTCGGGCAGGTCGGCGGGAACCTCCTCGCCCTCCTTGAACCCACCGGCCAGGGTGTTGCGCTGGCCCGCCTGGAGTCCCAGGTGGAGGTAGAAGATGTCCCGGAACGAGCCGAACACACCCAGCGCGTAGTCGATGCGAAGGGTGGAGTCCGCGGAAGCAGTCACGATGCCCGCGCTGGCTCCCCAGTTGAACCGGGGCCTGTCGGAAAGGCGTGCGTTGAAGAAGATGGCCGGAGCGACAGTGACCGAGGAGCTCTCGTCATAGCCGAAGCGGAGCCCCACCTGATTGGGATTGGCCTCCGTGGGCACGCGCGCGGACTGGCGGATGATGCGGCGGCTTTCGATGCTGGAAAGCACGATGCCCGCCGTCAGGGAGAAGGGGCTCTTGCCTAGCTCCAGGTTCACGGTCCCCACGGTGCGCTCAGGGGAGTCGGCGGTGCGAAGGTCGCGGCGGAAGAGCTCCACCCGCACGCCCGTGGGCTCGTCGCGCGCGGAGACGAAGCGGGTCTCGAAGAAGAGGTCCTCCCGGCCCAGGGTGCTGCCGAGGAGCGCATCCAGTTGCTGGATGCTGGCCTTGCTGCTCTGGAGCTCCGCTTCGACCCGCACCGCGGCGGCCTGATACACGGCGGCATCGGACGTGAGGGTGGTCATCGCCTGCTTCGTCCGCGTGTCGAGGTCGCTCCTGCAGGTGGTAGTGAGCGTCACACCCTGGTCGTCGGTGGTCCTGAGGAGGAAGGCAGTAATCGCACCGACGTCCTGCGCGAAGACGCTCGTCGCCGAGGTGAACGTTCCTGGCGCGTGGGTCCATGCTTTCAACTTCTCGGCACGCTCGCAGACTCGAGCAGGTTTGGACAGGGTGTCGGGTTCCGTTTCCTGGAGGAACGCGTGGGCCTCGTCGACGTAGTGCAGGCTCTGGGCGACCTCCAGGCTTTGCTTCTCCGCCGCCGCGATCTTCGTCAGCGCATCCTGCGCCCACTTCTGCTCCCCGGACGAGGTGCATTGGGGGACCGCCGCGGCTCTCGCGCCGGGCGCGGCGAGCAGGCCGGGCGGTGGCGTTGGCTTCAGGGTGCCCAGGTTCAGCCCGGGAATCCTCCCCAGGAAATTCAGGGCCAGTGCGGCACCCAGCGGCTGGGACGTGACCGCGAAGCGGTAGTCATACTTGAAGGGGTTCTTCCCCTCGAAGACGAATTGGACCTGGTCTCCCTCGGAGAGACGGGTTGGACCGTCCACCACGCGCCCGGAGTTCGCGTCGATGGTCACCCCTTCGTACCCGCTCTTCGCTTCGGGCTTGTTGCTGACACGTTTGCAGTACTCACTGGGGTCCGCGTGTGCGGTGCTGCCCGCGAGGAGGACGGCCAGAACCGCGAGGCTTCGGGAACGTCGGTGCATGGGGCCCTTTCGTGATGGAACGCGCGCCTTCATCAAAGCCAGTCGTATGAACGGGGCGCGAGGAATTCCTTGTGACGCTTTCGCGAATGGAAGCGTGATGCATGGCTCACCCCGCCGAGGCATTGAAAACCCGGGGTGCGCGGCGCCCCGGCCCGGGGTAGACACAGGGCATGTCCGCCCTGCTCGACAGCGGCGTGCGCCGGGGCGCCGAGGTGCGCTGCCCCAGCTGCATCCGCTTCATCCTCCCTGACGCCGCGTGCCCGCACTGCCTCTGCGGTCCCATCCCACTGGAGCGCTACGGCTCCGCTCGGGCGCTGGTGAAGTCCGGTGTGGACCGCTTCGCCCTGGCGGCCCGCACGGCCGCGCTGGAACCCGCCCAGGTGGAGGTGCTGGAGGCGCGCTATGCACGGCAGTGGGGCGCGGTGCTGCGCCTCGCCGAGGACGCCCGGCGCATCGAGCCCCACCTCGTGCAGCGTGGCTTCACGCGGGAGCTGGAGGACGCGTGGGCGCTGATCTTGCCCATCGAGGAAGCGTCCCTGGAGGAGATGCTCGCGCCCTTCAGTCCCATGCCGGACTCGCTGGAGTGGCTGGCGAACAAGTCACCGGATCCGACCCTGCGCCTCCTGGCCTCGCTCGCGTGGGTGCACCAGGGCACCTGGTCCCGGGAGGCCCGCTACTCCGTGAGCAACCAGCTGCTGCACGGAGAGGGCCGCGTGGCGGTGGAGGCCATGCTCGCGATGACGCGCTGGCGCAATGGCCTCTCCCCGCGGCTGGGCTCCGAGGAGCGCGAGCGGATCCGCGTCCTCGCCCGGGGCGTGCTCGACGTGCCGGAGCTGTCCTCGCGCGCGGCGGTCGCCTGGGTGCGCGCGTCGCATGAGACGCCGCCGGAGAGCGTCTCCGCCGCGCTGCACCGGGGGCTGTATGGCATGGACCCCGACGTCCGCTTCGAGTGCGCGCTGTGCCTTCACGACGAGGTGGAGGTCGCCCAGGCGCTGGATTCATCCGACGCGACCCTGACCAGTTTCGCGCGTCGCGTCCTGAGTCAGTGGGGGTCACGCCGGCTGCTCACGCGGTTGCAACTGGACGGCGACGCGGCCTTCGCGAAGGAGGTCCTCCGCGAGCTTCCCTCGCCTCCCCCCGAGGGTGCCCTGGAGGCGCTGCTCACCGTGTCCCTGCGCACCGTGGGCTCGCTCGCGGGCGAGCTGTTGTCCTTCGCGAAGCAGCGTCCCTTCCGCGCGTGGGGCCCGGAGGGCCAGCAGCGCTGGGCCCGCTGGGCGCGCTCGGCCCTGCGCGACCTGCCCGCGGAGACCGCGCTCGACTTCTTCGAGTGGGCCGCCACGCCTCCCCGCGACGACCCCGAGGCCCCGGAGGAGGAAGAGTCCGAGGCGATGTGGGCCTTCCTGGAGGAGACCGTGCACGCCATCGACCGGGGCACGACGAAGGACCGCACCGCTTGCTTCGGTGACTCCGCGTTCGCGCGCTTCCTCCACCACTCGGGTGTGGACGAACAGCGGCGGCTGAACGACTGGGCTCGCGACACGTACAGCGGAGAGGCCCTGCTGGAAGCGTTGATGATGTTCCCGTCCCGGGCTCGGAACGCGGGCCTGGTTCCGGAGCGCAGGACCGAGGAGAAGCACCCCGACCCCGGTCACCCCGGCCGGCTGCTGATGGCCGTCTGGGAGGGGCCGGGCCAGTACCTCCTGGTGACGCCGCTGTCCCGCGTGGTGCGCTCCTGGAGTTCCCTCTCCGGCAGCGAGATGCTCGTCGAAGCCGTCTGGCGGCGCTTCCAATCCCATCCCGCAGAACGCGGTGCCCTGCTCACCGCCTTCGCGAGCTGGCGCGACCGCCTCTGGGAGTTCCAGTGCGAAGCGGAGCGGGACGTCCTCGCGCGCTTCCAGGCCTGGTGGCGCGTGGATCCGGAAGGGCTCTTCCGTCAGACGGAGCAGCTCCTGGACAACGCGCCGGTGGACGCGCTGCCACGCAGGCTGCGCGCCCTCTGGGGCGCGGCGGAGGAGCTGGTGGGCACGCGCCCGCGCACGGCATCCCTCTCCGTGTCGAAGGGCGCCATGGCGCTGCGCAACGGGCTGGAGTCCCACGACGCCCAGGTCCTCCAGGTGCTGGACGCGGAGCTGGAGCACTTCGAAGCGTGGCTGCCTGCCTTCGAGAAGCGCGTGCTCGCCACGCCGTCTCCGCCGGAGGAGTCGAACATCCACCGCGACTTCCTGGACGACACGCACGGCGCGCTGCGGATGATGCGGGAGCGCCGCGAGCGCAGACGTGAGGACGCGGAGTACGCACGGCAGCGCGAAATCGACCGCCAGGTGGCCGAGTCCCGCCGCCGCGACCAGGAGCGCCGGGCCGAGGACGCCCGCCGCGCCGCCGAGGAACTCAATGCCAGACAGGCCGTCGAACGCGCGCAGCAGGAGACGCTGGCCCGCGTGGAGGCGCAGCGCCTGCTGGTGACGCTCCAGCCTCGCGTGCCGCTGAAGCCCGTGGACCGCGAGGTGCTCTTCCCGGAGTCGGCCTTCCCCACGCTCGTGGACTACGCCCGGATGATCAAGGCGTTGCAGCGCGGCGGAGACGTGATGAAGCTCTTCGAAACCCTGGGGCTCACGCCCGTCACCTGGGCCGCGCAGGCGAACGCCTGGGGACAGGCGATGGTGGGCCGCATGGACCTGGGCATGCGCTTCGGGGAGCTGCTCGGGGCGCCCTGGGAGTGACGTCCCCGGGCGCCGCCGTGACTGCCTGACGCGCTACTGCGCGGTGGCGCCGCCGTCGAGGACCATCTCCGCGCCGGTCATCAGCTTGGACTCGTCCGACGCCAGGTACACCACGGCGTTGGCCACGTCGTCCGGCTCGCCGAAGCGGCCCGCGGGGATGCCCTTGAGCATGCGCGCGCGCGTCTTGTCCGCCTGGCCACCGGCCTGGGCCAGCGCCTCCACCATGGCGGTCTCCACGTAGCCGGGGTGGATGGAATTGCAGCGGATGCCATAGCCCTTGTAGGCACAGTGCAGCGCCACGGACTTGGACAGCATGCGCACGCCGGCCTTGCTGGAGCAGTACGCGGGGAACTGCGGCACGCCCACGAGCCCCGCGATGGAGGAGATGTTGATGATGGAGCCCTGGGACTTGGACTCCCTCATCACGCGGATGCCGTGCTTGCAGCCCAGGAACACGCCGTCCAGGTTGACCGAGTGCACCAGCTTCCACTCGTCCAGGGACATCTCCTCGATGTCCTTCACGATGCCCATGCCGGCGTTGTTCACGAGCACGTCCAGCCGCCCGAACTTCTCCACCGTGCGCGCGAGCGCGCTCACCCACTGGTCCTCGCGGGTGACGTCCAGCGGGACGAACAGGCCCGCGTCGCCCAGCTCCTCCGCCACCGCGCGGGCTTCGGCCTCGCGCCGGTCGGTGACCACCACCTTCGCGCCCTCGCGCGCGAGCATCCGCGCGGACGCGGCGCCCAGGCCCCCCGCGCCGCCGGTCACCAGGGCCACCTTGCCTTCGACTCGCTTCATGGTCGTCGTTCCTTCATGTGAGCGGCGGGTGCTTCACGCCGCGGGGTTGGGGGTGAGCAGGATCTTCCCGTTGCGGCCCGGCTCCATCGCGCGCTTCACCGCGTCCTGGATGCGCTCCAGCGGATAGGTGCCATCCACCGGCGCCTGCAGCGTTCCCACGGCCATCAGCTCCGCCAGCCGGGCCAGGGTGGCGTTCTGCTCCTCGCGCGGGGCGTCGCGCAGCCAGCGCGTCAGCCAGAAGCCGCGCAGGGTGACGTCCTTGAAGATGGAGGCCGCCGCGGACAGCTGGGGGCCCTTGCCGCTCATGGCGCCGTAGTTCACCAGCACGCCGCCCGTCGCCAGACAGTCGCCGACCCTGCGAGCGGAGTCTCCGCCCACCGCGTCGATGCCCAGCCGCACCTTCGCGCCGCCGGTGGCCGCGCGCACCTTCTGGGGGAGCTCGTCCGTGTCCAGCAGCACGACGTCCGCGCCCTGGGCCTTGAGCTCGTCGGCCAGCTCCTGGCGGCGCACGACGTTGACGGTCTTCAGGCCCATCACCTGCGCCAGGGTGATGAGGTAGCGGCCCACCGCGGAGTTGGCGGCGTTCTGCACCACCCACTCGCCGGGCTGGAGCGTCACGAACTGGCGCAGCATCAGATAGGCGGTGGGCGGGTTGATGAGCAGCATGCTGGCCTGGAGCAGGTCCAGGCCCGGCGGCACGGGCAACAGCTGCGCGGCGGGCGCGGTGAGGTGGGTGCGCCAGGTGCCCGCGCCCAGCGGGAGGAACACGAGGTCGCCCACGGAGACGGCGTCGGAGCCCGACACCTCCACCACGCGGCCCACACCTTCATTGCCGGGCGTGGCGGGCAGCTTGGGCAGCACGCCGTATTCGCCGGAGAGGGTGAGCAGGTCGGAGGGGTTGATGGGCGTGGCGAGCACGGCCAGCCGCGCCTCGCCGGACTTCAGCGGCGCTGGGGACTCCTCCACCACCTGGGCGACGTCGGGGGGCGGCCCGAAGGCCGAGAAGCGCACTGCTTTCATGGCATTGCTCCCGCGCTGTGAAGGCGCCGCCACCCTAACCGCCTTCGGTCCTGCTGCCGAGCGTGCGCTGCGGCTCCACGCGCGGTGTCCATCCGTTGGTATTGGAGCCGCTCCTCCTGCATTCCCGCCCCGAGGGCATGGCGCTCTGTCCACCCGCTGACGCGAGCGCGAGGAGGCTACCGGCCGTCGACGATCAGGCCTCGCCATGACGGTGGGGGCTGCACAGGTTCTGAAATGGACCCCTCGGTGGGGCGCGGGTGGGGACGGGCGAGGAGGGCGAGTGTGAGCAACGTGCACCACGAAGGGGCCCTGGGC